>JAEUJX010000140.1 GCA_016794545.1 Myxococcales bacterium
GATCACACTCGCGAGCGCGGCCTTGACCTCTGCCGGATCGAACCACGTCGCCGCCGTGCGCCACGCCGCGAGGCTCGCGAGGTCGGCCTCGCGCGAGTCGTAGCAGAACGCGCTCAGGACCTGCCACGGCGGTGCGTGCTCGCTGCGGGGCGTCTCGGAGATCCGGCGCAGGAACAGGCGGTACGCGGCCTCGTTCGCGGTGTCGAACGTCGGGGCGTTGTGGAACATCGCCACCACGCCCTGCATGCACGCGGCGTACAGCTCCGGATCCGCGGCACTCCGGGTGATCCGCTCGTAGAAGGGCACGAACGACGCATCGCCGAGCTTGCCACCCGCGGCGCACGCTTCGCGGCGCAGCGCCGGATCGGGATCGCGCTCCGCCATCGCGAGCACGCGGGCCGCGGCGCCGGGGATCGACCGGCTGCTCGGGCGCGTCAGCGCATCCAGCGCACGCGCGCGCACGGCCGGCGCCACGTGCTGCGTGGACTCAAGCAGGAACGCCGCGATCCGCGGGTTCGCGGAGGCATTGGGCGCCAGCGTGTGGATCATCGCCTCGCGCACGCGGTCATCACGCTCGCCGCGCGCCGCATCCACGATCGCGTTCGCGCCGTCGGATCCGAGCAGCTCGGCGGCCTGGATACGCACGGCCGGCGCGCGGTGCGCGAGCAGCCGCGTGCCGAGCGCGACCGACAGCTGCGGCCTGCGCGTCGCGAGCTCCGCGGACAGCACTCGCATCGCGGGGCACGTGGACGTGATCTGATGGCGCTCGAGCCCGCAGGTCTCGAGGTCGACGATCAGCTTCTCCAGCCCCGACGGCGCCACCTCGACGATCCGGGGCGCGGCGTGCGCGGCGGGCCGGCCCTCGTCCGCCCTCGTGCACGCTGCCAGCGCGAGCACGCCACCTACCACCAGAAGTCGCTTCACGAGCGCCCTTCTAGTCCCGATTCGAAGGAAGCTCAAGCATGAAAGTGACGCGCTCGTGACCAAGGAGACGCTACGCGCCGAGCTGCTCGCCGCGCTCGAGGCCGCGCTCGTCACCGCGCGGGCCGCCCATGCGACCGCCATCGAGGGCGCGACGCACCCCGAGGCCAAGGCCGAGAACGATAAGGACACCCGCGGGCTCGAGCAGAGCTACCTCGCGCGTGGCGTCGCACAGCGGGTGGCCGACCTCGAGGCCGCGGTGCACGACGTCGGTCGCCTCGTGCTGCGCGCGTTCTCGCGGACCGATCCGGTCGCGCTCACCGCGCTGGTGACGATCGACGAGGACGGGGAGACCGAGACGTTATTCATCGCTCCCGCCGGGGGCGGCACGATGCTGTCGGGTGGCGTGCAAGTCGTCACCACGTCCTCGCCGCTCGGGCGGGCGCTGCTCGGCAAGCGCGTCGACGATGACGTCGAGCTGAAGCTGCCCGGCAAGACGCGCGAATTCTCGATCACCGAGATCCGCTGAGAGGCCATCCGATCGTGCAGGTGGCGGGCCACCCCCGCGATGCGAATGTTGATTCGCATGACCCCGACCACCGATCTCCTGGAGCTGCTGTCCCGGGCGGCGAAGCTGGCCGCGGACACCGGCGTCGACAACGAGGCGTTCATGGCCGCGGCGTGGAGCGCCGTGCTCGACGCGCACCCCGGCATGCGCGAGGCGCTCGCCGACAAGGAGCTTCGCAAGCAGCTCCGGGCGTGGCGCAAGCAGGGCCTGATCGGCCAGGCCTGAGGCCGGGACACCCGGTCGCGCATGACGACTTCGTGATCGATCCGGAGTAGCGTCGGCGTCGTGCCGGCGCGCGAAGTCATCTGCGGCGACGGCGTCGCGTACCTCGCGCGCCGCCTGCCGGATGACCACGCGATCTTCACGTCGCTGCCCGACCACAGCGAGATCCCCGCGCTCGGCGTCGCCGGCTGGCGCGCGTGGTTCGTCGACACCGTCGCGGCCGCGTGCCGTGCGGTCGCCGACGACGCGGTCGCCGTCTTCTATCAGACCGACGTCAAGCACGACGGCCGCTGGATCGACAAGGGCCACCTCGTGCTCTCGGGCGCCGACGCCGCGGGGAGCCACGCGCTGTTCCACAAGGTCGTGTGCCGCGTGCCCGCGGGGACGACCACGTTCGGCCGGCCCGCGTACGCGCACCTGATCGCGGTCTCGCGCGAGCGCCGCCTCTCACCGGGTGCGTCCACGGCCGACGTCCTCCCGGCGCTCGGGACGATGAGCTGGTCACGCGCGATGGGCAGCGCCGCGGCCGAGGCCGCGATCGGGTTCATCGCGGAGACCGGCGCTCGCGTCGTCGTCGACCCGTTCTGCGGCCAGGGCACCGCGCTCGCGGCCGCGAACGCGGCCGGCCTCGACGCGATCGGTGTCGAGCTGTCGCGCCGCCGCGCCGCCAAGGCGCGGACCGCGACCTTCGCGGACAGACCTTAGCTGCCGCCCTTGACGATCCACATGTGGTCCGCGCCCGGCTGCTGCTGGGCGAGGGCGAGCGCGCGCTTCGCGTCCGCCTCGGTGGTGTACTCGCCGACGACGCGGTCCTCGCGTGCGTAGGAGTCGTGCGCCATGACGTACCACCGCGCGGTCGCTTCGAGCGCGGCGCGCTCGGCGGCGGTCTGGGGTGGCAGGTTCGCGGGCACGGGCGCGCCGGCGGGGAGCTCGATCTGGACGTACCAGTCGCGGGTCACCTCCCAGCGATCGAACAGACCTTCGTGGCCGCACGCGGGGCAGGTCATGAAGGTCCCGGTGCTGGTCGAGCGCTGGCCATCGTAGTGCGCCCGGGTCGAGCCGCACGCGGGGCAGCGGCAGACGTTCTTGCTCTCGCTCATGACGGTTTCACCTCCAGGATCCAGACCTCGTCGCGGAGCGCCTCGTCCTGCGACGCGGCGTGGCGCGCCTCCAGCTCCGCGACCCTGCGCTTCGCCTCGGCTTCCGTCGCGAACTCGCCTGCGACGTAGTCCTCGCGCGCGAACGTGTCGCGGCCCATCACGCGCCAGCGCGAACGCGGTGCCTCGGCCTCGCGCGCCTCGCGTGCCTCGCGCGCCTTCGCGAGCTGCTGCTGGAAGTACTCGCCGTCGGCGAGGCCCGGTAGCGTCGCGGGGATGGGCGCGCCGTCGGGGAGATCGATCTCGACGAGCCAGTCCTCGGCGACCTGCCACGAGTCGTTGAGGCCGGCGTTGCCGCAGGCGGGGCAGGTCATGTACGAGAGGTCGACGATCGAGCGCGACTCGTCGCAGTACGCCTCGGTCGAGCCGCACTCCGGACAGCGGCAAACGGTCTTCGTCATCCGAGCCAGCTCGTGAGGATCCGCGCGAGACACGCGGCGCGGTGGCCGCCGCGCCCCTCGGCGACCGGCGTCACGTCGCCGAGCGAGCGTGCGTAGTCCTCGAGAGCGCCGATCTTCTTGTTCGTGTGCGCGTACGCCGCGGCGCGCAGGTCGATCCGCGGCGGCAGCGCGCCGCCGGACTCCGCGACGAGCTGCGCGCCGTAGTGGCCCCACGTGCACACCAGGTCGGTCGGGCGGAGGAACGCGGCGAGGTCGGCGATGGCCGCCCCGCGTGCGGAGCCGGCCCGCAACCGCTCCTCGGAGAGCCGCGCGTGAAACGTCGTGGTCGGCGACAGGGCGCGCTCCGGCGCGATCACGCGTGACAGCGTCTCGCCCGTCGCGAGGCGGTGCGCGACGACGTGCACGAGCTCGTCGCGGGGGCTCTGCGCGCCCGCCGCGTACGGCCACGCGTTCGCCTCGCCCGCGAGGACCACGAGATCCGCGCGGCGCGCGATCACGTCCGCGGGGAGCGGGCGCTTCGGCGGGCGCGGCGGCTTCGGCTGGCGCACGGTGTCCCGGCGCGCGCTGCCGGCCTGCGCCGCGAGCTGCGCCTCGATCATCGCGTTCATCGGCGCGAGCAGTGCCCGGAACTTCGCGGCATCGCCCTCGAGCGCGCCGAGCACGTGCATGAGTGCCTCGAGGGTCGAGCAGTACTCGGCCTTCGGCTCCTTCCGGATCCGGTAGATCGACGGTTCCGGCGCGTGGAACGCGTACCGCGGCAGCGCCTGGAGCGCCGGGTTGTCGCGCACGACCGTCTTGGCCTGCGACCAGGTTCCGTCGACGACGATCAGCGTCACCGGTCCCACCGGCGGCTCGGTCAAGATGTCCTTCGCCCCCGGCCCCGGGTAGAGCAGGATCGGATGGTCGCCGAGCAGGCTCGCGTCCCAGCGCAGCCCCACGTGCAGCTCGGCGCGCGGGAGGCACAGCGACGCCATCCGCGCCGTCCCGATCGGCTTCTCCTTCTCGCGCGGGTGCTGGAGGATCACGATCCGCGTGGTCGTCTCGAGCGTCGGGAGCGCCGCGCAATAGCACACGCTCTGCGGGCGGCGGCAGCGCGCACACATGGCGCGCGGCTGGCGGACGTCGAAACGATGCACACCCGTTGATACCGCAATCCGGTACGATCGGAGACGTGCCCGGAGTGACCCTCGCAGTCGTGCCGTCGGCGACACCGGGGGATAGCCGCGCCGCGCTCCTGGAGCTCTGCCGCGTGCTGCGGGGCCTGCTCGGCGTCGAGGTCACCGCGCTCCACCCCGAGACCTACGGCGAGCTCACGGATCTGTTCGAGAAGGGGCGCATCGACTACGCCTGGATGTCGCCGGCGCAGATGGTGATGGCCGGCGAGCACATGCGCCTCGTGCCGCTGCTCTCGGCGGTGCGCAACGACAAGACCGACTACTCGTCGGTGCTGTTCGTCGAGGATCGCTCGCCGGCGCGGTTCACCGAGCAGCTCCGCGGCAAGCGCATCGCGTGGGTCGATCGCACGTCGGCGGCCGGCTACCTGTTCGTGCGGCTCCAGCTCGCCGCGCGCGGCATCGAGCCCGACGCGTTCTTCGGCGCCGAGCTGTTCGAGAAGTCACACGCGGGCGTGGTGCGCGCGGTGCTCGAGGGCCGCGCGGACGCGGGCGCGACGTTCGCCGAGCGACCGACCGACGGCGATCCGATCACGCGCGCCGGCTTCGTCAACGTCGCCCCCGACCGGTCGATCCGCGTGCTCGAGTGGACCGCCACGATCCCGAACGACGTGATCGTCGGGCACGGCCTGCTCGCCAAGGACGACCACCGCCGGTTCGGCAACGCGATCCTGACGCTCGCCGAGCGCGAGGACGGGCGGCGGCTCCTGCACAACGCGTTCGACGCGGAGCGCTTCCTGACGACGCCGAAGAACACGCTGAAGCCGCTCTACGACCTGGTGCGCCTCGCGCGCGCGCACGGCCTCCTGGCCCACCTCTGAGTCCTCTGAGTCCTCTCAGCCCTCGACGTTGCGCAGGAAGTCGGCGACCTCGGCGAACCGGGCGTCGAGGAACGCGCGCACCTGGCCGGAGACGCCGTGGTGCTCCATCGCCGCGGTCATGCAGCGCATCCACGCGTCGCGCATCTCGAGGTTCACGGGGACGCGGCCGTGGCGCATCCGCAGGCGCGGATGGCCGTGCTGGAGCACGTAGTCCTCGGGGCCGCCGAGCCAGCCGATCAAGAACAGCGCGAAGCGATCGCGCGATCCGCGGGAGACCGCGCCGCGCTCGTCGCACGGGTGGAGCTGCGCGAGTGCGGGCTCGCGCTCGCTCATCACGTCGTAGAAGGTCTCGACGATCGCCTTGACGCGCTCGGCGCCGCCGAGCTGCTCGAACGGGGTGCTCGATCGATTCATCCGCGGAGGATCAATACCAGCGCCACGGCCAGGATGATCACCGCGACGGCGATTCCGAAGACCTTGTTGGAGATCTGCGGCGGCGTGTCGGTCTCCGCGCGCTGGCGGTCGACCCACTGGCGCGTCTCGGAGCCCTCTCCAGGGCGCTCCGGTCCGAGATCGGCCATCGTCATGACACCGAGCATGACGCAATCTTGGCCGTCGCGCACCAGACCGCTCCTGGCCGGCGTACGTTCGACGTGACATGCACCGCGTTCCGCTCCTGGTACTGGCCGCCGCGTTCGTCGTTCCGCCTCCTGCCGCCGCTGCAGATTGTGCGCCGGCCGACCTGCAGACGGTCGTGATCACCAGGCAGGACGCGGCCGTACCCGCCGACGGCGGCATCCTCGTCGTCTCGACCGCGGGCGGGACACGCACCCCCGAGAAGAACGCCGAGGCCGTCCGCCCCACGTGGAAGCTTCGCGCGGGCGCCTCGTCGAGCGCGCCGAAGATCGACGTCTACGCGCCGGGCCTCGCGGTGTACCGGCTGGGCGCGGTGAAGGGCGCCGCCGAGCTCCTCGACGACGACGGCAAGGCCGTGGTCAAGGTCACGCCGGACCCGGCGAAGGCCGCGCCGCTCGCCGCGCCGAACGTGAAGAAGATCGAGTACCTCGCGACGCTGTCGCGGCGCTCGTGGCAGCGCATCGAGGTCACGCTCGATGCGGCACCGCCGGCGGGGACGTACGCGATCGTGATCGCCGACGCGAAGGGAAAGGGCGTCTCGTGGAGCGCGGTCAACGCGGGGAGCACGCAGCAGTTCCCGTACACGCACAGCGACTGCGGCGTCGTGCCGAACGGGACGAGCGTGCCGAGCCCCGGTGAGACCGTCTCCGTGTTCTTCGTCGATGGAGCGGGCCGGCGATCTGCGGCGTCGAAGCCGCTGAAGCTCGGCGGGAAGCTGCGCCCGGGAAGCGACTGACAGACTGCGACAGCCTGGGACACGCACGGGGATGGGGTAGGGTTCGCGCCATGAAACTGCTCCCCCTGTTGCTGGCGGGCGCGATCGCACTGGCGTCGTCGGCGGCCCGCGCCGACGAGCCGAAGATCGCGTACCAGAAGTTCCAGCTTCCGAACGGCCTCAAGGTCTACGTGATCGAGGACCACAAGGCGCCGATCGCCTACGAGGTGCTCTGGTTCGAGGTCGGCTCCAAGGACGAGATCGCGAACCGCACCGGCTTCGCGCACCTGTTCGAGCACCTGATGTTCAAGGGCTCGGCGCACCTGCCCGACGGCCTCATGGACAAGCTGCTCGAGGCCGCTGGCGGCTGGTCGAACGCGTTCACGTCGAGCGACATGACCGTGTACCAGAACGTCGGGGGCTCGAACTTTCTCGAGACGATGCTGTGGATCGAGGCGGACCGCGTCGCGGGCCTGCTCGACACGTTCGATCAGCCGAAGCTCGACAACCAGCGTGACGTCGTGCTGAACGAGCGCCGGCAGAGCTACGAGAACCGGCCGTACGGGATGGCGTCGCTCCTGATCTCCGAGGCTTTGTGGCCAAAGGATCACGGCTATCACTGGTCGACGATCGGGTACCCCGCGGACCTCAAGGCCGCGCAGGTCAACGACGTGGCGCAGTTCTTCCGCACCTACTACGTCCCGAACAACGCGACGATGGTGATCGCGGGCGACGTGAAGTTCGACGAGGTCAAGAGGCTCGTCGAGAAGTACTTCTCGTTCCTGCCGAAGGCGGCGGAGCCGGCGCGCCCGAAGTACAAGACGCCGGCGCCGATCACGAAGGAGATCGTGCTGGCGACGACCGACGACGTGCAGGTGCCGCGCGTGTACCTGACGTGGCGCGGCCCGAGCGGGTTCACCGCCGAGGAGCCCGCGCTCGATGCGCTCGGATCGATCCTCGGGGACGGCAAGTCGAGCCGGCTCTACAAGCGGCTCGTCTATGACGAGAAGATCGCGCAGGACGTCCACGCGGGCTTCCAGGGCGAGCAGATCGGCGGTGCGTTCCAGATCGTGGCGACCGCGAAGCCGGGCGTCGATCCGAAGCGGCTGATCGCGGAGATCAGCGAGGAGGTCGCGAAGATCGCCGGAGCGGCGCCGTCGCAGGCCGAGGTCGAGCGCGCGGTCAACGCGCGCGAGGCGTCGTTCCTGAACGGGCTGGAGCCGACGCTGCAGCGCGCGATCCTGCTGGCCAGCTACGACGTCCAGGCCGGGGACCCCGACTACTTCGCCAAGGATCTCGCGCGCCGCCGCGCGGTCACCGCGCAGCAGATCCAGGCTGCCGCGGCGAAGTATCTGAAGCCGAACGCACGTGTCGTGCTGACGATCAGCCCCGGCAAGAAGCCGCAGGAGAAGAAGTGATGAACCGCCTGATCATGGTCACCGCGCTCGTGATGTCCGCGCCGGCGCTCGCCGCGCCGAGTGTGTTCGACAGGTCGGAGATCAAGGACTGGACGAAGCAGCCGGAGCCGACGACCGAGCCGACGTTCAAGCCGCCGGTCGCGCAGAAGCTCAGGCTGAAGAACGGCGTGCAGCTGCTCGTCGTCGAGAATCACAAGCTGCCGATCGTGTCGCTCGCGCTCGTGGTGCCGGGCGCGGGGTTCGCCGCCGATCCGAAGGGCAAGGGCGGTCTCGCGTCGTTCACGGCCGACCTGCTCGACGAGGGCGCGGGCGGCCTGTCGGCGATCGCGATCGCCGAGGAGACCGACCGGCTCGGCGCGAGCATCGGCATCGGCGCCGACGCGGACGCCGCGTACGTCACGGTGAGCACGCTCGCGAAGACGCTCGATCAGACGATCGACCTCGCGACCAAGCTCGTGACGCAGCCCGCGTTCGATGACAAGGAGGCCGAGCGCGTGCACGGTGATCGCGCGACCTCCCTCGAGCTGCGGCGAGATCGGCCGCGCGAGGTAGCGCAGATGCTGCTCGCGGGCGCGATCTACGGACCGCAGTCGGCCTACGGCCACCCGGGCGCGGGCGTGCGGGAGGAGTTCGCATCCGTGACCGTCGCCGACGCGCGCGCGTTCTACAAGGAGACCTGGAACCCGGCCGTGATGACGCTCGTCATCGCCGGCGACGTGGACCCGAAGGCGCTGCAGGCCAAGCTCGACGCGAGCCTCGGCGCGTGGAAGCCGTCGGGCGCGAAGCGCGGCAAGCCGGTCTCCGCCGCTGCCGCGAAGGTCCCGAGCCGCCTGCTGCTGGTCGACCGCGCGGGCGCCGCGCAGTCCGACGTGCGGATCGGGCTCCTCGGTCCGGGTCGCAAGGATCCGCGGTTCTTCGCGTTCGAGGTCTACCGCACGACGCTCGGTGACGGCTTCACGAGCCGCCTCGTCCAGCGCCTGCGCGAGCAGCTCGGGATCACGTACGGGGCGAACGCGAGCATGGACTGGCGCGTCGCGCGCGGACCGTTCGTGATCAGCACGGCGATCGTCACGCCCGCGACCGGCCAGGGCATCTTCGAGACGCTGAAGATGGTCGAGGAGCTGACCACCACGGACGTCCCGGCCGCCGAGCTCGACAAGTCGAAGCAGAACCTCATCCGCGCGCTCCCCGCCCGGTTCGAGACCAACGCGTCGACCGCCGACACGTTCGCCGAGCTCGCGCTCCAGGGCCTGCCGATCGACTGGTACGCGCGCTACGCGGACGGCATCCGCAAGGTCACCGCGAAGGACGTCAAGGCGGTCGCGAAGGCGGCCGTCCCGGCGCGGTCCGTGATCGTCTCGATCGTCGGCGACCTCGCGAAGATCCGCGCCGATCTCGACAAGCTCGGCCTCGGCGAGCCCGTCCTGTTCGACCTGCACGGCGCGCCGGTGAAGAAGTAGCCCGTCGGGGCAGCCGGTCAGCGGATGTCGACGTTGCTGTGCGCGAACAGCCAGGCGCGCAGCGGCGGCCCTTCGGGCGGCTCCTCGACGTCGAGGCGCCAGATGCGGGCGGTGTCGTCCTCGGAGCCGGAGATGATGCGGCCGTCGCGGGTGAACCCGACGGCCTTCACGGCGTTGGGGTGACCGGTGAAGCGGCGGCCCTTGCCGCCGGTGATCGGCCAGACCCAGACGGTCGTGTCGATGCCGGCCGAGGCGACCCACGCGCCGTCGGCGCTGATGTCCATGTCCTTGATGCCGGCGAGGTTGCCCTCGAGGTCGATCGTGGGGCCCTCCGGGATCGCGTAGACATGGACGAGCTCGTCGCCGCCGGCGGAGGCGAGGTGCTTGCCGTCGGGGGTGAACACCAGCTTGCGGCACACGTCGATGTGGCTGCCGAGCGTCCGCAGGCGCTTGCCCTCGATCGTCCACAGCGTCGCGATGCCGTCCTCGTCGCCCGCCGCGAGCAGCGTGTTGTCGGGCGAGACGACGAGCGTGCGGAGCTCGGCGGCGTGCGCTTGCTGGAGGCGCGACGCCCCGGTCAGCGGGTCGATGCGTATGATCACGCCGTCGTAGCCGCCGACGAGGAGCGTCTTGCCGTCGCGTGTCCAGGTCACCGCGCGCAGGCCGTGCGTGTGGTGCACGAGCTCGCGGCCCTTCCCGCTCGCCACGTCCCATAACCAGAACGTACCGTCCTCGCTGGTCGAGGCGAGCTGCGCGCCATCCGGCGAGAACGCGACGCCGCGCACGGTCGCACCGTGGCCCGAGAGCTTGCGGCCCGTGCCGGCGGCGAGCTCCCACAGCCACACGTCGTGGTCCGTCCCGGCCGTGGCGAGGTGGGTGCCGTCGGCGGACATCGTCATCGTCTCGATCGGGCCGACGTGACCCTTCAGCGCGATCGACGTCCCCTTGTCGAGGTCCCACCAGCGCGCGGTGCCGTCGTCGCTGCCGGTCGCGGCGTGGGTGTCGTCGGGCGAGACGATCACGTGCTCGACGTCGTTGCCGTGACCGACGAGCGCGCGCGCGAGGCCGAGCCGCGCGGCATCGACGGCGATCTCGTGCGCGCGCGGCTCGGCGAGCGCCTGATCGGAGGCCTTGCGCAGCCAGGCGGCCGCGCGGCTCGGGTCGACGTCGAGCATCGCCTTCGCCTGATCGAGCAGCACCTTGTCGGTCGCGCGCTCGGCCTTGATCTGCGCGATCTCGGCCTCCTCCTTGGCCACCTTCAGCGTGCGGAACGACAGCACGAGCACGACGACCAGCACGATCGCCGCGAACAGCGAGACGCCGACGGTGATCCGGTGCCGCCAGACCCAGCGCTTCAGCAGCTCCCACAGCCCGTACTCGTGCGAGGCCACGAGCTTGCCGGCGGCGAACTGGCGGAGCTCGTCGGCGAGCTGCTTCGCGCTCTGGTAGCGGTCGGCCGGATCGAGCTCCATCGCGTGCTCGACGATGGTGGCCAGCTCGGGCGGTACGCGCGGCTCGCGCTCGGCGATCGGCCGGCGCCGTCCGTTCGAGACCGCCTCGATCACCTCGTCGGTCGAGTGACCGCGATACGGCGGCGTTCCCGACAGCAGCGTGTAGAGCAGCGTGCCGAGCGCGTAGATGTCGGTCCGCTCGTCGACGGCGTCGCCGCGCGCCTGCTCGGGCGCCATGTACGACGGCGTGCCGAGCACCGCGCCCGCGTGCGTGAGCGAGCTGTCCGAGGACGATCCGGACTCCTCCGGCACCGGCGTGTCGGGACGGTGCGGGGCCTCGACGGCGCGGAGGTCCTTCGCGAGCCCCCAGTCGATCACGACGGTCTCGCCGAACGGACCGATCAGCACGTTCGACGGCTTGAGGTCGCGGTGCAGCACGCCCTCGCTGTGCGCATACGCGATCGCATCGGCGACCGCGATCGCGTGCGGCAGCAGCGCGATGCGCTCCTCGAGCGTCTTCGTCTCCTCGAGCACCACCTCGAGCGAGCGGCCGCGTACGCGCTCCATCGCGTAGAACGCGCGACCATCGCCGAGCACGCCGGCCTCGTACACGCGGACGATCGACGGGTGCTGGAGGCGCGCGGTGATCAGCGCCTCGCGCTCGAACCGGGGATCGATCCGCTGGCCCTCGTGGCGCGTGACCTTGATGACGACATCGCGGCGCAGCCGGCGATCGCGCGCCGACAGGATCTTCCCCATGCCGCCGCGCGCGAGCTCCGGTCCGATCGCGTAGCTCGCGGCATCGACGGTCGGCAGCGCGGCGAGATCGGTGACGACTCCCGGACCGGGGAGCGTCGCGGCGTGGCCCTCGAGCGGCGTCTCGTGCGGGCCGGGCGCCACCGTCTCGCCGTGCGCATCGATGGTCTCTCCGACCCCGACCAGCGAGGCGACCGTGCCCGCGGGCGCACCGTGCCCTCCGGGCAGAGTCGCCGCCTTGCCGGGATCCCCCTCACTCATCGGCTTCCGTAGGGTAACACCGCGCGAGCTCGAGCAGCGCTACACGCTGCTCGCCGAAGCCGAGCTGATATAGAGGGTCCGTGTGGACCCTCGGCCCCGCGTGGCGCGACGAAGCGGCGCTCGCCCGCGCCTGGCGCACCGCCGCGCCGTTCCCGCACCTCGTGATCGACGATGTCGTTCCCGACGGTCCGCTGATGGAGCTGCTCGACGAGGAGGGCGTCGAGCACCAGGAGGGCGACATCTTCGCGTTCGAGGCGAGCCGCGATCTCGACGCGCTCTCCACGGCGTTCGGCGCCGCGCTCTGTGGCCCGCTCGCGCGCATCACGGGCAAGCCGCTCGCGCGCGCCGCGCTCCGCGCCTATGCCTATCGCCCGGGCCACTACCTCCTGCCTCACACCGATCACCAGGACGGCCTGCCGCGCCTCGTCGCGTTCGCCTACTACCTGCCGACGCCCGAGCCTCCGACGGGCGGCGAGCTCGAGCTGTTCCGCGTGACGGCGACGGCGACGGACTCCGCCGCGCTGATCGCGCCGCAGCCCTGGCGCCTCGCGGTGTTCGACTGCAGCGACGTGTCGCTCCACCAGGTCCGCGAGGTGCTCTCCGGCCTGCGCCTCTCGCTCGCCGGCTGGTTCTACCCGTGAGGTTGTCGCGGATCGCCACGATCATCCCCGACGCGCCGGCGCAGATGCCCGCCGTCACCCTCCGCCGCTACGCGCTGCTCGACAGGGGCAGCTACCTCCACGCCGACGATGTTCCGCCGCCCGCCGGCGCCCTCGCGCTCGCGCAGACCACCACCGACCGCGCGCTCCGCATCGCCTCCACACGCCTCCTCGTCTTCGAGCCCGGTGACTACCTGCTCGCGCACCACGATCCGCTCCACGGCGATCACCGCGTCGAGCTGATCTACGACCTCTCGCCCGCGCCCGCCCCCTCGCAGGTCCGCTACCGCCGCGGCCGCGGCGCCGTGTTCTTCGTGTTTCCCTGCACCCCCGGCGCCGCGTGCGTCGTCGAGCGCGACCCGACGACGCAGAGCTACCACACGTACGTCTCCCGGCTCCACGCCGGCGCCTCGATCGTCCGCCTCGTCATCCAGCTCGTGGACACCTGAGCGGTCGGCGCGCCGGGTTGGCGACCTCGGGGACGCGCGCGTTGTCAGGGTGTCCGGGAGAGAGAGGCGGGGCCGTGGCGGGACGCGCGGTTGCAGGCGGCACCGAGGGTGCAGTGCGGTCGCGGTGCATGTGCACGCACTCCGTGATGCATCCGATCGTGGCGTACGACGCGCTCGCGCTCGCCGGGCTGGCGGGGACGGCGATCATCTGGAAGGCATCCGCGCCGACACCGCGGCCGGGGACCCGGTTCCTGGCCGCGTGGGCGGTGCTGTTCACGTTCGTGTTCGGAACCCTCGGGGCGCGGGACTGGCTCGACCTCTATCGCACCGCGATCGGCGGGAGCGTGATGCTGGTCGGCGCGCTGCTCGTCGAGCTCATAGCAGCGGAGACAGCAGTCGTGCTGCCGCGCGCCCGAATCGTGTCTTGAGCGGCAGCTTGTCGATGTCGCGGCCCGAGAGCTCGCGCGAGAGCTCGAGGTCGTGGCGGAAGGCCTTCGCGAGCTCGCCGTTGACCTGGTCGCCCCAGGCGATCGCGATGTCCTCGAAGTTGAGGCGGAACGATCGGTTGTCGAGGTTCGCGGTGCCGATGATGGCGACGTCGTCGTCGCACACCATGGTCTTGGCGTGGATGAAGCGGGGCTCGTACTCGTAGACGCGAACGCCGGCGGAGAGCAGCTCGGGGAGATAGCTGCGGGCGGCGAGGTCGACGAGCTTGCTGTCGCCCTTCTTCGGGATGATCAGCTTCACGTCGACGTCCCGGAGGCCCGCGGAGATCAGCGCGGTCAGGAGCGCGTCGTCGGGGACGAAGTAGGGCGTGGTGATCCAGCACCGCTCGCTGCACTGGTTGACGGCGGTGAACAGCGCCTTGTGGATCGCGAACGCGGCGGTGTCGGGACCCGAGCCGAGGATCTGGATGACATGCTCGCCGGCCTTGTCGAGCGCGGGGAACGTGTTCGCGTCGAGCGGGCACAGCGTGCCGGCGGCGTAGTAGTAGTCCTCGACGAACATCCGCTGGAGCGCCCACACGGCGGAGCCCTTGATGCGCATGTGCGTGTCGCGCACGAACTCCTTGCTGCGCGAGGCGGAGTGGTAGTCGACGATGTTCATGCCGCCGGTGAAGCCGACGCGGCCGTCGCACACGACGATCTTGCGGTGCGTGCGGAAGTCGGGCCGGCGGAGGCGCAGCGAGCGGAGGCGCACCGGATTGAACCACGCGATCTCGATCCCGGCCGCCTTCAGCGGTGCGAGGAACTTCTTCTTCAGCCGGTTGCACCCGGTCCAGTCGCACACGATCCGGATCCCGACGCCGGCCTGCTTGCGCTCGATCAGCGCGTCGCGCAGCTCGCAGCCGATCGTGTCGGGCTCCCAGATGTAGTACTCGAGGTGGACGTGGTGCGTCGCCGCTCGCACGGCGGCGAGGATCGCCGCGTAGCACGAGTCTCCGTCGAGGTAGACCTCGACCTCCGACGCGCGCAGCGGGCCGACCTCGCCGAGCTCCATGCCGACGCGCGCGAGCTGGAGGTGCTCGATGGTGTCGGTGTCGAAGGCGGCGAGCGCCTCGAGCGCTTCGCGGACGATCCGCTTGTTCGCGGTGCGCTTGAGCTTCTTTCGCTCGAGCCGGAGCGGACCGATGATCCGGTAGATCACGAGGCCGATCACCGGCAGGAAGATCAGCGCGAACAGCCACGCGAGCGTCGCCGTCGCCGATCGGCGCTGCAGGATGATGACGACCGAGACGCTGGCCACCCAGATCGCCAGCCCGATCGTGAGGAGCGGGATCCACACGGCTCGTGGAACATATCAGGGGGCGCGGCGGAACAGCAGCGAGTGGTTGTTCGCCGGCATCGCGACCATGCCGCGCAACACCAACCCGACCTTCGCCGCCGCCTCGCCCAGGTCGCGCAGGTCGCGCACGCCGAACCGCGGATCCTTGGCGTGCAGCCACTTCTCGAACTCGATGTTGGAGGGCGCCGTGACCCCGTCGAACCGGTACGGGCCGTACGTGTAGAGCAGGCCGTCCTCGGGGAGCAGGCGTGCGGCGCCGGCGAACAGCGCGAGTGTCGCTTCCCACGGCGAGATGTGGATCATGTTGATGCACACGATCGCGCCGGCGCGCTCGATCGGCCACGGCTCGACGAGCACGTCGAGCTCGAGCGGCGCCGCGAGGTTCGAGAGGCCGGCCTCGGCGGCGTGCGCCGCGATGCTCGCGCGCGCCGCTGGATCGGGATCGCTCGGCTGCCAGGTCACGCCGGGGAACGCGCGCGCGAAGTACACGGCGTGCTCGCCGGTGCCCGCGGCGATCTCGAGCACCGTGCCCTCGGGCGGCAGCTCGCGTGCGAGCACGTCGCGGATCGCCTCGCGGTTTCGCTCGGTCGCGGGGGCGTGCTGCTTCAAAGCGTCACCGCGTAGATCCGCTCGACCGCGACACCGAGCTCCGCGACCCGGCCGCCCTGCAGCTTGTCCTCGGCGAGCAGCTCGACGCTCGCGAAGTGCGTGCGGACCTCCGCGTCGGGCACGCTGAACGGCGGACCGGGCAAGAGCTCCTGCGGATAGTCGATCGCCACGAGCAGCCCGGGCACCGCTCCGGCGATCGCGCGCAGGTGCGCGACGTACTTCACGCGCAGCTCGGGCGGCAGCGCGACCAGCGCCGCGCGGTCGTACACCGCGTCGATCGCGCCGAGCTCGGCGCTGGTCACGTCGAACACGTCGCGCGCGAACAGCGTGATGCCGGCCGCCGAGTAGCGCGTGCCGTCGATCTCCGGCGCGAGGCCGTGCTCGGCGAAGAACGCGCGCACGGCGTCCTCGACGAGCTCGATGCCCACGACCTCGTGTCCGCGCGAGGCGAGGTACGCGAGGTCGTCCGACTTGCCGCACAGGGGGACCAGGACGCGCTTCCTGCCCTCGAGTCGCGACGCGAAGCGCGACAGCAGCGCGTTCGGTCTGCCCTCGTGAAACGCGATCCGTCCTTCCTGCCAGCGGTCGCGCCAGAACTGCGGGTCCATGCCTCAGCGTACCCGGGCGCTGACCACCGGCACCACCCACAGCGCGTAACGTTCCGGATCGCGGATGCACTCGATGGTCGCGTCGAAGTGGTCGCGCACCTTCGCCGCCGGCCAACCGAGGTGCTCGGCGAGAGACTCGGTGTAGCCGTCGCGCCACGCCTCGAAGATCGCGGCGAACGTCGCGCGCGGGACGCGCTGCGGGTCGACGTGCACGTAGTCGATCGCGATGTCCTCGACCGGGAGCCTCCGCAGGTGCGCGAACACGTGGGTGCCGATGTGAAGATCGATCCCCGCGGCGCGCTCGTACGCGCGCGGCGCATCGCGCCAGAACCCGGCGATGTCGAGCCGCGCGGGCCCCGCGTGGATCATGTCGTAGTCCTCCGGGATCACGTGGAGCACCGCACCCGGCCGCGCGACGCGCACCATCTCCGCGAGGATCTTCTCGGGCGCGGGCACCGCCTGGAGCAGGTGACGGCACACCACGAGATCGAAGGACCGCGCGGCGAACGGCAGCTCGAACGCGTCCCCCTGGCGAAACGTCAGCCGGTCGCCCACCGGCGCGTAGCGCTCGCGCGCGAGCGCGAGGTGCGACTCGAGCAGATCAAGCCCGACCAGCCGCGCGCGCGGGAACATCGCGGCGAGGCGCGACGTGATCTCGCCGGTGCCACAGCCAACATCGAGCACGTCGGGAGCGTCCGGCAGGTGGTGACGCGCGACGATCGGTTGTTCCTGCGGCCAGATCGCGTCGGCCTGCGCGGCGAGGTTCCGCACCATCGACTCGTCGGCCATCTCACGGGCCTGCGGATTCCGGTCCATTCCCCGAGAATACCGAGCCGGTTCGCGGGGGTACGCCGGCGACCAGCACAGATCGCCACGCCGTGCGTACAACAGAGACGATGAGGCTCCTCGCGCTGACCATCGCCACGGCTGCCATCGCCGGCGTCGCTGCTGCCGCCGGGCCGGCGGCGATCTCCGTGACCGGCCAGTACACGTCGAACTACGACGCGGTCACGCTGATCCAGCTCGGCGATCGCGTCACCGGGACCTACAAGTGCTGCGGCGGCGGCACGATCGAAGGCCAGATCGACGGCCGCACCCTGCGCTACCGCTGGAAGCAGCCCGGCAGCTGGGGCTCGGGCGTGTGGCAGGTGAGCCCCGGGCGCCTCGAAGGCACCTGGGGCTCCAACCAGAGCGAGACCTCCGGCGGTCGCTGGGACCTGCTCCTCGTGAAGCCGCCGGCGCGCATCGCGAATTAGCCCATCCGAGGATCTCGGTGGCTGCTCGCCGCGCAACCGCGGGAGGCGGTCGGGCAGAGGGTGGAGGGCGACCCCGGCGCCTCGCGGCACCCGGGGACAGAGAGAAACGACGAGCCTGCAGGGGCGCCGGACCGTCCTCGCGGACGCCCGGCGGGATCCCGACGAAGGACTACTCCTTCTCGGCCGGCGCGTTCTTGATCTCGGTGACCTCGTTCCGGACGGTCTGCGCGAAGGCCTTCAGCTCCTGCATCGCGCCGCGAACGCGGGTACCGGCGGCCTTGTTGCCGTCGTTGTAGAACTTCTCGAAGTCCGCCTTCATGTTGGCGACGAGCTGCACCAGCTCGTTGTAACGGGCGACCGTGGAAGAGCCCGACGACTCCGACTTCGTGTTTTCGTTTTGCGTCTCCATGAGGGGGGCTACCTTGCCCCATTCCTCTGACATCTGCACCTGAATCGTGTTCTCTCAATGATTCCGCCCGATCCCGCAGGGCACGAAAACCGGGGTAACGTCCGGCCCCCGTGAAAACCACGCCCGAGGAGGATCCCGAGACCGTCTGGCTCAGGGAGGTATATCGCCCGAACGAGCCCAACCTGACCGTTCGCGCGGTGCTCGTCGGAGTCCTGATCGGCGCGGTGCTGTGCCTGTCGAACATCTACGTGTTCTTCAAGACAGGCTGGTCGCTCGGAGTCACGCTCACCGCCTGCATCCTCGCGTTCGCGGTGTTCCAGGGCCTGCGGGCTGCCGGCATCGATCGCCGGCCGTTCGGCGTCCTCGAGAACAACGCGCTCACCACCGTCGCGTCGGGAGCCGGCTACATGACCGCTGGTGGCAACGCCGCCGCGTTCGGCGCGCTGCTGATGGTCACCACCGTGCGTCCCGATCAGATCGGGATGGTCGCGTGGTTCGCGGTGATCGCCGTGATGGGCGTGTTCGCCGCCATCCCGATCAAGCGCCAGCTCATCAACAAGGAGGCGCTCGCGTTCCCGACCGGCACCGCGACCGCCGAGACCATTCGCACCATCCACAGCGCGGCCGACGGCAAGGGGAAGGCTGCGGCGAAGGCCCTGCTGTTCGCCTCGCTGTTCGGCGCGGCGCTCACGTGGATCCGCGATGCGTGGAAGCTGATCCCCGGCACGGTGGCGCCCGGCATCGAGCTCATGGGCGCGCCGCTCGCGAAGTGGACGATCGCGCTCAAGACCGAGGTCGTGCTGCTCGGCGCCGGCGCGCTGATGTCGTTCCGCACCGGCTGGTCGCTGCTGCTCGGCGGCGTCCTGACCTACGCCTTCCTCGGCCCGTCGCTGTTCGAGCGAGGGCTCATCCCCGAGCCGAGCTACAAGGCGGTCGTCGGCTGGACCCTGTGGCCGGGCGCGGCGCTGCTCGTCGGCGCGGGCCTGACGTCGTTCGCGCTCGACTGGAGGAGCCTCGCGCGCGCGTTCCGCGGGATCGCCGGCGTGCTCGGCGCGAAGCGCGAGGAGAAGGGCATCGACGCCGTCGAGTGCCCGGAGTGGTGGTTCCCCGCCGGCTTCCTCGTGCTCACGCCGATCGTCGTCGTCCTGATGTCGATGATGTTCGACATCCCGATGTGGGCCGCGCTGATCGCGGTGCCGCTCGCGGTGCTGATGGGCTTCGTCGCGGCGCGCGTCACCGGCGAGACCGACGTCACGCCGACCAAGGCGCTCGGCCCGGTCACGCAGATGATGTACGGCGTGATCACGCCCGGAAACCTGTCGGGCAACATCATGTCCGCGAACGTCACCGGCGGCATCGGCCTCCACGCCGCGGACCTCCTGACCACGCTCAAGACCGGCTGGCTGCTCGGCGCGAAGCCGCGGCACCAGCTCTACGCGCAGCTGTTCGGCGTGGTCGCCGGCGCGGCGATCCTCGTCCCGGCGTTCAACCTCGTCATCCCCGACCCGAGCGTGCTCGGCAGCGACGAGTGGCCCGCCCCGAGCTGCGTCGTGTGGGCCGGCGTGTCGAAGGCGTTCTCGAACGGGATCGATTCGCTGCACTCTTCGTCGAAGATCGCGATCCTCGTCGGCCTCGGGCTCGGCATCGCGATGGCGCTCGTCGAGAAGTTCGCGCCGAAGCACGCGAAGCCGTACATCCCGTCGCCCTACGGCATCGGCATCGCGATGGTCGTGCCGTGCTCGAGCTCGATCATGATGTTCCTCGGCGCCGCGATGGCCGAGGTCGTCCGCCGCCAGGTGCCGAAGTACGAGGGGTACGTGGTCCCGGTCGCGTCGGGCCTGATCGCCGGCGAGAGCCTGATGGGCATCGCGGTCACCATGCTCACCACCGCGGGCATCTCGCTCGCCTTGTGATAAGAGCGCGGGATGCGGATCGCGCTCTGCGTGTTTGTGATCGCGTGCGGCGGCTCTTCGCCGAAGCCGGCGGAGGCGCCATCCGCGCCGCCGGCCGCGAAGATGGCGTCGTTCACGCTCAACGGCTACACGCTGACCAGCGCCGAGTACTGGCCCTACGCGGGCACCGAGGACATCAAGTATCCGGAGGAGGTCCTGTGGGGCTTCTACCCGGTGCAGGGCGTCGTCCCCGAGGGTGAGACGGAGCCGAACCCGGCGTCGGCGCGGCCCGAGGCGGTCGCGTGCGCGGAGCAGGCGTACGCGGCGTTGCGCGCGTGGCTCGCGACGGATCCGCCGGTGCTGAAGCAGATCGTCGCGGCGAAGACCGCGGACGGCACGATGGTGCCGCGGTTCTATCTGTGGACGAACGACTACGGCCTCGCGGCCTCGCCGTATCCGCCGGGGCTGCGCGAGGCGCGGCTGTGGTGGTGGGCGCGCAAGCAGCCGGAGCCGCCGAAGCCGCCGGGCTACTGGAAGTGGGAGTCCGTGCTGACCCAGTCGGGCGAGTGCGTGATCCCGCACCAGCCGCAGATCGATCAGTACCTCGCCGAGATGGCCGCGAAGCTCCCGTGAAGCCAACCGCCGTCGCGCTCGCGCTCGTCGCTGTCCTCGGGGCCTGCAAGGGCAGCGAAGCGCCGCGCGCGCCCGCACCAGCGCCCAAGCCCGATCCGCACTCGCAGTCCGAGCCGGCGCGGATCGTCGTCACGCACCTGGCGCTCGAGCTCACCGTCGACTTCGCGGCGCGCACGCTCGCCGGGACGGCGCGGCTGGACCTCGAGAAGCGAGACCCCAGCGCGACGGCGGTCGTCCTCGACACCGAGGACCTGTTGATCGACAGCGTGGTCGACTGCGCGACGAAGGCGAAGCTCGGGCACGTGCTCGCGCCCGAGCGCCCGGTCCTCGGCCGTGCGCTGACGATCGAGATCGGCGCGAGCGGCTGCGTCGAGATCGCGTACCGCACGGCGCCGGCGGCGCGCGCGCTGCTGTGGGTCGAGCCCAGCGGCACGCTCGGCAAGCAGCACCCGATGCTGTTCACGCAGTCGCAGGCGATCCTCGCGCGCACGTGGATCCCGCTCCAGGACTCGCCGGGCGTCCGGTTCACGTACGACGCGACGATCCACGTGCCGAAGGGACAGTGGGCGCTGATGTCCGCGGAGAACCCGCAGCAGCTCTCGCCCGACGGCACGTACCGGTTCCGCATGCCCCAGCCGATCCCGAGCTACCTGATGGCGCTCGCGGTCGGCGACTTCGCGTTCCGGCCGATCGGCACGCGCACCGGCGTGTACGCGGAGCCCGCGCTGGTCGACGCCGCGGCGAAGGAGTTCGTCGAGGTCGATCAGATGATGGCCGCCGCCGAGGAGCTGTACGGGCCGTATCGCTGGGGCCGCTACGACATGCTCGTGCTGCCGCCGAGCTTCCCGTTCGGAGGGATGGAGAACCCGAAGCTCACGTTCCTCACGCCGACGGTGATCGCCGGCGACCGGTCGCTCGTCGATCTGATCGCGCACGAGCTCGCGCACTCGTGGTCGGGGAACCTGGTGACGAACTCGACGTGGAACGACTTCTGGCTCAACGAGGGGTTCACGACCTACGTCGAGCGCCGGATCATGGAGAAGGTGCGTGGCCCGGCGTACGGCGAGATCCAGTGGACGCTCGCCGAGAAGAGCCTGCGCGAGGTGCTCGCGAGGTACAAGGACACCGATCCGAACACGTTCCTCGCCCTGCGGCGCAGCGCGACCGACGAGCCCGATGACGTGCCCGGCAGCGTCGCGTACGAGAAGGGCTCGCTGCTGCTCCGCGCGCTGGAGCTCGCGTTCGGGCGCGACCGGCTGGATGCGTTCCTCCGGCGCCGGTTCGATCGCCTGGCGTTCCGGTCCTCGGACACCGAGACGTTCGAGGCCGACGCGAACGCCGAGCTGTTCGGGAAGCGGGCCGTCGGCTGGACGCTCGCGCCGTGGCTGCACGCGGGCGGCATCCCGCCGGGCCTCCCGCCGCAGCGCTCGGCAGAGGTGGCACAGATCGAGGCGCTCGCGGCGCGCGTCGCGCTGCCGCCGCGCGGCTGGAACACCGCCGAGTGGACGATCTACCTCGACGCGATCCCGAAGACCGCGACGCGGGATCAGCTGCTCGCGCTCGATCAGCTGTTCGGCCTCACGCACGGCAACGCGGAGATCCTGATGTACTGGCTGCCGCACCTGATCCGCGCGGACATCCAGGCCGCGGCGCCGGTGATCGAGAGCTTCCTCACCACCGTCGGGCGCTACCGCATGGTGCGCCCCGTGTACGCGGCGATGATGGCGGGCGACGAGGCGTGGAAGACGCTCGCGCGCAGCATCTACGGCAAGGCGAAGGACCTGTATCACCCGATCGTCCGCGAGGGGATCGGGAAGCTCGTGAAGTGATCAGGCGCCTTCGGCGCGCGTGTGGAACTTGAAGCCGGCCGCTTCCTTGACGTCCTTCTTCACCGCAGCCTCGAGCGCCTCGGCGTAGGCGTGGGGGTCGACCTTCGAGCTGCCGAGGTCGACCCAGATCTTGATGACGTCGATGTCATCGCCGGAGGGGCGGACCTGCACCTCGACGGGCGTGGCACCGGAGAACGCGAACCCCTTCACGTACGCTTCGATCGCGCTGACGGCCCCGTTGATGTCCATCCGCTCATCCTACTACGGCGTCTTGGTCGTCAGCGAATCCACCGCGTGGACCGGCGGATTCGCCCCATTGATCAAGTGCTTGATCGCGCCGAGGACCAGGCGCTGCTGCTCGAGCATGCTCTTGCCGGCAAACGCGGTGGACACCACCCCGATCCGCCAGTGGCCGCCTCCGCCCGCGACCTCGACCGTGGCATCGGGCATCACCTTCTTGATCGAGTCGGTGATGGCATCCGGGATGGAGCCCACGAAGTCCGTCGCGTGATCGCTCATGCGCTGCTTCTACCCCACAACGAGCGGCGCCACCATCGTCAAGGCGCCGCGCGCGATCAGCGGCGCAGCAGGGCGAGCAGCACGCCGACGCCGACGCATCCGGCCATCACGAGGGCGAGCCAGCCGAGCAGGCCGACCCAGCCCGGCGCCAGGGACGTGCCGCCCTTCCGGGCGCAGCGCAGGCACACCGCGAACGTGGTCGCTCCACCCTCGGTGAGCTCGCAGCAGTCGCCGCAGACCGGCGAGCGACAGCGGGCGCACGGACCGACCGCGGTCACGCCGCAGTGCGAGCACCGCGCGAGCGGGCCCTCACCACCGCCGGCGGGCACGAGCGATGACATCGCCCTCGTACTGTACTGGCAACTCGACTCGCCTGGGCGTCATCCCCCAGGCGTGACCCCCAGCCGCGCGCCCGCGCACGCGCGTCGCAAGTACGGGCTCTCGCACAACTCGCGCACCGATCTGACCGGCCACGCCATGCCCCTCGCCTTGCACGGACGACCACCATGGCCAAGCTGCTGGTTCTCGCGGCGCTCGTGCTCGGCGCCTGTGCATTGGACTCGGAACCCGAACCCGGCGAGCACGAGGAGGCCGCCGACCTCGAGCCGTTCGATGACGGCAAGGCCGACGGCGTCTCCGCGACGTTCAACCAGAACAACGTCGTCGACGACGCGCTGTTCACCGGGGACATGGACGTGGCCGACGTGCAGGCGTTCCTCGAGGACACGCCGTATGGCACGCGGTCGTGGCTCGCGTCGTACAAGATCAACGGCGTGCCGGCGTCGCAGCGGATCGTCGACGCGGCGCGCGCGGAGCGCATCCACCCGCTGATGCTGCTCGTGCGGATGCAGGTCGAGGCGTCGCTCGTCAGCAAGACCGCGACGCCGTCGCAGACGCGGATCAACGCCGCGCTCGGCTGCGGCTGTCCCGACGGCGGCGGCTGCAGCGCGGCGTATCGCGGGCTCGACGCGCAGCTCACCTGCGGCGCGCACGTGCTGCGGCGCTGGTACGACGGCTCGTCCGAGGGCACCGGGCAGTGGAAGAAGGGGCAGGCGCGCAGGACGCTCGACCCGCGCACGGTCACGCCGGCGAACCACGCCACCGCGTCGCTGTACGCGTACACGCCGTGGGTGCTCGTGGGCCGCGGGGGCAACTGGCTCGTCTGGAACGTCTCGAAGAAGTACGTGAAGTACGCCGAGGATCAGGGCCTGATCCCGTCGACGCCGTAGCGACCGGCGTCGTGTAGGATGCGCCGCCATGTCCCGCCCGAACCTCCCCGAGCGCGCGCGCGTCGTCATCATCGGCGGCGGCATCATCGGCTGCTCGGTCGCGTATCACCTCGCGCACGCCGGCTGGCGAGACGTCGTGCTGCTCGAGCGCGACAAGCTGACGTCCGGCACCACGTGGCACGCGGCGGGCCTGATGGTGACGTTCGGCTCGACGTCGGAGACCTCGACGTGGATGCGCAAGTACTCGTGCGACCTCTACGAGGCGCTCGAGACGGAGACCGGGCAATCGACCGGCTTCAAGCGCACCGGGTTCATCGAGGTCGCGGCCGACCAGGATCGGCTCGAGGAGTACCGGCGCGTGTCGGCGTTCAACCGGCTGATGGGCATCGACGTCCACGAGATCTCGCCGGGCCAGGTCAAGGAGCTGTTTCCGCTCGCGCACGTCGACGATCTGCTGGCGGGTTTCTACGTGAAGGAGGACGGCCGCGCCGATCCGGTCGGCGTCACGATGGCGCTCGCGAAGGGCGCTCGCGCGCAGGGCGCGACGCTCCTCGAGGACACGCCGGTGATCGGGGTGAAGACGTCGCGCGGAGCGGTGAGCGCAGTGTCCACCGCCTACGGCGACATCGCGTGCGAGTACGTCGTCAACTGCGCCGGCATGTGGGCGCGCCAGCTCGGGGCGCAGAACGGCATCGCGATCCCGAACCAGGCGGCGGAGCACTACTACCTGATCACGGAGCGGATCCCGGAGCTCAGCAAGGACTGGCCGGTGCTCGAGGACCCGGCGTCGTACGTCTACTTTCGCGAGGAGGTCGGCGGCCTGATGATCGGGTTGTTCGAACCGATCTGCGCGCCGTGGAACGTCGGGCGCATCCCCGACGACTTCTCGTTCGGCGAGATCCAGCCCGACTGGGACCGCATGGGGCCGTACGTCGAGAAGGCGATGGCGCGGGTCCCGATCTCGATGACCGCGGGCGTGAAGAAGTTCTTCTGCGGCCCGGAGAGCTTCACGCCGGACTTGCGGCCGATCGTCGGCGAGGCGCCGGAGGTGAAGAACTACTTCGTCGCGGCGGGCCTCAACTCGATCGGCATCCTGACCGGCGGCGGCATGGGCAAGGTCGTCGCGGACTGGATCATGACAGGCCGGCCGAACGTCGACGTCACGGCGATGAACATCGACCGGCTGCACCACTACCAGACGACGCCGGAGTACCGCCGCACGCGCACCGTCGAGTCGCTCGGCATGGTCTACAAGTGCCATTACCCGACGCACACGATGACCACGGCGCGCGGCGCCAAGGTGTCGCCGTTCTACGAGCGGCTGAAGGCGCGCGGCGCGTACTTCCGCGACGTCAGCGGCTGGGAGGGCGCCGACTGGTACAAGCCGGAGCTGCCGCGGATCGACCAGCACTCGTGGCAGCGCCAGCACTGGTTCCCGACGTGGGAGGCCGAGCACCGCGCCGCGCGCGACGGGGTGATCGTGATGGACATGTCGTTCATGTCGAAGTTCCTCGTCGAGGGACGCGATGCGGGCCGCGCCCTCAACTGGCTGTCGGCGAACAACGTCGACGGGCCGGCCAACACGATCACGTACACGCAGTGGCTCGACGAGGCGGGCAAGCTGCAGGCGGACCTGACCGTCACCAAGCTCGCCGACGACAGGTACTGGGTCGTCGCGTCCGACACGGCGCACCGCCACGTCCAGACCTGGATGCAGCGCTACTTCGACGCATCGGAGGCGCGCGCCCACGCGGCCGACCTGACGGCGGCCTACGCCCAGCTGAACATCCAGGGCCCGCGCTCGCGCGAGCTGATGCAGCTGCTCACCAGCGCCGACATGAGCAACGAGGCGTTCCCGTTCCGCCACGCGCGCGAGATCGACATCGGCTACGCGAAGCTCCTCTGCATCCGGATCACGTACCTCGGCGAGCTCGGCTACGAGCTCTACATCCCCACCGAGCAGGCGCTCCACGTCTACGACCGCATCGTCGCCGCCGGCGAGTCCGTCGGCCTCGTGCACGCCGGCCTCAAGACGCTCGCGAGCTGCCGCATGGAGAAGGGCTATCGCGACTACGGCCACGACATCGACAACACCGACACCGTCCTCGAGGCCGGCCTCGGCTTCGCCGTCGACCTCAAGAAGGCGGGCGGTTTCCTCGGCAAGGACGCGGTCGTCGCGCAGAAGGCCGCGGGCCCGCTGCCCAGGCGCCTGCTCCAGATCTTCGTGAAGGACCCCGAGCCGCTGATGTTCCACGCCGAGGTCGTCCGCAGGAACGGCGAGCCCGTCGGCTACATCCGCGCGGCCAGCTACGGCCACACCCTCGGCGGCGCGGTCGGCCTCGCGATGATCGCGGCGCCCACCGGCGCCGCGCTCGACCAGACGTGGATCGACGCCGGCACCTGGACCGTCGAGATCGCCGGACAGACCTACCCGGCCACGGCGTCCCTGAAGCCGCTGTTCGATCCGGACAACAAGAAGATCAAGGGCTAATTAGGTCCGACCGAGTTAATGCGCGAACTGTGCAACACGTGGTGTCCGGCGGGCCGGACGGTCACTGGGCGCACGTGATCGGCGAGCTGTCGAACAAGAGCTCGTCGAACCAGGCCTCGGACGGCGGGAGAGACGTCACGATGCTCGGCCAGTCGATGCCGAGGTAGAGGTGGGTCGGTCGCGGATGTGGTGTGGCGCCGGTGGCGATGGCGGCGTCGGCGAGCTCGGTGCCATCGATGAAGATCCGGATGGTGCCGGTGGTGTCGGCCGGGATCTCCATCTGGAGGCAGGTCCAGCGGTTCAGCGGGAACGCGGTGGCGGACTCGCGGTACTGCGTGGAGCTGTAGTCGTTGTTGACCACGACGCCGTCGCGGATGCCCATCGAGACGCCCTGGCCGCTGCCGTCGGCGAAGTTGAACAGCTGGTCGAACATCGTCGAGGCCGGCGTCGGCAAGTAGACGAACACGCGCGCGTGCAGGGTGCCGGTGATCGGGAGGCCGTCGTACGCGAGCAGGAGCGCGCGCGGGTACGTGGTCATCGTCGTGATCGGATCGGTCTGCGCGCGGATCGAGGAGCCGCCGCGGTAGGCGCGCACGGTGGACAGCGCGACGGTGCCTTGCTCGAGGTCGAGCTGCCAGCGCGGGTCGAGGACGGTGCCCTCGAAGCCGTCGCACACGAGGCCGCCGGCCGTGCCGCACAGCGAGGGCGGGGCGTCGATCGTCATCATCGGTGCGTCGGCATCCGGGCCGCCGTCGTCCGGCGCGGCGTCGCGCGCGGCATCGAACGCGACGCGGCCGCACGCCGTCGTGACCACCAGCACGAGCACCCGGAGTCGCACCACGCTCATTGTACAGTCATTGCGATGAAGGCTTGGTGTGTGCTCGCGGGGCTGCTGGTGGCATGCGGCGACGACGCCGACCCGCTGCGCGTGACGCTCGACACCGGCGTGGTGATCGGCGTTCCGCAGGGCGAGGCGCGCGCGTTCCTCGGCATCCCGTACGCGGCGCCACCGGTCGGCGAGCTGCGCTTCAAGCCGCCGAAGCCCGTGGAGCCCTGGAGCGAGCCGCGCGATGCGGCGGGGGTCGGCACGCAGTGCTACCAGACGTTCTCGCTGTCGGGCGCGGGCGGCGAGGAGGACTGCCTGTTCGTCAACGTGTGGGCGCCCGCCGACGACGGCAAGCCGAAGCCGGTGATGGTGTGGCTCCACGGCGGCGCGTTCGTGTTCGGCTCCGGTGGCGACGACTTCTACAGCGGCAAGCACCTCGCCGAGACGTACGGCGTGATCGTGGTGACGGTGAACTACCGGCTCGGCGCGCTGGGCTTCCTCGCGCACCCGGCGTTCGCGGCGGAGGATCCGGCGTATCCGTCGTCGGGCAACTGGGGCCTCGACGATCAGCTCGCCGCGCTCGAGTGGGTGCAGCGCAACATCGCCGTGTTCGGCGGCGACCCCGCGCGCGTGACGCTGTTCGGCGAGAGCGCCGGCGGGTTCTCGACGTGCGCGCACTACGTGTCGCCGCGCTCGGCCGGGCTGTTCGCGCGCGCGATCACGCAAAGTGGCATCTGCGCGATCATGTTCCCCGAGCCGGCGAAGGCCGAGGCCGAGGCGGCGGGCATCGCCGTCGCGGAGCAGCTCGGCTGCCCGGGCACCGGCGCCGCCGCCGCGGCGTGCCTGCGCACGAAGGCACCGGAGGCGCTGCTCGCCGCGACGAACCCGCCGGCGCCCGCGAACCAGGTGCACACCGGCGGGCCGTTCTACGCCGGTGGCAACGTGCTCTCGACGCTGCCGAACGTCGACGGTCTCGTGCTGAAGGGCACGCTGCGCGAGCTGTTCGCGGCCGGAGGCTACGAGAAGCGCCCGGTGATCATCGGCGGCAACCTCGACGAGGGCACGCTGTTCCACTCGTCGTTCTTCGCGCAGGAGGTCCCGGACGAGACCGACTACCGCGCGGCGCTCGCCCGGCGGTTCGGTGCGGCGAACGTCGACGCGATCGTGGCGCGCTATCCGGTCGCGAGCTTCCCGGGCGCGAACCGCGCGATCGCCGAGGTCTCCGGCGACTCGTTCTTCGCGTGCGCGGCGCGGCGCTCCGCGCGGGCGATGGCGGCGAACGGCGCGACGACGTACCTCTACCAGTTCGAGCGAGCACCCGAGGGGCCGTTCCTCCAGGGCCTCGGCGTGTTCCACTCCTCCGAGATCCCGTTCGTGTTCGGCACGGATCCGGCGTTCCCGCTCGGGCGCGTCGGCCCTGGCGGTGCGGCGACCGCCGAGGCGATCCAGGGCTACTGGACGCGGTTCGCGGCGACCGGTGATCCGAACGACGGAGCCGCGCCTACATGGGCGCCGCTCGACCCCGCGGCAGGCAACTACCTCGCGATCGGGAGCGCGATCGCGGAGAAGCCAGCCTTCAAGGCCGCCGCCTGCGACTTCTGGGATGCCGTCGTCCCGCCTCCGTAGTCCGTGGAACTTTGACCCTCCGGCTGGTGTCGACCTTGGGTGCTGATACGCTGGTCGATGGGGGGACTGCGATGAATCGATATCTCGCGATCGTTCTGATCGCCGTGGGCGCCATCCTGGTCGGGCGCATCGATACTCACGACGGGCGCTGCGAGTGGGTGTTCCTGGACCACGGGCTGACGATGAAGACGTGCCCGTCGGGCGTGGTCCGCCAGACCGCGCAGCTCGACGTGTCGGGCGTGCGGCGCAGCGCCGAGGCCTCCGTCGCCATCCGCGCGACCGCGCACTACACGGTGAAGGACGCCGACGCGGTGCAGACGATGCCACTGCCGGAGATCACCGAGATCGCGCTGTCGCTCGTCGACGCGAAGGGCAAGGCGACGCCGCTGGCGACCAAGGAGTGGAAGGCCGGCGCGACGACGTTCAAGGTCCCCGAGGTCCCCGACGGTGACTACAAGCTGCACGCGACGTACAAGACGCGGATCGGCGCGGGCGAGCTCGACGCCCAGATCCCGCTGTTCACGCCGGCCCGCGTGCACGTGATCACCGACCGTCCGCTCTACGAGCCGGGCAACACGGTGAAGTTCCGCGCCGTCGTGCTCCGCGCGCGCGATCTCGCGCCGCTCGACGGCCGCCCCGGCCGCTGGGTCGTGAAGGATCCGAACGGCGAGGTGCTGCTCGAGGAGAAGATGGCCGCGACGGAGTGGGGCGTGGTGTCGGGCAGCTTCCCGCTCGATCGCCAGGCGCAGACCGGCTACTGGCACGTGGCGTGGGAGTCGGCCGGCGCCGTCGACGACGTCACGTTCAACGTCGAGCCGTTCAAGCTGCCGCGGTTCCGCGTCGAGGCGAACGCCGACAAGACGTTCTATCGCGCCGGCGACAAGCCGACGGTGAAGGGCGCGGTGATCTACAGCTCCGGCGCGCCGGTCGCGAAGGCGAAGGTCGAGATCACGTGGGACATCCAGGGCGAGTGGCCGCCGCCGCTCGACTGGCAGGAGAAGACGCTGCCGAAGACCGCGACCACCGGCGAGAACGGCCGGTTCGAGCTCGCGCTGCCCGTCATCCCGAAGGACCTCCAGGGGCAGGTCACGCTCGCGGCGAAGATCGCGGCGATCGATCCGGCGGGTGACCGCGTCGAGGGGGCCGCGTCGGTGCTGCTCTCGGAGGACGGCATCGCCGTCTCGTCGGTGACCGAGCTCGGCGACGGGCTCGTCGAGGGCTTCAACAACCGGCTCTACGTGCGGGTCGCGACGCCGGACGGACAGGTCGTGCGCAAGGCCAAGGTCACGCTCAAGCGGTCGTGGGAGGCGAACGACAAGGGCATCGAGGCCGAGCTCGACGAGGACGGCGTCGCCGCGCTCCAGATCGATCCGGGCGCGCCGGTCAACATCACGATCCCGGCGCTGCCGTACCGACCGCAGCCGAAGGTCGCGGCCGTCACGCGCGACGAGCCGCAGGATCTGATCGGCGGTGAGGGTGCGTCCCTCGCCGATCAGGTGGAGATGGACAAGTGGCTCGTGCCGCTCGGCGCGTGCGGGAAGTGGTACGGCGCGACCGGCGGCGGCGACGACGAGAGCGGCGCGACCTCGGCGCTGATCGGCATGCGCGTCGACGCGGGTGGTGGCATCGGCACCGTCGGTGCGGCCGGAAATCCGCTCGCGCAGTGCGTGGCGCAGATCGTCCGCGGCAAGCGCCTGCCCGCGGGCAACGAGCGCATGTACACCGTGACGTTCAACTTCGAGGATCCGGAGATCTCGACGCTCGAGTACGAGGTGCACAGCGCGCTCGAGCAGCCCGACGAGCTGGCGGGCGCGATCGGCAACCTCGCGAAGAGCGCGCGCGACTGCCTGCCGCGCAACGTCGAGGGCGACCTCGGCAAGCTGCTCCAGTGGCGCGTGACGAAGGGCAGCAAGGAGGTCCAGCTCGGGCCATGGATCACGGTCAAGCCGCCGAAGGCCGAGGACGGGGAGGAGCCCGAGCCACAGACCACTGCGGCCGCGGCGTTCGGCTGCGTCAGCTCGCGCATCGGCACGCGCGTCACACTCTCCGAGCCGTTCGGCGGTGACGGCCTCGGCTACATCGACTTCACCGTGACGCCGCCGGAGACCGCCACCGACGTGCGGCCGCAGCCGACGACGATGCTCGGCTACGAGCTGACCGTGGTCGCGGACATCGAGGGCAAGCCGTCGACCAAGCTGCGCATCCAGCCGGGCGACATCCCGAACGTGCGGCTGCGCGTCACGCCGATCCTCGCGAAGCACGGCGACAAGGTCACCGTCGAGGTGATCCGCGGCCCGGGCTTCTCCGGGAAGCTGCCGAAGAAGCTCGTGCTGACGCACCTGAAAGGCAACCAGGAGGCCGAGCTCGACGACGATCGCAAGGCGACGTTCACCATCGACGACAAGATCGAGGGGTGGGCCGAGGTCCAGGCGCTCGGGGCGCGGGCCCTCGTGTTCGTGAAGCCGAAGAGCGACCTGGTCGTGTCGGTCGAGCCCGAGAAGCCGCGCTACAAGCCGGGCGATCAGGCGCAGCTCGCGATCTCGACGAAGATCGCCGGCAAGGGCGGGCCCGCCGCGGTCGGCCTGTTCGGTGTCGACGCGAGCCTCGGCCAGCTGGTGTCGCTGCCGGGCGCGGACTCGATGGGCCGGCTCCAGCCGAAGGTCGAGACCGGCTCGCCCGCGTTCGGCATGCTCGACGGCCAGGCGCTCACGCTCGGGCGGATCCGGGGCGCGAACGCGGCGGCGGCGACGGTGCTGCGCGTCAGCGCGATCCCGAAACCGCCGGAGCTCGACGCGGTGGTGAACGCGAGCGCGCGTTCGCAGTTCGATCCGGTCGAGGAGCTGACCGATCACTTCTATGCGGTGCTCGCCGAGCTGCACGTGCAGGCGCGCGCGTGGGAGACGAAGGCGCCCGCGACGGAGAAGATGAAGCCGGCGACGATGGCGCGGCTGTGGACGGCGGCGCTCGACGCGGCGGAGAGGAAGGGCGAGAAGGTGACCGACGCGTACGGCCGCCGGCTCACGCTGTCGATGCTGCCGGGAGATCTGTTGTCGCTGACGGATCCGCGCGCGGTGGTGGTGGTCGGGACGCGGTTGCCCGAGGACACGGAGAACTGGTCGGACTGGGTCGCGAAGGAGAAGCCGTGATGAACAAGCAACTCTCGATGGTGCTGATGCTCGCGGCGATCGCGGCGTGCAAGGGGCGCGATCAGCGGCACGAGCAGGCGCAGAAGGGCGTCGACCTGCCGAGCCGCCCGAGGTACCAGATCGCGGCGCCCGCATCGCGCGAGGACGACGGCTCCGACGAGTCCGGGGGCACGGGCACCGCGATGGCGCTCGAGGAAGGGAAGATGGGGAAGAAGGACTCGGATCGCGCCGAGGGCCAGTACAAGATGAAGAAGGAGCAGTCGGACCCCGAGCTCGCGCGCCAGCAGGCGATCGAGCAGGCGAGGAGCGCCGGCGTGCTCGGTTCCAGCGAATTGTCCTCGGGCCTCGACGACGCGGACATGAACGGCGGGTTCGGCTTCGGTCGATCGGGCTACGGCCCCGGCGGCGGCGGGACCGGCTGGGGCACGGTCGGCACGGGCAAGTACGGCACGATCGGAAAGGGCTCGGGCACGGGCTCCGGCTATGGTGTCGGCGGCGGCCGCGGCGGCATGCGCGGACGTGGCGGCGGCGGCCCGGCGGACGCGGAGCCCGAGGCCGCGACGCGCGCGTGGTTCCCCGAGACGTTTCTGTTCGAGCCGCTGGTGGTGACCGACGGCAACGGCGCGGCGACGGTCCCCGTGCGCGTGCCCGACCGGCTGACCACGTGGCACGTGCTCGCGCTCGCGCACTCGCGCGAGGGCGCGCAGGGCGGCGCGACCACGGAGTTCCTCGGCACGCTGCCGGCGTACGTCGATCTCGTCGTTCCGAAGTTCCTCGTGATCGGCGACGAGATC
>JAEUJX010000141.1 GCA_016794545.1 Myxococcales bacterium
ATCCTTGCCGACGGCGAGCCAGGCTTGCCCGAGCGTCGTGCGCGAGCGGAGCCACCAGACGGTAGCGACCGCGGCGATCGAGAGCACGAGCGCGACCGAGGCGGAGCTGCCGCCGAGGCCGAGCTGCGGGAGCTGCGCACCGGCGACGATCGGCGCGCCGGTGGTGGTGCCCCCCTGGAACAGCGCCACGTTGCCGATGTAGAGCGCGAGACCGGCGACGATCGCGTTCAGCATGATCGAGGTGATCACCTCGTGCGCGTCGCGCGCCACGCGCATCACGCCGATCAGCGCGCCGACCGCACCGCCAGCCGCGGCGGCCGCGAGCAGGCACAGCGGGACGGCGACGAGCGCGGGCGTACCGGCGGGCAGCGCGACACCGACCACCGCGCACGCGAGCACGCCGGCGGTCAGCTGACCCTCGGCGCCGATGTTGAACAGGCCCGCGTCGAGCGCGAGCCCGACGGCGAGGCCGGTCAGCGCGAGCGCGGTCGCCTTGTAAAGCACCTGCCCGGTCCAGTACGCGTCGGAGAACGTCAGCGCGATCATCTCGGACCACACGTGGCCCGGCGAGACGCCCGCGACGAGCATCAGCGCGCTGCCGATGGCGACCGAGGCGAGCAGCGCGATCACCGCGGCCTCGAGCTCGCGCCGCACGTCCGTGCCGGGGCGCAGCCAGCCAAACGAGAGGCTCACGCCGCCCCCGTCATCAGCGCGCCGAGCTCCTCGCGCGTCGACCGCTCGCCGACCAGCGTGCCGCGCAGCATGACGTGGATGCGGTGGCAGAGCGCGAGCAGCTCGTCGAGATCCGCGCTGATGACGAGAACGCCCGCTCCGGCCGCGGCCGCCGCGCGCAGCCGTTCGTGGATCCGCGCGACGGCGCCGAGGTCCACGCCGCGCGTGGGCTGCGCCGCGAGGACCGCGACGAGCCTGGGCCGCGACAGCTCGCGCGCGACGACGACCTTCTGCTGGTTGCCTCCCGACAGCGCCTCCACCAGCGCATCGGGATCCGGTGGCCGGATGTCGAGCTCGGCGATCCGCTCCTCGGCGAAGGCGCGCACGCGGCCGCGGTCGACGCGAAACCGCCCGGTCACGTCGGTGCGGCCGAGCGCGAGGTTGTCCGCGATCGACAGCGGCAGGATCAGCCCGCCGTGATGGCGATCCTCCGCGATGTGCGCGAGCCCCGCCGCGAGCCGCCGCGCCGGCGATGCGCGCGTGACATCGGTGCCGCCGAGCGTCACCCTGCCCTGCGCGGCCACGAGCCCGGCGATCGCGAGCCCGAGCTCGCGCTGTCCGTTGCCGTCGACGCCGGCGATGCCGACGATCTCGCCGGCGCGGACCTCGAGCGTCGCCTCGACGAGGGCGCCGAACGACAGGCCAGCGACTGCGAGCGCGACGTTCGCGTCGTCCGCGGGCGGCGCGAGCTTCTCCGCGCGCGGCAGATCCGCGCCGACCATCGCGCGCGCGATCGCGGCGGTGTCGAGCGGACCGTCGGCGGTCGAGAACGTCGCGACGGTCTTGCCCGCGCGCAGCACGGTCACGTCGTCGGCGACCGAGCGCACCTCGTCGAGCTTGTGCGTGACGATCACGACCGTCGTGCCCTCGCCCGCGAGCGCGCGCAGCCGGGCGAGCAACCCTTCCACCTCGACCGGCGCGAGCACGGCCGTCGGCTCGTCGAGGATGAGCAGCTTCGCGCCGTGGTAGAGCGCGGCCACGATCTCCGCGCGCTGGGCGGCGCCGAGCGCGAGGTCCTCGGCGCGCGCCGACGGATCGATCGGCAGGCCGATCTTCTCCCCCACCGCCGCGAGCTTCGCCGCCGGCCCCTCGAGCGCGAGCACCGGGCCGCCCTCGACGCCGAGCACCGCGTTCTCGACGACGGTCAAGGTCGGCGCCGACCCGCCGTGCTGCTGCACGATGCCGACGCCCGCGGCCCGCGCGGCGCGCCGGTTCCAGGCGCCGAGCACGCGGGGCGTACCGTCGATCGCGAGCGTGCCCGCGTCGCCCGGCACGATGCCCGCGACGATCTTCACCAGCGTCGACTTGCCCGCGCCGTTCTCGCCGACCAGCGCATGCACGGTGCCCGGCCGCACGCGCAGCGTCGCGCCGCGCAGCACCTCGCAGCCCGGATAGCGCTTGTCGAGCGCCGCGTCGATCGCGAGCGTCATCGGTCGGGCACCTGGATCTTGCCCGCGATGATGTCCTGGCCGATCGCGCGCACGCGCTCGACGATCTCGGGCGGCAGCATCGCCCGGTTGCGCTCGTCGCTGACGAACCCGACGCCGTTCTCCGCGAGCCCGAGCTCGTGCATGCCGGGCCGGAACGTCCCCGCGACGACCTCCTCGATCACGTCGAGGACCGCGACGTCCACGCCCTTCACCATCGACGTCATCACGCAGCACGGCGCCGCGTCGTACTGGTCGCTGTCGACGCCGATCGCCCTCGCCCCCGCGTGCTTCGCCGCCGCGAACACGCCGTCGCCGGTCTTGCCCGCGGCATGAAAGATCACGTCGGCGCCCTTGTTGTACTGCGCGGTCGCCAGCGCCTCGCCGTGCGACGGATCCGCGAACGCCTTCGGCTCGGTCCCCGCATACGCGGACAGCACGCGGCACTCCTGGCACACGTACGCGACGCCCGCCTCGTAGCCGGCCTCGAACTTCCGGATCAGCGGGATCTTCATGCCGCCGACGAACCCGACGATCTTGGTCTTCGTGGTCAGCCCCGCGATCGCCCCGACCAGAAAGCTGCCCTCGTGCTCGCGGAACCGCAGCCCCGCGAGGTTCGGCAGCGTGCCGACGCCGGGCGACGGCGAGTAGTCGATGCCGGCGAACTTCACGTCCGGGAACTGCTTCGCGAGCCGCTCGAGGTCGGGCCCGAAGATGAACCCGACGCCGATCACGAGGTCCACGCCGCGCGCCGCGAGCGTCCGCAGCGCGCTCTCCCGATCGGCGCCCTCGGTCGGCTCGATGTACTGCACGCGCACGCCGAGCTCGACCTTCGCCCTCTCGAGCCCGCGCCACGCCGCCTCGTTGAACGACTTGTCGTTCTTGCCGCCGACGTCGAACACGAGCCCGACCTCGATCCCGCTGCCCGGTGCCCGTGCAGCACCGCGATCGATCACGATCGCCCCGAGCCCGATCAACGCGACGTTGATCGCGACCAGGATCGCGACGAGGCGGCGCGAGGT
>JAEUJX010000407.1 GCA_016794545.1 Myxococcales bacterium
CGCGCTCGTGGTCGTCGGGTGCGGCCACGCGAAGCCCCGCACGGGCATCACGACCGATGCGCTGATCCCGCACATCGCCGAGCTCGGCCGCGAGGGCCAGGCCCAGATCCCGACGGTGATCGAGACGGGCGCGACGCGGAAGCCCGGCGACGCGCAGGCCGTCGAGCTCGATCGCCCCGTGCGGTTCAAGGGGACCTCGACGTCGCTCGTGCTGCTGCTCGCCGGTTGCCCGCCGTTCACCGGCAAGGTGCCCTGCCCGATCAAGCGTCACGACACCGATCTGGTCTACCTCCTGCCGACCGGGATCGGGACGTACGAGGAGGAATGGGTACGCCCGGAGGAGGAAGACCACGGCCTGGGCGTGGGGACGGCCGCCGGCATCCTCAGCCTGACGAGCTTCACCGGGATGGGCCTCTGCATCGCCTACTGCGAGAGCTACCGCGCGGAGAAGTCAATCGCCCTGGGCGGCGCGGGCCTGGTGCTCGGAATCATCTGGCTGCTGTCGACGGGCGACGTTCGCGACTGAGTCGAGGTGGTCCGCGAATCGCTTCGTGCCCAGCACCGGCGCGATCACGCCGTGCTCGGCGAGCCCGCACGCGAACTGCATGAACTGACCGATGCGCGGGTGCACGAGCCGCAGCATCGCCGCGTTGATCCGCGCCAGCCACACCGGGAACCCGCGCACGCGCTTCTGCCCGGCGCTGCGGGCGACCAGCTCGAAGATCTCGCGCCTCGTCATCACGTCGGGACCGCCGCACGTGATCTCGCGCGGGCCGTCGCCGCGCACCGCATCGGCGACGATGCCCGCGAGCTCCCCGTCGTCGATCGGGTTCGTGCGCGTGTGCCCCGTGCCGAGGTCGACGAGCCAGCCGCGCCGCGCGAGCGGCAACAGCGACGCATACGCGGAGAACAGCCCGGTCGGCCGCACCACGACGCCGTCGAGATCGCGCATCGCCGCCGCGACCTGCTCGTGCGCGTCGATGTACGCACAGCTCGCGAGCTCGGGCGCGTGCGCGACGGCGACGTAGACCAGCCGCACGCCGGTCGCGCGCGCCGCGGCGATCGCCGCCTTGCCGATCGGCGTGTCCACCGCGCGGTAGCCGCGCCAGCCCTTGCCCAGCGCCAGCGCCACGCTCGCGCCCGCGCAGTTGACGATCGCGCTCGCCCCCGCCGCGAGCTTCGCCACCACCGCCGGGTCGCGCGCATCACCATCCCTGCGCCCGCACGCCCGCACCGTCTCGCCGCGCCGCCGGAGCTCGTCCGCGACGAGCGCGCCCAGGTTGCCCGTACCGCCGAGGACCACGATTCCCATGGAGGTACGATGCGCCGCTCCGGGCGCGCGTCGTGCGGCACCGTGCCGCACGACGTCAGAACGTGCCGGCGAGACCGACCTGGTTACCGGCGACGTACGGCCGGCCCGGCAGCACCTCGACCTTCGGTACCGCGCTCTGCATCAGCTTGATCGAGAGGTAGAGCCCGACCGCCGACACGCCGCCGGTGATCAGGCCCGCCATCCGCATCCCATCGCGCCCGGTGCCCCAGCCGACCGCGGTCAGCGTGATGCCGGTGACGAGGCCCATCCCGGAGAACGAGGTGCCGACGATGCCGCCGGCGTACGCGCCGTTGCGGAGGTGCGAGCCGCGCACGACGACCGAGCCCTGCGGCAGCGTGCCGACGTCGAGGATCACGCGATCGCGCGAGCGCAGCGTCACGTACCGCATCGGCGGCACGTAGATCGAGCACGGCGTCTGACACGCCGGCTGGCGATCGAGCAGCACGTCCCACGGCTCGCTCGACGTCGAGGTGAAGGTCGCCGCCGTGGAGCCGGGCTCCGGCTGCATCGGCTGCTGCGGCTGCTGCGGCTGCGGCGGCGCCATGTTCTGGTCGAACGGCGGCTGCTCGGGCTGCATCTGGGCTGCAGGCTGCGCGTACGCCGTCGCTCCGAAACCGGCCACGAGGGCCACCACGAGGGTTCTCATCGCCGAGAGATCCTCGCACGCCACATGCCAGCGCCGAACCTCGCGATCACACGCTCCGGCGCCGATGTCGGTGAAGCGGCCGGTTCACATGCGGGCCTGAACCCACGCACGCCCACATCGCCCGCCTCGGGCGCACTCACTCCTCGGTGACGACGTTGGTCGCGGCTTCCTCGAGGAAGTCGTCCGCCCCGGTGCTCGGCCGCCGGCTACGCACCGTCGGCGCGCGGGTGGTCGTCGGCTCGGCGGTCCGCGTCCCCGACGGCGGCGTCGCGATGACGGCGACCGCCTCGGACATCGCGCGCGGCTGGCGCTGGTTCCAGAAGCCCTGCGTCCGCGCCCGGGTCATCACCGGCAGCTCGGCGGTCTCGCGCTTCGCCCGGGGCCGGCGTGGCGCGGGCTCCGTCGAGGGCGGCGGCGGTGCCGCGTTCTGGTCGGTCGGCGTCCGCCTGGCCACGATTCATTGTACTGCGTTTCGATCGATCCGCTTCCTCGATGACGTGTGTGTTCCTTGCACAGCGAGGGCGATCAAACACGCCACTCGCTCGCGAGCAGCCCGAACAGGAGCGAGTCACACCACTCGCCCTTGATCCACACGTTCTGCACGAGGTGGCCCTCGCGCCGCATCCCCGCCCGCTCCATCACGCGCGCCGAGGCCGGGTTGCGCGGATCGCAGTCGCCCCACACGCGGTGCAACTTGACGTCGTCGAACGCGTGGCCGAGCAGCGCCCGCACCGCCTCGGTGACGTAGCCCTTGCCCTGGTGCGCGGGATCGAGCGCGAACCACAGCATCGCGCTGCGCGGATCGGCATCGCGCTTCATGCCGACGCGGCCGAGGACCGCGTCGTCGCCCTTCACGGTGATCGCGAGATCCCACACGGTGCGCGGCTGCTCGCGCGCCGACACCATGATGCCCTGCACGTACTCGCGCGCGGCGGCCTCGTCCATCGGCTCGATCGTCAGCCAGCGCACGACGTCCTCGCGCGAGTGGGTCGCGTGCAGGGCGCGCCAGTCGTCCTCGCGAAACTCGCGGAGGACGAGGCGCGCGGTCTCGAGCCGGAGGTCCACGCTCAGTGCGCGGCGGCGTCGAGACGGGCGCGGGCCCAGCTCGCGCGGGCCTGGAGATTCACGTAGTCGCCGTCGAGCGGCTTGTCGCCCCACTTCGCGAGCTCGGACTCCGCGCTCGCGAGCTCCTTCTTCGCCGCCTCGGCGTCGATGTCCTTCGCCGGCACCGCCTGCTCGACGAGGATCTCGACCGAGCCCGACGGATCGACGCGGAGGTAGCCCGCGCCCACGGCGTAGCGGGCGCGCGACTTCGTGCCGATCGTCAGCACACCCGGCTTGAGCGCGCTCAGCATCGGGATGTGGCCCGGCAGCAGCTCGAACTCGCCGAGCTCGCCCGGCGCCTGCACGCTGTCGGCATCGGTGTGCGCGACGACGCCCTTCGGCGTCACCAGGTTCACCCCGAGGATCGTGTTGAGCCCGCCGGCCATCGTTACGCCCTCTTCGCGAGGTCGGCCGCCTTGGCGCGGACGTCGTCGATCGTGCCGGTCATCTCGAACGCCTGCTCGGGCAGGTCATCGCACTTGCCGGAGAGCACCTCGTCGAAGCTGCGGACCGTGTCCTCGCGCGAGCAGAAGATGCCCTTCATGCCCGTGAACGTCTCGGCGACGTGGAACGGCTGGCCCATGAACTTCTCGATCTTGCGCGCGCGAGAGACCGTGAGCTTGTCGTCCTCGGAGAGCTCGTCCATGCCGAGGATCGCGATGATGTCCTGCAGGTCCTTGTAGCGCTGCAGGATGCGCTGCACCTCGCGGGCGACCTTGTAGTGCTTCTCGCCGACGACCGCCGCCGTGAGAATCGACGAGGTCGAGTCGAGCGGATCGACGGCCGGGTAGATGCCCTTCTCGGTGATCGCGCGGTTGAGCACCGTCGTCGCGTCGAGGTGGGCGAACGCCGTCGCCGGCGCCGGGTCCGTGAGGTCGTCGGCGGGGACGTAGATCGCCTGCACGGAGGTGATCGAGCCGTCCTTCGTCGAGGTGATGCGCTCCTGCAGGCCACCCATCTCCGTCGACAGCGTCGGCTGGTAACCGACGGCGCTCGGGATGCGGCCGAGGAGCGCCGACACCTCGGAGCCCGCCTGCGTGAAGCGGAAGATGTTGTCGACGAACAGCAGGAGATCCTGCTTCTCGACGTCGCGGAAGTACTCGGCGACCGTCAGCGCGGAGAGCGCGACGCGCTG
>JAEUJX010000322.1 GCA_016794545.1 Myxococcales bacterium
GGGGCACGCCGGACCTGCGCGCACCGCTCGGTGCCGACGCGATCGGCTCGCTCGTCGACGGCGTCCGCGCGGAGCTGCTCGTGCGCGCCGAGTCGAAGCGTCACTTCGCCCGCGCGGTGATCGACCGCGGGCTCGCCGATCTGCTCGTGCCGCTGGCCGAGCGCAACACCTCGCGCGCGAAGGTCGCGTGGCCACGCGGCAGCGAGCTCGCGCTGCCCGCAGGCGACGCGCTCCGCCTGTTCCTCCACTGGGAGGAGCCGGCCGGCACGCGCGTCGATCTCGACCTGTCGGTCGCCGTGTTCGACGCGGCGTGGCGCCACGTCGCGACGTGCGACTACACGAACCTGGTCGCGGGCGACCGCGCGGCGGTGCACTCCGGCGACCTGACGTCGGCGGCGCCGCCGCTCGGGGCGTCGGAGTTTGTCGACCTCGAGCTCGCCGCATTGCGCGGGATGGGCGGGCGTCACGCGGTGGTGGTGGTGTTCAGCTACAACGCGATCCCGTTCGATCAGCTGACCTGGGGCTTCGCCGGCCTGATGGCGCGCCCGTCGGCCGACACGCACTTCGATCCGCGCCTGGTCGCCCAGCGCTTCGACCTGACGGGCCGCTCGGTGATCACGGTGCCGCTCGTCGTGGATCTCGAGACCGGCCGGCTCCAGTGGCTCGACGTCCACATCTCCGGCCGGAAGGCGCTCCACGACGCCGGCGGCTATCGCGCCGCGCTCGCGCACGTCGGCAAGGACTTCGCCGACCTGCTCGCGACGCGTGCGCGGCCGACGCTGTGGGACGTCGCGTGCATCCACGCGATCGCGCGCGCGAACCTCGTGTACGTCCGCGAGCGCTCGGGCGCGATCACGCAGTACCGCCGCCGCGACGGCGAGGGCACCGCGACGCGCCTGGTCCGCATCGCCTCGAACGCGGGCGACGACGGCACGCTCGCGATGATCCCGCCGGCCGAGGCGCCGACGTGGTTCTGCCTGCTCCGCGACGATGTCGTGATCCCGAAGGGCTCCGCAGGCTACGCGCTCGATCGCCGCTCGCCCCACACCGACGGCATCACCTACCTCGCTGCGAGCGATCTCGTCGCCGAGCTCGTGGCGAAGCCGTGACCGCCCGCGGGCTCGTCGCGCTCCTCGTGCTGGCGCGGCTCGCGGGGGCCGACACCGCCGCCCCGGCGAAGCCGACCGTCGCGATCGTGATCGATGCGAAGGATCGGGAGGCGATCAAGACCGCCGAAGCACTCACCGCGCACCTCCGCGCGTTCGCGGGCAAGCAGGCCGAGCGGTTCGCGGCCAGGGGCAACGACACGGCCTGGCGCGCGGCCAGGCGCGAGGCGGCGTGTACGCCGCTGGGGGTGCAGTGCGCGGTGGTGCTCGGCGAGCTGCTCGGCGTCGACTTCATCGTCACCGGCGAGGTCGAGACGCGGGCGCTGCGACGCGTCGTCGTCGTCGCGATGGTCGACGTGGCGAAGCGGCAACGCGTGCGCTCGCTGCGCGACACCGTGACCACCCGGTTCGCCCCGAAGAGGTGGGCGCAGCGGATCTACGAGCGCGTGGTCGGGTCCGACACCGGCGAGCTCGCGATCGTGACCAACGGCAAGGGCGGCGAGGTCCTGCTCGACGGCGAGCTGGTCGCGGCGCTCTACCAGGGCAAGGCGCACATCACGAACGTCGCGGTGGGCGCCCACGCGCTGGTGATCAGGGCGCCGGGCTTTCGCCCGCTCGAGGTCGAGGTCGTCGTCGACGGCACCTCGACGGAGACCTTGCTGCTGGACCCCGTGCCGTAGCGACCGCGCCGTCACGTCGTGCCGTGCCGAGGCACCACACGCGCCGCCTCGGGCATGATCGGAGTCCTCATGGAACCGTCTGACCTCGGCCTGCTGGTCACCCTCGATGCACTGCTGCAGGAGGGGAGCGTGACGCGAGCGGCCCGCCGCGTCGGGCTCTCCACGCCGGCGATGAGCCACGCGCTGGCGCGGATCCGCAAGCGGCTCGGGGATCCCGTGCTGGTGCGGTCGGGGCGCGGAATGCTGCTCAGCCCCCGTGCCGAGGAGCTTCGCGCGCGCGTCCACGCCGTGGTCGCGGACGCGCGCGCCGCTCTGGAGCCAGTCCGCCCGTTCGTGGCGAACGAGCTCGATCGAACGTTCGTCGTCCGGGTCACCGACTACGTCGTCACCGTGCTCGGGATCGAGGTCGATCGCATCCTCCGCGAGGAGGCCCCCGACGTGTCGATGAAGTTCGTGCCGAACTCGCCGGATGACGCCGAGCTGCTGCGTGGCGGCCACTCGGATCTCGCCGTGGGCATCTACGGTGAGCTCCCGCAAGAGATGCGAAGTCGGCGCCTGCTGACCGATCGCTTCGTGTGCGCGGTCCGCGCCGACCATCCGACGGCGAGCAAGCGGCTCTCGCTCGATCAGTTCCTGAGCCTCCCGCACCTCCAGGTGGCGCCACGTGGCCAATCAGGTGGCTACCTCGATGACGTGCTCAAGGCGCGGGGTCTCGCGCGCCGCGTGGCACGGGCGGTGCCGTTCTTCGTGGCGGCCCTCCAGATGACCGCGCGCACCGACTACGTGGTCGTGATCTCCGAGCGCATCGCGAACCGGCTGGCGCCCACGCTCGGCCTGGTGATCCACGAGGTCCCCGTCCCGCTGCGACCCTACGCGCTCAATCTGGTCTGGCACCCGCGCGTCGACAAGGACCCCGCCCACCGCTTCCTCCGCGAGGCGTTCGTCCGCGCGGCCACGGCCGCCGCGGGTGACCTCCACCCGGGGCCGCGCACCCGGCTCGACACCTCGGACGAGACCTCGGGCCAACGGCGCCGCCGCCCCCGTCGCGCTGGGTTGCACGGAATGAAACGATGACTTGAAACGTGTTGCATTGTCTGCATCGATGGGCCGCCCCATCCTGGTCGTCACGGCGCCACCGTCGCCGCTACCAGGAGCACGCAGATGAGCCTCAGAGACCCCAACCTCTCGAACAAGCGCGAGCCCAAGCGGGTCGCGATCGTGATCTCGAACCCGGCGACGTCGACCACGACCGGCTGGCCGGTCGGGTTCTGGTGGTCGGAGCTCACCCACCCGTACTACGCGTTTCGCGAGGCCGGCTACGACGTCGAGGTGTTCAGCCAGGTGGGCGGAGCCTGCGTGGCCGACGCGATGAGCGATCCGCGCGACGCGAGCGGCTACTCGGCCAGCGATCTGATCAGCATGGGCTTCCTCTCGACACCCTCGCTCGCGGCCCTGGTCGCGCACACGAAGCCAGCCTCGGAGATCGACGTGGCGCGCTTCGACGCCATCGTCGTGGCCGGCGGTCAGGCACCGATGTTCACGTTCGAGAGGGCCACCGAGCTCCAGGCCAAGTTCGTCGAGTTCTACGAGGCCGGGAAGCTCGCGTGCGCGCTGTGCCACGGCGTGGCCGTGCTGCGCTACGCGAGGCTGTCGAACGGAGAGCTGCTCGTCACGGGCAAGACGGTGACCGGCTTCGCGAACGTCGAGGAGGACTTCGCCGACAATGCGGTGTGGAGCATGGGAGCGCTACCGCGAGACAAGCACCTGATGCCGTGGCGCATCGAGGACGAGCTGCGCGCGCTCGGCGCCAACTTCGTCCAGGCCGGCATGTGGCGCGGATTCGCGATCCGCGACGGTAATCTGATCACCGGACAGCAAAACTTCTCGGGGACCGAGACCGCGGATCTCGTGATCGAGACCCTCGGTCGGTGAGCTCGGACATCCGCGCACGCAGGAGGACAACGTGAAGATCGCATTCATCGGAGCTGGAAACGTCGGGGCGGCGCTCGCCGACCGCTTCGCCCGCACAGGCCACCAGGTCACGCTCGCGCAGGGTCGCGAGGGCTCGGAGAGCGTCGCGAAGGCGCTCGCGCGCAATCCGAGCCTGGTCGCACGGCCCATCGAGGCCGCGGTCGACGCGGCGGAGGTCGTGTGCCTCGCCACGCCGTTCCAGGCCGTCGCGGGCATCGTGAAGGAGCTCGGGTCCCGGCTCGCCGGAAAGATCCTGGTCGACTGCACGAACCCGGTGGGCCCGGGCCTCAGCCATGGGCTGGAGAGCAAGCGATCGGGCACGCAGGTGATCCAGGAGCTCGCGCCGGACGCGCGGGTGATCAAGGCGTTCACGATCTACGGCTACGAGAACCTCGAGAACCCCGCGTTCCCCGCCTACAACGTGAAGCCGACGATGATGTTCTGCGGCGACGACCCGCAGGCGAAGCAACAGGTGGCGCGCCTGATCGAGGACACCGGCTTCGCGCCACTCGACGTCGGCGGCCTTGCTCAGGCGCTGCACCTCGAGCACATGACGCTGCTGTGGGTCCGTCTGGTGCGCGTCGACAAGCACTCTCCCCACCTGGTGTGGGCAGCGCTCGAGCGCTAAGGGTCGCCGCACGCCGCGAGCCGGGCGCGCCTCTATACTCCGTGCATGGCCGTCGTCCGCCTCGATCACGTTCAGCTCGCCTACCCGCCCGGCCGCTATGACGACGCGCGGCGGTTCTACGGCGAGGTGATGGGCTTCACCGAGGTCGCGAAGCCGGCGGCGATGGCCGTTCGCGGCGGCATGTGGTTCCAGGCCGGACCGGTCGGGATCCACCTCGGCGTCGAGCCGGGGTTCTCGCCGTCGGCGAAGGCGCACCCGGCGTTCGTCGTCGACGATCTCGACGAGCGGGTGGCCCGCGTCACGGCGGCGGGCGGCACGTGGACGCCGAGCGACGAGCTCCCGGGGGTGCGCCGAGGCCACATCACCGATCCGTTCGGCAACCGCATCGAGCTGATCGCCGACCGCGCGTAGCGGCGAACGTGGTTCGCGGCGCGAATCCGATGGCGCCGTCCGCGCTCCGGGAGTAAGACGGTGCCGTGATGCGGAGCGTGGTGATCGTGATGGTGCTCGCGGCCTGCGGCGGCGGTTCGTCGAAGGCCGCCGACGCGAAGGCCGGCGGCGACGGCGACGGGCCCGGCGGCGTGGTGCTGCCGCCGGTCAACGCGCCGATCGACTACCAGCTCGGCGGCGCGTACCCGCCGCCCGCGGGCGTGAAGATCGTGTCGCGCGATCGCACCGAGAGCCCGGCCGCCGGCCTCTACAACATCTGCTACGTCAACGGCTTCCAGATCCAGCCCGGCGAGGCGAGCGACTGGATGACGAACCACGCGGATCTGATCCTGCGCGACAGCGGCGGGCAGCCGATCATCGACACCGACTGGAACGAGATGCTGATCGACGTGTCGACGGCGGCCAAGCGCACGGCCGTCGCGGCGATCGTCGGCGACTGGATCGACGGGTGCAAGCAGAAGGGCTTCGACGCGATCGAGATCGACAACCTCGACTCGTTCACGCGTTCGCAGAACAAGCTGACGGAGGCCAACAACGTCGCCGCGATGGCGCTGTTCTCCGCGGCCGCGCACACGCGAGGCCTGGCGATCGCGCAGAAGAACGCGGCCGAGATCGCGGGCAAGAAGGCGCAGCTCGGCACCGACTTCGCGGTCGCCGAGGAGTGCAACACGTTCGACGAGTGCCAGACCTATCGCGACGGCTACGGCGACCACGTGCTCGTCATCGAGTACGTGAGGGCTGACTTCTCCAAGGGCTGCAGCCAGTTCCCGACGCTGTCCATTGTCTTGCGGGACCGGGATCTCGTACCTGAGGGCCGCTCGGGCTATGTCTTTGAAGGTTGTTAGGATTTTTGGGGTAGTCATGGCTGACGCGACGCGTTAGAGTGCGTGCCTCGACTGGGGGTACCGCGATGACGAAGACGCTGTCCGGCCTGCATGATCCGAGCTTCGAGAGAGACGCGTGTGGCGTCGGGTTCGTGGCGGACATCAAAGGCACGAAATCGCGGTCGATCATCGACGACGGCCTCGAGGTGCTGCGCCGCCTCTCGCACCGCGCGGCGTGCGGCGCGGATCCCGAGACCGGAGATGGCGCCGGCATCCTGATCCAGCTGCCGGATCGCTTCCTGCGCGGCGAGATCGCGCGGCTCGGCTACGAGCTCGCGCCCCATCGCCGGTTCGCGGTCGGCCAGGTGTTCCTGCCGCCCGATCCGTACCAGCGCGTCGCCTGCGAGCAGGTGATCGAGGACGTGATCAAGGAGGAGGGCCAGCGCGTGCTCGGCTGGCGCGACGTGCCGATCGATCTCGAGCACGTCGGCACGGTCGCGGCGGGCGTGATGCCAATGTTCCGCCAGATCTTCGTGCGCATGCGCCGCGTGCCGCCGAGCGCGTGGGAGCGCACGCTGTACGTGATCCGGAAGCTCGCGGAGAACCGCGTGCGCGAGCGCGGCGCCGATCCGCACGGCTACTTCCACATCGCGAGCCTGTCGACGGAGACCATGGTCTACAAGGGCCTGCTCCTGCCGGGGCAGCTGCCGAAGTTCTTCCCGGACCTGCGCGCGCCCGAGATGACGAGCGCGATCGCGGTCGTGCACTCGCGGTTCTCGACGAACACGTTCCCCACGTGGGACCTCGCGCAACCGTTCCGCTACATCGCGCACAACGGCGAGATCAACACGCTGCGGGGCAACGGCAACTGGATGCAGGCGCGCCGCAGCCAGCTGAAGAGCGCGAAGTTCCACGGCGGCCTCGAGCGGCTGTTCCCGATCATCGTGCCGGGCAAGAGCGACTCGGCGCAGTTCGACAACATGGTCGAGCTGCTCACGCTCGGTGGGCGCACCCTGCCCCACTCGATGATGATGATGATCCCGGAGGCGTGGGAGGCCGGCGGCGTCGACGAGGACCGCAAGGCGTTCTATCGCTACGCGTCGTCGCTCGTCGAGCCGTGGGACGGTCCGGCGGCGATCGTGTTCTCCGACGGCCAGCTCGTCGGCGCGACGCTCGATCGCAACGGCCTCCGGCCGGCGCGCTGGACGATCACCACCGACGATCGCGTGATCCTCGCGTCGGAGACCGGCGTGATCGACGTGCCGCCCGAGCGCGTGCGGTCGAAGGGCCGCCTCCAGCCCGGCATGATGTTCGTGGTCGACACGGCCGAGGGCCGGATCGTCGACGACGCCGAGCTCAAGCGCGATGTCGCCGGCCGCTTCCCGTACCGCAAGTGGCTCGACAAGAACGTGTTCGAGATGAGCGAGCTCGAGGACGGCACCGCGCCGCCGGTGATCTCCGGTGACGAGCTGTACCGCCTCGCGCGCGCGCACGGTTACACCGACGAGGACGTCAACCTCGTGATCGAGCCGATGGCGGTCACCGGCAAGGAGCCGGTCGGCTCGATGGGCACCGACACGCCGCTCGCGGTGCTCTCGGATCAGGCGCCGAACCTCTCGGCATACTTCCACCAGCTGTTCGCGCAGGTCACGAACCCCGCGATCGATCCGATCCGCGAGGCGCTCGTGATGTCGCTCGAGACCACGATGGGTCCCGACGGCAACACGTTCGACGAGACGCCCGAGCAGTGCCACCAGCTGCGGCTGCGCGGCCCGGTGATCGACAACCACGACCTCGCGAAGATCCGCTCGATCCACGAGGGCGTGTTCGAGCCGATCACGCTGTCGCTCGTGTACCCCGTCGCCGACGGCGACGACGGGCTCGCGGCGGCGATCGCGCGGCTCCGGCGCGCCGCCGAGCTCGCCATCGACGACGGTCACAACGTGCTCATCCTCAGCGACCGCGGCGTCGATGCGGCGCACGTCGCCATCCCGGCGGTGCTCGCGCTGTCGGCGGTGCAGCAGCACCTCGTGCGCGAGGGCACGCGCATGCAGGCCGGCATCGTCGTCGAGACCGCGGACTGCCGCGAGGTCCACGACGTCGCCCTCCTGATCGGCTTCGGCGCCGCGGCGGTGAACCCGTACCTGGCGCTCGACGTGGTCGGCGATCTCGTCGCGCAGGGCCGCGTGCCCGGACCGCGCTCCGCGGCGGTCGCGCGGTTCCTCCACGCGATGGACGAGGGCCTCCTGAAGGTGATGTCCAAGATGGGCATCTCGACGGTGCAGAGCTACCGCGGCGCGCAGCTGTTCGAGGCGGTCGGCCTCGACGGCGCGATGATCGAGCGCCACTTCACGGGCACGCCGTCGCGCATCGGCGGCGTCGGCCTGACGGAGCTCGGTCGCGAGGCGCTGGTGCGCCACGACCGCGGCTTCGGCGTGCAGGCGCAGGCGATCGCGGACGATCTGCCGGTCGGCGGCCAGTACCAGTGGCGCCGGCGCGGCGAGCCCCACAAGTGGAACCCGGCGACGATCGGCACGCTCCAGGCGGCCGTGCGCGGCAAGGACCAGGCGCGCTACGACGAGTACGAGCGCCTGTGCGACGAGGAGGACGCCGCGTACGTCACGCTGCGCGGCCTGCTCGAGCTCGTCGAGGCACCGACGCCGATCCCGCTCGACCAGGTGGAGCCCGCCAGCGAGATCGTGAAGCGGTTCGTCACCGGCGCGATGTCGTTCGGCTCGATCAGCGCCGAGGCGCACGAGACGCTCGCGATCGCGATGAACCGGATCGGCGCCAAGTCGAACTCCGGCGAGGGCGGCGAGGAGCCGCACCGCTACGAGCTCGACGAGAACGGCGACTCGCGGCGGTCCGCGATCAAGCAGATCGCGAGCGGCCGGTTCGGCGTCACGACGCAGTACCTCGTCAACGCCGAGGACCTCCAGATCAAGGTCGCGCAGGGCGCGAAGCCCGGCGAGGGCGGCCAGCTGCCGGGCAGCAAGGTCGACGAGCGGATCGCCCGCGTGCGCTGGTCCACGCCCGGCGTCACGCTGATCTCGCCGCCGCCGCACCACGACATCTACTCGATCGAGGATCTCGCGCAGCTGATCTACGACCTCACCGCGGTGAACCCGCAGGCGCGCGTCAGCGTGAAGCTGGTCAGCGAGGTCGGCGTCGGCACGATCGCCGCGGGCGTCGCGAAGGCGCGCGCGGGCGCGGTCGTGATCGCCGGCTTCGAGGGCGGCACCGGAGCGGCGCCGCTCGCGAGCATCAAGCGCGCGGGCCTGCCGTGGGAGCTCGGCCTGTCCGAGGCGCAGCAGGTGCTCGTCGCGAACGGCCTGCGCGATCGCATCCGCGTGCAGGTCGACGGCGGCCTGCGCACGTCGCGCGACGTCGTCGTGGCGGCGCTGCTCGGCGGCGAGGAGTTCGGCATGGCGACCGCGTCGCTGATCGCGAGCGGCTGCATCATGCTGCGCAAGTGCCACCTGAACACCTGCTCGGTCGGCATCGCGACGCAGGACCCGAAGCTACGCGAGAAGTTCACGGGCACGCCCGAGGACGTCATCGCCTACTTCATGTTCGTCGCCGAGGGCGTGCGGAAGCACCTCGCCCGGCTCGGGGCGCGCACGCTCGACGAGGTCGTGGGCGCGGTCGAGCTGCTCCGGCCGAAGGCGGTCTCGCACTGGAAGGCGAAGCTGCTCGACCTGTCGCGCGTGCTCGCGCCGCCCGTGCCCGGCGCGCGCCGGTTCTCGCAGGCGCAGCCGTGGGACGTCTCGGATCACGTCGACCGAGATCTGCTCAGGCGCGCCGAGCCCGCGCTCGCCGGCGGCAAGCACGTCGAGCTGTCGCTGCCGATCGAGAACTCGCGGCGCGCGGTCGGCACGCTGCTGTCGGGCGAGATCGCCCGGCGGTTCGGCGCGAAGGGGCTGCCCGACGGCTCGATCCAGGTGCGGCTCTCCGGCTCCGCCGGCCAGAGCTTCGGCGCGTGGCTCGCACCGGGCGTGTCCCTCGAGCTGTGCGGCGACGCGAACGACTACGTCGGCAAGGGGATGAGCGGCGGGCGCATCGTCGTCTACCCGCCGGCGACGGCGCGGTTCGCGCCGGAGCAGAACGTGATCATCGGCAACGTCGCGCTCTACGGCGCGACCGCCGGTGACCTGTTCGCGTGCGGTCTCGCCGGCGAGCGGTTCGCGGTGCGCAACTCGGGCGCGCGCGCGGTCGTCGAGGGCGTGGGCGATCACGGCTGCGAGTACATGACCGGCGGCGTCGTGGTCGTGCTCGGGCCGGTCGGCCGCAACTTCGCGGCCGGCATGAGCGGCGGCACCGCGTACGTCTACGATCCGACGTCGACGCTGCGGTCGCGCGCGAACCTCGAGATGGTCGAGCTCGAGAGCGTCGTCGACGAGAGCGACATGTGGCTCGTGCACTCGCTGATCGAGGCGCACGTCCGGTTCACCGGCAGCCCGCTCGGGCGCCGCGTGATGGACAACTGGGAGCACCTCGTCGCGCGGTTCGTCAAGGTCATGCCGACGGACTACAAGCGCGTGCTCCAGGCACGCCGTGCCGCCGCCCGGCGCCCGAGCGGGCTCCAGGTGATCGGCGGAGGGAGGTCGTAATGGGCAAGCCCACCGGATTCCTCGAGTGGCAGCGCCTGCTGCCGAAGAAGCGCGCGGTCACCGATCGCCTGAAGGACTGGCGCGAGGTGGAAGCCCCGCACGGCCCGCTCGAGAACGACCTGACGCGCGCGCAGGCCGGCCGCTGCATGGACTGCGGCGTGCCGTTCTGCACGCAGGGCTGCCCGCTCGGCAACCCGATCCCCGACTTCGCGGACGCGGTGTGGAAGGAGCGCTGGAAGGACGCGCACAAGCGGCTCGCGGCGACCAACGACTTCCCCGAGTTCACGGGCCGCCTGTGCCCCGCGCCGTGCGAGGGCAGCTGTGTCCTCGGGATCGACGGCCAGCCCGTCACGATCGAGGCGATCGAGAAGGAGATCGCCGAGCACGCGTGGGCCGAGGGCTGGATCGTCCCGCAGCCCCCGCGCCTGCGCACCGGCAAGCGCATCGCGATCGTCGGCTCCGGACCGGCCGGGCTCGCGGCCGCGAACCAGCTCAACAAGGCCGGTCACTCGGTGACCGTGTTCGAGGCCGCGGCCAAGCCGGGCGGCCTGCTGCGCTACGGCATCCCCGACTTCAAGATGGAGAAGCACGTCCTCGATCGCCGCCTCGCGGTGATGGAGGCGGAAGGGATCGAGTTTCGCTGCAACACGCGGATCGACGACTGGGCCGCGCTCCGCGCGCAGCACGACGCCGTCGTGATCGCGATCGGCGCGATGCGCCCGCGCGAGCTCGACGTGCCCGGCCGCGAGCTCGCCGGCGTCGTGCTCGCGATGGACTACCTGACCGAGCAGAACCAGGTCGTCGGCGGCGAGCTCCCCGCGCCGTCGCGGTACGACGTGAAGGGCAAGCGCGTCGTGATCCTCGGCGGCGGCGACACCGGCAGCGACTGCCTGGGCACCGCGCTGCGCCAGGGCGCCTCGCACGTCGTGCAGATCGAGCTGATGCCGGCTCCGCCCGACACGCGCGCCGCGAACAACCCGTGGCCCGCGTGGCCGCTGGTGTTCCGCACGTCGTCCTCGCAGGAGGAAGGCGGCGAGCGCACGTTCGCGTTCCGCACCACGCGGCTCGAGGGCGACGGCGGCAAGCTCACGACCCTCGTCGGCGAGCGCCTCGACCAGCCGGGCTCCGAGGTCCGCATGCCGGTCGACGCGCTGATCCTCGCGATGGGCTTCGTCGGGCCCGACGCCA
>JAEUJX010000422.1 GCA_016794545.1 Myxococcales bacterium
ATCGAAGGAAGCGAGGGCGGGTGATGGCCGTACTTGTCACGCGAACGGACTTACGTTACTCGACACCCCGAGGTTCTCATGTGTGGTCGGCTGCTCGTCACGTTCTTGGTCGTGGTTGCTGGGTGTGGTGGTGACGACGTCAACCACCTGGCTGATGCGCCACCGCTCCCCGACGCGTCCTCCGATGCGGCAATCGACTCTCCCGGTCAGGTCACGCTGACCACGACGATCTCAGGTACCGGTACGGGCACCGTGACGTCGTCGCCTGCTGGCATCACGTGCATGAGCGGCTCCTGCTCGAGCACCTTCGATCCCAACACGGTCGTGACGCTGACCGCAGTCGCCAGCACCGGGTCCGTCTTTGCGGGTTGGACCGGCGCCTGCACCGACCTCATGCCGACGTGCGAAGTCACGCTCGCGCAGTCGGCAGCGGTAACCGCGACCTTCGATGTCGCTCGCCACGCCGTGACGGTCACCAAGTCTGGGATGGGAACGGGGACGATCGCAGGTGGCGGTATCAACTGCGGCAGCATCTGCACGATGATGGTGGACCACGGGACGATCATCTCGCTGACTCAGACACCGGCGAACCTCTCGGTGTTCGCTGGCTGGGGTGGCGCGTGCAGCGGCACCGCAAGCTGCATGGTCACGGTGACGAGCCCGACGATGATCAGCGCGAACTTCGCGCTCGACAACCTCACGCTGTTCGTCAGCAAGGGCGGCAACGGCGATGGCACGGTGACCGCGACCGGCATCAACTGCGGCACTGACTGCAGCGAATCATACACCGCGGGTCAGATGGTCATGCTGACGGCGGTCGCGTCGACCGGCTCGACCTTCACTGGCTGGTCGGGCGCCGGCTGCTCCGGCACGAGCACGTGCATCGTCACGATCGCGGCGGCGACGACTGTCACGGCGACATTCACGCTCCAGCAATACGCGCTGTCGGTCGCGAGGGCCGGCAACGGCACCGGCACCGTGGTGTCGACGCCGCCCGGAATCGCGTGCGGCACGGATTGCATGGAGAGCTACGACTACAACACGATGGTGACGCTGACCGCGACGCCGTCGGCAGGCTCGATGTTCAGTGGCTGGAGCGGTGCCTGCGCCGGCACGGCGATGTGTGTCGTGACGATGTCGCAGGCACGAAGCGTCACCGCGACATTCGCATTGCAGCAGTTCGTGCTGACCGCGAGCGTGACCGGAAACGGCGCGATCGCGTCGTCACCCGCGGGCATCAGCTGCGGCGCCGACTGCACCGAGAGCTATACCTACGGCCAGGTGGTCACGCTGACCGCGACGGCAGGCACCGGATCGACGTTCGCGGGCTGGGGTGGCGCGTGCGCGGGCACCACCAGCTGCGCGGTGACGATCGACGCCGCGAAGGCGGTGACCGCGACGTTCACGTTGAACACGTACTCGCTGTCGGTCGTGACAGCAGGCAACGGCACGGGCACAGTGACGGGTACCGGCATCGACTGCGGCGTCGACTGCACCGAGACCTACCCGTTCGGAACGATGGTGACGCTGACTGCTGCGCCTGCGACCGGGTCGACGTTCGCCGGTTGGAGCGGTGCGTGCACGGGCACCGGCGCGTGCACGCTGACGATCGACGCGGCGAAGTCGGTGACGGCGACGTTCACGTTGCAGCGGTTCACCCTCACGGCGGCGCGTACCGGCAACGGCACCGGCGCGATCGGTTCGGCGCCAGCCGGCATCACCTGCGGTGGCGACTGCAACGAGATGTACGACTACAACACGTCTGTCATGCTGACCGCGACGCCGGCGACCGGCTCGACGTTCACGGGCTGGAGCGGCGCGTGCACCGGAACTGGCGCGTGCAATGTCACGATGACGCAGGACCGCTCGGTCACAGCAACGTTCACGCTGATGCAGTTCCCGCTGACCGTCGTTCGCGCGGGCAGCGGCACGGGCACGGTGACGTCGTCCCCTGTGGGGATCGACTGCCCGACGACCTGTAGCCAGAACATCGACTACATGACGACGGTCGTGTTGACGGCGACCCCCAGCTCACCAGGCTCGACGTTTGGCGGCTGGAGTGGCGGCGGGTGCTCGGGCACCGGCACCTGCACCGTAACCATCATCGCCGCCGCGAGTGTGACGGCGACGTTCAACGTCGCGAGCTATGCACTGGACGTCACCCGCGCGGGGACGGGCGGAGGGATGGTCACGTCGAGCCCCGCGGGCATTAGCTGCCCCACAACGTGCTCTGCGTCCTTCGCGTTCCCGACGTCTGTCACATTGACGGCGACGGCAGATACGGTCTCCGACTTCGCCGGCTGGACCGGCGGCGGCTGCAGCGGAACGGGCACGTGCACGGTCACCATGACCGCCGCGCGCTCTGTGACTGCAACGTTCGACAAGAAGCCACGCACCCTCTCGATCGTATTCAGCGGGGATGGCGCTGGGACGGTCATCGCCAACGGGCAGTCGTGTAACGCGACCTGCAACCTCACGTTCCCCGATGGCACACCCCTTACGATCTTGGCGAGTGCATCGAAGCTCGACTCGAGTGCCTCGACGTTCCAGGGGTGGACGGGCGCGAACTGCAGCGGCACCGGGCAGTGCACGTTCACGATCACCGGTAACACCACCGTCGATGCGAAGTTCAGGCTAGATCCGAACCTGATGTTCACGACATCCGTGAAGTACGATGGCAATCTTGGTGGTCTTGCGGGCGCCGATGCGAAGTGCCAGCAGCTCGCGACCACGGCCGGTCTGAGCGGCAACTATCGCGCTTACCTGAGCGCAACAGGCGTCATCGCATGGACGCGGTTCCAGAATGTGAGCGGATGGACGCGCGTGGATGGCAAGCCGATCGTCCAGTCGATCCTCGACTTCGGCAGCACAACGTTGCCAAACGCACCTGAGCTGGACGAGGCCGGCAACAATCTCTTCGCCACGCACGACGTTCGCGTGTGGACGGCCACGCAGTCCAATGGCTTCTATGCCGGCGAGAACTGCAACCAAGGTGGCCAGCAGCCGAACTGGAGCTCGACGGTCGGCCAGGCCGTGACCGGTATCTGCTTGAACGTCGACTCGACCGTGTTGATCAGCAACGCCCCACGGGTGTGCACGGAGTCGTATCGCCTGTATTGCTTCGGGACCGACAGGCTCGCGACGGTGCCGTGAGGTCTAGAGCTTCGCGAGGAGCTCTTTCTTCTTCGACTCGAACTCGGCATCCGTGAGGATGCCTGCGGCCTTGAGCTCGCCGAGCTGCTTGAGCGTCGACATGATCTGCTCGCGGGTCTCGCCGGGCGGCTTGGGCTGGTTCGCGTTCGCGTTGCCCATCATCCCGGCCATCTGGCCCGCCATCGCGAAGCCCATGCCGATGCCGGCGCCCTGGAACGCGCCGCCGCCATCTCCGCCCTTCTTCATGCCCTCGGCGGCGCCCATCATCATCTCGGCCTGGGCGAGCTGCTGGTAGCCCGCCATGCCGCCCGAGGCGTTGACGTACGCCATGCGCTCGACCAGCTTGTCCAGGCGGTCCTTGTCGGCCTGGTCCATCGAGATCGAGAAGTCGCCGAACCGGATGATCTCGACGCCGTACGGCTCGATCTGGCCGCGGACCTTGCCGAGCGTCGAGGTCTCGATCTCGTCGGTGTAGGCGCCCGACGTGACCTTCATGAGCGGCCAGTTCTGCTTGACGATCAGCTCGGCGATGTCGTCCTTCATCACCTTCTGGACCTGGCTCTTGAACCAGCCCACGAAGCCCTCGTTCGTCGTCGCGCGCTGGCCGACGAGGCCGATGACGAGCTTGGTCGGGTCGATGACCCGCGCCGAGAAGTCGCCGTGGACCATGATGCGAACACGGAGCTGCGTCTGCGGGTCCTGAACGTCACCGATCGAGGTGCCGAACTTGATCGACGCGAGCTCGCGCGTCGTGACGAAGAACACCTCGCAGATGAAGACGTTCCCGCCGGTGAACTTGTCGACCAGCTGACCGAGGAACGGGATGTTCGAGGCGTCGAGCGTGTGACGCCCCGCGCTGAACGATCCCACGTACTTGCCGTCCTTGAAGAACAGCGCGACCTCGTCGGAGTCGACGGTCAGCTGCGCCTTCATCGGGATGGTCTGATCGGGGTGCTTGTAGACCCACTGATCCTTCGCCTCGTCGGGGCGGGCGATCGCCAGCTCCTTCACTCCACCCTTGATGAAACTGATGATTCCCATGGGCCGAAACTAGCATACCGAGGGCCGTCACATGCCCCCGATCACAGATCCACGCCACCGTCGACGGCAGCTAGAACTTGCCGCTCGGCATCTGGCACGCCGTGATCCACAGCGACGTGCCCATCCGGTAGCACAGCCCGCCACAGCACTCCTGCCCGCCGGCGCAGTCGCTGCTGCGGCGGCAGCTCGTGCGGGGATCCGCGCCGCCACCCCCACCGCCCCCGCTCGGCCGTGCCGCCGGCAGCTTGCCTTCGATGCACGCCTTGTAGATCGCTGTTCCCGGCGCCCCGCTCTTGGGCGCGCACAGGTCGTCGCACGACTGCTCGGCGATGCATGCCCAGACGCCGTCGGGGATCGTCGTCATCTTCGCGAAGCCGGCCTCGCAATCAGGGATCGGGCAGCCACACTCTGCATCCTTCGCACAGACCTGCGCGATGAGGCCCGCCCGGCTCGAAGCGGGAACGACTGCGGCGGGCTCCGCGGCCTCCGCGGGCTCCACGGGGGCGCCGGGGTCATCGTCGCCCGTCGCGACGGGCGTCGGCGTGGGATCGTCGGCGGCGGCGATGGCGCCACCCGAGGGATCCGCGCCACCCTTGGCCTGCCATGGATCCTCGCCGCCGCCCGCCGCCGCTGTCGGCGCGGTGGGTGCCGCCGCTCCAGTTCCGGCGGGTGCGGTTCCGCCAGTGGGTGCGGACGCCGCCGGTGCAGCGGCGGCGCCCGACGCGGCTCCCGACCCGGCGGCCGCCTTGTCGTCCTTCTTCCCTCCGCACCCCAGAAGCAGCGTCACCACGATCAGCCCATAGCGCATGCGCACCATCATAACGCGATGTATGGTGCGCCCGCCGATGTCCCGGCTCGATAACCAGACCTACTACGACGACTTCGCCGGGTGGTACGAGCGCGAGCGCCACCTGCCGTACCACCGCATGCTCGACGACCTCGAGGTCGAGCTGGTCGAGAGGTACGGCTCGGGTAAGGACGTGTTCGAGGTCGGCTGCGGCACCGGCCTCATCCTCGAGCGAACCGCGAGGTTCGCGAAGAGTGCCGCGGGGATCGACCTCTCGGCCGGCATGCTCGCGAAGGCGCGGGCCCGCGGTCTCTCCGTCGCCCAGGCATCGGCCACGGCGCTGCCGATCGCGACCGCGTCGGTCGACGTCGCGTACTCGTTCAAGGTGCTCGCGCACATCCCCGACATCGAGGGCGCGCTCCGCGAGATGGCGCGGATCGTCCGCCCCGGCGGCTGGGTGCTCGCCGAGTTCTACAACGCGCGCTCGCTCCGCCGCCTCGTGAAGGCGCTGAAGCCGCCGACCGCGGTCAGCGAGCAGACGCACGACGAGCACGTGTACACGCGCTACGATGATCGCGCCGCGATCAAGAGCTACCTGCCGCGCGACCTCGAGTGGATCGACACGCGCGGCATCCGCGTGATCACGCCGGTCGCGAAGGTGCTCGAGGTGCCGCTGCTCGGGTCGGCGGTCCGGTGGGCGGAGCATCGGCTCGCGGACCTGCCCGGCGCGCGCGATGTCGGTGGGTTCCTCGTCGCCTGCTGTCGCCGGCGGTGATGGAGCGGGTCCTCGTCACCGGGGGCGCGGGCTTCATCGGGTCGAACCTGGTGCGCCACCTCCTCGCGCAACGGCCGGCGCTCCGTATCGTCACCCTCGACGCGCTGACCTATGCCGGCCGCCGCGAGAACCTCGACGGCCTTCCCGAGACGCGCCACGCCTTCGTCCACGGCGACATCCGCGACCGCGCGCTGGTCGACCGGCTGCTCGCCGAGCACGCGATCGACACGGTGCTCCACCTCGCCGCGGAGTCGCACGTCGATCGGTCGATCACGGGTCCGGCCCCGTTCATCGACACCAACATCGTCGGCACGTTCACGCTGCTCCAGGCGGTCCTGGCCGCCGCGCGGCCGATCCGGTTCCACCACGTGTCGACCGACGAGGTCTACGGCCCGCTCGCCCCCGACCGCGCGCCGGTGCGCGAGGGCGAGCCCTACGCGCCGAGCTCGCCGTACGCCGCGAGCAAGGCGGCGAGCGACCACCTGGTGCGCGCGTACGTCACGACCTACGGGCTCGACGCGACGATCTCGAGCTGCACGAACAACTACGGTCCGTACCAGTTCCCCGAGAAGCTCATCCCGCTGATGATCACGAACGCGCTCGCGTGCAAGCCGCTCCCCGTCTACGGCGACGGCAAGCAGATCCGCGACTGGCTCCACGTCGAGGATCACTGCGAGGCGATCGTGGCGATCGCCGAGCGCGGGCGGTCCGGCGAGACCTACCACGTCGCCGGCGGCAACCAGCCCCACAACCTCGAGATCGTCGAGCGGCTGTGCGACCTGGTCAGCCCCGACGCGAGGCAGCTGATCACGCGCGTGACCGACCGGCCCGGCCACGACCGGCGCTACGCGCTCGACACCACGAAGATCACCAGCGAGCTCGGCTGGCGGCCGCGCCGCTCGCTGGCCGACGGGCTCGCCGAGACCGTCGATTGGTATCGCCGGCGATGAAGACGATCGTCGTCGGCAACGGGATCCTCGGACAGCTCACCGCGCTGCGCGTGGCCCAGGCTGGCACGCCGGTGACGATGATCGGCGATCCGGAGCGCGCGGGCTCGGCGACGCTCGCGGCGGCCGCGATGCTGGCGGCGTTCGGCGAGATCGACGCCGGCGTGCTCGCGAGCGACGCGGGCCGCATGAAGCTCGAGATCGGCATCAGCGCGACGCGGGAGTGGGGACCGCTCGCCGCGGAGCTCGGCGTGCCGCTCCACACCGGCACGTTCGTGCTCGACGCCGGCGGCCTCGACGACACCGTGCGGTTCGACGCGCTGGTCGCCGCGCTCGTCGAGTACGAGGAGCCGCACGCGCTGGTCAAGCCCGCCCAGGTGCCGGGCTACGCGCCGCTGCGGCCCGCCCGCCGCGCGCTTCGGCTCGTGCGCGAGGGCTGGATCGATCCGCGCGCCGTCGTCGCGGCGCTCGACACGGCGCTCGCCGCCGCGGGCGTGGAGCGCATCGCGGGCAGCGCCGCGCGCGTGCTCGGCGCGGGCGCGATCGAGCTCGCGGATGGCCGCGTGATCGAGGGGACGCACTGCCTGCTCGCCAACGGCGCGCGGCTCACGTCGCTCCTCACCGCGAGCGCGCTGCCGCTGCGCGTGCCCGTGGTGCTGTATGGCGTCGGCTCGACGATCGAGGTCGCGAGCGCGAGCACCCACACCGCGTGCCTGCGCGGCCGCGGCACGTACCTCGCCCCGCACGCAGACCGCATCGTCCTCGGCGCGACGAACGTGGTCGTCGCCGAGCCCGTCGACGACGCCGGCGCGGCCGCGAAGATCCTGGACACGGCGGCGACGCACCTCGACCACCACCTCGCCGACGCGCAGGTGCTGCGCGTCACCACCGGCTGGCGCCCGACGACGGCGGACGGCTACCCGTTGATCGGAGCGACGAGCGTGCCGGGCCTCGTGATCGCGAGCGGCACGCGGCGCGACGGGTTCCACCTCGCGCCGGTGATCGCCGAGCACCTCGCGCGGCTGCTCCACGGCGAGCGCGGCGATCCCCGGTTCCGCCCGTTTTCGCCCGAGCGCGAGGTACAGTCGCCTCCTCGATGAAGGGGATCATCCTCGCCGGGGGCCGGGGGAGCCGGCTCTATCCCGTGACGCGCTCGGTGTCGAAGCACCTGCTGCCCGTCTACGACAAGCCGATGATCTACTACCCGCTGTCGACGCTGATGCTCGCCGGCATCCGCGACGTGCTGGTCATCTCGACGCCGGAGGACATCCCGCAGTACCAGCGGCTCATGGGCGACGGCACGCGCTGGGGGATCTCGCTCGCATACGCCGAGCAGGCCGCGCCGCGCGGCGTCGCCGAGGCGCTGATCATCGCGGAGCCGTTCGTCGCCGGCGAGTCGTGCGCGCTCGTGCTCGGCGACAATCTATTCTACGGCACGGGCCTCGCCGGCACGCTGCGCAAGGCCGCCGCGCTCGAGTCGGGCGCGGTGATCTTCGCGTACCCGGTCCAGGACCCCGAGCGCTACGGCATCGTCGAGCTCGGCCCGGTCCGCCCCGACGGCTACCGCTCCGCGGTGTCGCTCGAGGAGAAGCCCGCGCACCCGCGATCGCGCCTCGCGGTGCCCGGCATGTACTTCTACGACGGCCAGGCGTGCGGCTTCGCGAAGCGCGTCACGCCGTCGGCCCGCGGCGAGATCGAGATCACCGACGTCAACCGCTGCTACCTCGAGCGCGGCCAGCTGCGCGTCGAGCTGTTCGGCCGCGGCACCGCGTGGCTCGATGCCGGCACGCACGCCTCGCTCCTGTCCGCCGCGAACTTCGTGCATGCCGTGCAGGATCGCCAGGGCCTGATGATCAGCTGCCCCGAGGAGATCGCGTGGCGCATGGGCTTCATCGACGACGCGCGGCTCGCGGCGCTGGCGAACGACCAGGCCAGCGAGTACGGCGACTACCTGCGGCGGCTCCTGGAGCGCCCGTAGGTGACCGATCCGCCGATCCCGTTCTCGCGGCCGTACGTGTCGGGCCGCGAGCCCGAAGCGGTGGTCGCCGCGCTCGCGTCGCGGCGCTGGTCGGGAGACGGGCCGGCCACCGCGCGCGCCTCCGAGCTGCTCGCGCGGGTCACGGGGGGCCGCGTGCTGCTCACGACCTCGTGCACGCACGCGCTCGAGCTCGCGGCGCTCTTGCTCGACCTCCAGCCCGGCGACGAGGTGATCGTGCCGGCGTTCACGTTCGTCTCGACGGCGAACGCGTTCGCGCTGCGCGGCGCGCACCTGGTGTTCGCGGACGTGCGGCCCGACACCTACAACCTCGACGAGCGGCTGCTGCCGGTCAGCCGGCGAACCAGGGCGATCGTGCCGGTCCACTACGCGGGCGTCGGCTGCGCGATGGACGCGATCGGCGACGCCGCGGCCTCGGTCGGCGCGAGCGTCATCGAGGACGCGGCGCACGCCCTCTACGGCACCTGGCGCGGCCGGCCGCTCGGCGGGCTCGGCCGGCTCGCCGCGCTGTCGTTCCACGAGACCAAGAACATCACCTGCGGCGAGGGCGGCGCGCTCGCGATCCACGACCCCGCGCTGGTCGCGCGCGCGGAGGTCCTGCGCGAGAAGGGCACCGATCGCTCGCGGTTCTTCCGCGGCGAGGTCGACAGGTACACCTGGCGCGACCTCGGCTCGAGCTACCTGCCGTCGGACCTGCTCGCGGCCGTGCTCGTCGCGCAGCTCGAGGCGGCCGACCGGATCCAGGCCGAGCGCCACCGCGTGTGGGCCGCCTACGCGAGCGGCCTCGCCGACTGGGCCGCCCGCCACGGCATCGGCACCCCGCACGTGCCGGCGGACTGCGCGCACCCGGCGCACCTGTACTACGTCACCCTGCCCGACCTCGCGCGCCGCACGCTCCTCGCACAGCACCTCCGCGCGCGCGGGATCACCGCGGCGTTCCACTACCAGCCGCTGCACCTCTCGGCGTTCGGCCAGCGCTACGGCGCGCGGTCGCTGCCGGTCACCGAGCGCGCCGGCGACACGCTGCTGCGCCTGCCGCTCTACCCCGAGCTGACCGATCGCGACGTCGCGCGCGTCGTCGACGCCGTCACCTCGTTCGCGCCATAATGGCCACGTCGATGTCCGAGCGCCCGACGACGCTGCGCGCTGCACCGCTGCTCGGCGGCGTCGCGCTGCTCGTGATCTACATGCGGATCGGCTCGGTGATCGGCT
>JAEUJX010000430.1 GCA_016794545.1 Myxococcales bacterium
CTCGGTCGCATACGCCGGCACGGCGCAGGGCCCACTCGTGCTGGCGGCGTTTCCCTCGAAGCCACCGATGGGACGACCGAGCTCGTTCGCTCAGAGTGCCTCACCCACGTTTCCAGCGACGGTCGTGCTGGAGACGGTCGAACCCGGCGCGACGCTCTACGTGCTGGCGATGCTCGACATCGCACCGGCGAGCCCCCAGCAGCCCGGCCCGGAGGACCGTATCTCGTGGAGCGATGCGCTGACGATCGCGGCCGAGGGACCGACGCCGGTGCAGCTCGAGCTCGTCGATCCATGAAGTGGTGGCTCGCGTTCGCCGCCTGCGCCGGCTGTGACCGGGTCCCCGCGCTGCCGGAGGCCGTCCCCGGCGCGCGCATCGGGAACGTCGAGCTCGGCCAGCGCTATTACGAGGTCCGGAGCCTTCTCGGTGCTCCTTCGACCGAGCCGGTGACGCTGGTGCGTCTGGGGCACGCACGCTGGAGCGAGCCGCCGATCGACGTGCTGTTCACGTCGCCCGACGAGACCACCCTGACGGACGGCGCGGTGGTGATCGGCGTCGGGCAGACGGTGAGCGCCTCGCGCGACACCGTCGAGAGCAAGTACGGCACGTCGACGGATCGCTACAACGGGCACGACTACTACGCGAACGGTCTCGCCGTCGATTATGGCGACGACGACGTGGCCGATCGGATCGCGGTGTTCACGCCCCCCAGCGAGCCGCGGACCGGCATCGACGCGCTGTCGACGCTCTCCGAGGGTGTGGTCCTCGACGGCCGGCGCATTCCGGTCGTCGACATGCACCTGCACCCGGGCGAGTACGCCGACATGGCCGCCGAGGGGCGCGCGTTCATCGCCGCGAACCTGCCGCCGGACCTCCAGATCTACGCGCCCGATCTGCTCGACCGACTGAGCGACCCGTGGGCGCGGCACATCGGGATCGCCGAGCAGACGGCGCTCGCGGGCGTCGAGCACGCCGTGCTGTTCGCCGTATACGCGCCGCACTCGACGGGCGTGTTCTCCAACCAGGCACTCGTCGCCATCCTCGACGATGCGCGTAACCGCACCGCCGACGGCACGCCGTGGGCGTGGGGCCTCGCGAGCCTCGACTTCGAGGGCTGGACACCGGAGGTGGGTGTGGCGCGCATCACCGAGCTGCGCGACCTCCTCGCGCGCCGGCCCGATCGGATCATCGGCATCAAGCTCGCACACGCTCATCAAGGCGTGCGGCTCGACGATCCGGCGTACTTCGAGGTCTACGCGATCGCGGCGCAGGCGCGCGTCCCCGTGCTCCTGCACACCGGCTTCTCGCCGTTCCCCGGGACGCGCGACGAGCCCGACTACTACGACCCGGCGCACCTCGAGAGCGTCCTCGCGGCGCATCCCGATCTCGACGTCGTGCTCTCGCACATCGGCCAGGGCGACGCGCGCGCGGTCCGCCACGCGCTCGAGCTCGCGGCCTCGCACGAGCGCGTCTGGCTCGAGCTCTCCGCACTCGGCCGGCCATCCCTCGTCGACGAGGCAGGGGCGCCGGCGTCGAGCACCGAGCCGCAGTACCCGATGGTGCTCGCCGAGATCCGGCGTCGCGGTCTGATCGGGCGCACGCTGTTCGCGACCGACGGCCCGCAGTACTCGGGCGCGATCCGCAACTACCTGCGGCGGCTCGTCGACGGCATGAAGACCGCCGGCTACTCCACCGAGGAGATCGAGGCCGTGCTCTCGCGCAACTTCAGGCGTCTGTTCCGGCGCTGATCAACCGGGTGTCCAGCCCGCGGCCGCCGCGTCGGCGAGCGAGCGCTCGGGCGTCGTGCTCGCGACGCTGGGCCGGTCGGCGAAGCGGGCGACGCGCGCGGCGAGCCGGCGGTACGGGTCGAGCGGCCGCAGGCCGTAATGCGCGAGGTGTTGCCAGGCGCAGATCAGCGTGAGGTCCCGGTAGTCGAAGCCCGGCGCATCGGGATCGATGCGCGCGTCGAGCCAGGCGAGGCCGCTGTCGATCGCGGCGAGCAGCTTGTCGAAGTAGACGATGCCCGTGATGTCGAGACCGCCGCGCTTGCTGAGGATCGGCGTGACCTCGTTCGCCATCACGCCGTTGAGGACCGCGAGGCGGTTCAGGTCCTCGACGCGCTCGCTGCGCACGCCGAGCCGGTCGGACGGGTCGTGCTTCGCGACCAGGTAGCGCGCGATGTGATCGGACTCGATCAGCGTGACGTCGCCGTCGACCAGCGTCGGCACGCGCATCAGCGGGTTGTTCGCGTAGGCCTCGACAGACGTCGACATCACCGTGCGCTCGCGGACCAGCTCGAGCGGGATCTCGAGCTCCGCGGCCAGGATCCGGATCTTGCGCGTGAAGTGCGAGAGCGGCGTGCCGTGCAGCTTCATGCGACGAGGATACGAGGACGCCGAGACCGCGAGCGGTACAGGCGTGGCGCGCCGCGGCCGATCAGCGCGTGCGAGCTGGGAAGTGCTCCGCGCGGTCGCTGCCCCAGCCAGCCGCCAGTCGGTGTAGCCGGTTCGACAGCTCGCGGTCGCCGTCGACGAGCAGGTAGAACCGCGACGAGTACGGGCGGAGGCGGACCGCTTCGACGCGGCGGGCGCCGAGCTCGAAGGCCCAGCGGGCGAAGTGGTCGAAGTCCGCGGCGGCGCCTCCCTTGCGGCGCGTCGAGTGGTGATAGAGGAGCAGCGCGCGGCCGCGCCGGCGCAGCGCGCGGACCTCGGCGCGGGCGACGCACTTCGGCGTCAGCGAGCTCCACTCGAAGCCGTTGTCGGCATCGGTGAACACCAGGTCGCACGGCGTCATCGCGGCGACCAGGCGCTCGCCCCACGCTGCGCGCTCGTGACGAGGGCGCGGGACCTCTTCGCCGTGATAGATGGCGCCCGGAAGCAGACGACATGCCTCCAGCGCGCGCAGCGAGCGCTGTGTCTTGACGACGTTCGCCATCGCGTCGAATGCGGCCGGATCGAGATCGCGGAACAGCGCGGGCTCGTCGAGGTACGCGACGTGCTTGCCATCGTTGTTGGCCTCGCCGTGTCCGGTGTTCCGGTACCAGCACACGCCGAGCGTGCGGCCGCCCGCGAGCGCGCGCAGGATGGCGAACTTGCCGAAGTCGCCGACGTCTCCCGCATAGCGGTCCTGCATCTCGCCGGACAGCTTACCGCTGCGACTCGCCGAGGTACTTGCCAGTCTCGTCGTGGTTCCTCACGCGCGTGCTGCCGGGATAGTTGTCGATCACGTTTCGCGTCATCGCGCGGATGCTCTCGATCGACCGGCCGCGCTCCTCGAGCGCGGCCTGGATCGGCGCCACGCACCGCGTGTACTTCGGGGAGCTGTGATCCGACGCATCGCTGCAGGCCGCCTCGCACGGCAGGCGCGTGACGCAGCCGGCGAGATCCTGGACCGGCGGCGATGAGATCATGCCGGCCATCGTGTCGAGGCAGGCCTCCATCGGGCAGCCGCAGCGCTCGATGTGCGCGCAGTACGCGGCGGGCTGGGCTTCGCCGGGCCCGGTGGAGTCCGACGCTGGGGTGGTCCCGGGCTCGAGGGGATCGTCGTCACCCGGAGCCCCGGCCGCGCGCGCTGTCGTGCGCGGGTCCTGCGGTTCCGGTGCCGTCTGCGGTTGCGGTGCCGTCTGCGGTTCCGGTGCCGTCTGCGGTTGCGGTTGCGGCTCGGGCTGTGACGCGGTCGGGCGCTCCTTGCAGGCGGTGACGGCCAGCAGGGCGGCGAGGAGCGCGATCCTCATCGGCGCGGCCCCGTGCAGACCGCGACGCTGACGCAGCTGCCCGGCACGCCGGGGGACGCCGCGCCGCCGCCGCCGGCGCAGCACATCATGCCCATCCCGCAGTCGTTCGTACCGTTCCCGGCGCAGGCACCACCACCACCACCACCGCCGCCGCCCGGCACGTTCCCCGCCTTCAGCTCGGCGAGCTCGGCGCAGTCGCGGTCGAGCAGGCTGCGGGTGCGATCCGGATCGTAGGTCGCGAATTCGGCCGTGCATGACGCGACGTCGTCGGCCAGGCCGCAGCGGTTCAGGTGCTGGCAGATCGCGCTCGCGAGGTCGCCGTCGCCGCCGGCGCGCGTGCCCTCCGTGCTGTAGGCGGTGGTGGGGGCCGACTGCTGCGGGACGGCGCACGCGGCGAGAACGGCGAACGAGAGCCAGGCTCGGGTCATGGATCCTCCTGCACCCGTCCAGAGCAGCTGACGGGCCAGCGCAAGCCGGCGGTCCGCCTCGGGGCACGGCTCGATGGTGTGGCCGATGGCCACACGGGGCGTGGCCGACGGCGACATGGGTATGATGAGGCGTGGGCGCGCCGCCGATCGAGCAGCTGCCGACGGTCCCGGTGGGCGAGCGGGCGGCGGTTCCGGGCCGCACGTTCGCGATCGGGACGAAGATGGGCGAGCGCTACCAGCTCGCGCGGTTCATCGCGGCCGGCGGCATGGGCGAGGTGTACGAGGCGGAGGACACCGAGCTCGACGTGCGCGTCGCGCTGAAGACCCTGCGCCCGGGCCTCGCCGACGACCCCGAGGCGCTCGCGCGGTTCCGCCGCGAGATCCACGTGGCGCGCGCGGTGACGCACCCGAACGTGTGCCGCGTGTTCGACCTCGGCGTCCACGAGGGGCCGCCGCGGACGCCGTTCCTGACGATGGAGCTGGTGCGCGGCGAGTCGCTCGCCGAGCGGATCGCGAAGCAGCCGCCCGGCCGCGAGACGGCGCGCGCGATCCTCGGGCAGATCCTCGCCGGCCTGGAGGCCGCGCATCGCGCGGGCGTGATCCACCGGGACCTGACGCCGGCGAACATCCTGCTCGCGAAGGACGGCGAGCGCGTCGCGATCACCGACTTCGGCATCGCGGTCGCGAACGCCGACGCGGCCGCTGCGGTGACCGCCGGCACGCCGCCGTACATGGCTCCCGAGGTGCTCGGCGGTGCGCCTCCGACCGCGGCGAGCGACCTGTACTCGCTCGGCGTCGTGATGTTCCAGCTGCAGACCGGACGCCTGCCGCGCGTGGTGCGCACGTTCGACGAGGGCAAGACCGTCGACTTCGGCACGCC
>JAEUJX010000447.1 GCA_016794545.1 Myxococcales bacterium
AGCGGGCGCGCGCGGTGTCGTCGTCGACGATCAGCACGCGGAGCGTGCGCGAGGCGCTGCCCACGCGCTCGCGGATCGCGTCGATCTGCGCCAGCACCTCGTGCGCCGACGGCGGGCGCTGCGAGGCGTGCTTGGCCAGCAGCCACTCGACGAGGTCGGACAGATCGCCCGGCAGATCGGTGCGCAGATCCGCCAGCCGCGGCGGCGGCTCCTCGGCGTGGCCTCGCAGCTCGCGCTGGTGATCGTCGTCGCGGAACGGCGGCTCGCCGGACGCCAGCTCGATCGCGACGCATCCGAGCGCGTACAGGTCGATGCCCTTCGCGGCGGCGGGGTTCGACATCACGGCCTCGCCGCGCAACACCTCCGGCGCGACGATCTCGCCGGTCGGGCCGAGCGACGGCACCTGCGAGAGCGAGAGCCGGCCGAGCACGAGCCGGCCATCCCCACACACCAGCACGGTCGCGCCGGAGATATCGCCGATCGCGATGCCGGCGTCGTGTGCGCGCGCGACGGCGGCCGTCAGCTTGCGCAGCTTCGCGAGGTACTCGTCGGGCGTGAGCGGCGCGCCGCCGAGGACCTCACCGAGCAGCCGCCCGGTGACGCGCTCGCCGACGATGTACTCGGCGCCCTGATGGTTGCCCATCGCGTAGATCGCGGCGGCGCACTCGTCGCGCACCGCGCCGCACCGCCGGGCCTCGAAGATCATCGACGGCAGGCTCGGGTCCGGGTTGATCTTGATCGCCACCAGGCGGTCGAGGAGCATGTCCTTCGCCTCGTAGACGATGCCGCTCTCGTCGCGCGCAACTTCCTCGCGGATCGTGTAGCTCGTGCCTACGAGATCGCCGTGAACGAGCACTGCGGGGCGACTATCTCACAGACTCACGCCTCGAGCAGGCGCCACATGTACCAGGAAGCGATGGTGCGATACGGGCGCCAGGGTGCCGCCAGCTCGAGCATGCGCTTCGGCTCCGGGAGCTTGCGCAGGCCGAAGTGCTTCTGCATGCCCTTCCGGATGCCGAGGTCGCCGACCGGAAGCACGTCGGGCCGCGCCAGGAAGAACATCAGGAACATGTCGACCGACCACGGCCCGATGCCGCGCACCGGCAGGAGCATCGCCGAGACCTCCTCGTCGCTGAGCTTCGGCAGGCGCGCCGGGACGACCTTCTTCTCGAGCACGTGGCGCGCGAGGTCCTTGATCGCGGCGGCCTTCGCCCCGGACAGGCCGGCGCCGCGGAGCCGCTCGTTTGGCGTCTCGAGGATCGCGGCGGGCCCCGGGAACGCCGCCCGCGGGTAGATCGCGAGGAACCGGCCCCAGATCGTGTCGGCGGCCTTGCCCGAGAGCTGCTGCGACACGATCGCGCGCGCGAGCGACTGCACCGGGTTCTTGCGCGGCGCGATGGTCGGGTGGCCGTGGCGATCGATCAGGGGAGAGAGGCGCGGATCGGACGACCGCAGGTGCGCGAGCGCCTCGGACCAGTCGTGGGCCATGGCAGCGAGTCTACAGCGACATCAGGATGGCGCCCGCGGCGACCGCGACGGCGCCGATGATCTCCACGCGCCGGGGCTTCTCGCCGATCGTCCAGGCCAGCACGGCCGCGAACAGCACCGACGTGTTGCGGAGCGTCAGCACGTACCCGGAGCCGCCGCGAGCGAGCGCCTCCATCAGGATCAGGAACGAGCCGCCGCAGACCACGCCCATCAGGCACACGCGAACCGTGCGCGAGCGAACGACGTCGACGAGCGTGCGTCTCCCCGGCGCGCCGATCCGCACGACGCCGATCAGCGCGGAGAGGCCGAGCGAGACCGCGAACGTCGCCGACGGGTTGCCGCCGGCGTTCAGCGCGGCCTTGTACGCGAGGTGGTAGCCCGCGATCGACACCGCGCACAGCGCGGCCCACGCGATCCCGACCTTGTGCCGCTGCGTGCCGCCCTGCGTGCCGCCGATGCCGGACAGCGCGAGCCCGAGGGTCACGAGCACGCTGCCACCGATCGCCTCGAGGCTCGCGACCTCGCCGTAGAGCGCGATCGAGACCGGCCACACCACGAGGACCGCCCCGCCGCGCGACACCGTGTACACGGCGCCGAGCCGCCCGAGCTCGAGCGCCTTCGCGAGCGTCATGAAGTAGATCGCTTCGGCGACCCCGGCGACCAGCGTCCACAGCACCGCGTCGCGGCCCGCGAACATCACCTCGCCGTTCGCGAACCGCGCCGCGGCGATCACGCTCGAGAACAGCGACGCGATCGCGATCGCGCCGATCAGGCCGCGGTCCTTGTCCGGCTCGACCCGCAGCAACGCGTTCCACGCCGCATGGAGGAAGGCCGACAGCAGGACCAGCGCGACGATCAACTCGTCGCCAGATTAGTCCCTCTGCGCCCAGAACGTCGAGAGCGCCGGCCACAGCCGATCCGCGGCCTTGCGCGACACCACGGCGCCGACGTGGCCGCCGCGGTCGACCATGATCTGCTTGTCGCGCGACGCGACGGCGGGGATCAGCGGCTCGGCGCACGGCACCGGCACGATGTGATCGTCGGCGAACGCGATCGCGAGCACCGGGCAGGTGATGGCCGACAGGCGCGCCGGCCGGCCGAGCAGCTGGAACGTCCCCGCGATCAGGCGATTCTCGCGATAGAGCTCCACGATGTACTGCCGGTAGCACTCGCCGGGGAACGACACGTTGTCGTGGCCCCACTTCTCGGTGGCGAGGAAGCCGTCGAGGAACTCGTCGTCCCACGCGCGGTCGAGCACCGCGACCGCCTTCGCCATGCGCAGGGTCGGGCGCAGCATGTTGAACGACGCCTGCATCAGCTGCCACGGCACGTTGCCGAACGCCTCGATGATCGACGACACGTCGAACGTCGCCGTGCGGGTCCACGTCGACATGATCCCGCCGTGCGCGAAGTCGACCGGCGCGGCGAGGTTCACGAGCGACGCGACGCCGTCGGGGAACGCCGCGACGTAGGTGGTCGCGAGTGTGCCGCCGAGGCAGTAGCCGAGGACGTGCGTGTCGCCCGTCTCCCTCGCCGCGATCCGCACCGCGCGGCCGACGTAGCGGCCGGCGATGTCGTCCCACGTCAGGTAGCGGTCCTCGGCGCCGGGCGTGCCCCAGTCGATGCAGAACACCTCGTGACCCTGCGCCACGAGCCACTCGATCAGCGAGCGGCCCGGCCCGAGGTCGAGCACGTACCAGCGGTTGATCAGCGACGGCACCATCAGGATCGGCGTGGCGTACTTCTTCGTCGCCGGCGAGAACCGGAGCAGGCGCCACTTGTTCTCGGTCCACACCACGGTGTGCGGCGTCTGGCCGACGGGCGGCTCGAAGCCCTTCGGCGCGCGACGCCACAGCGCGGCGATCGAATCCAGCGGTGACTTCTTCGGGGGCATCATCGGCGGCTCATGCGTAGAGGGCCTCGAACTTGTCGCGCAGCCGCTCGTACACGGCCTTGCGGCGGAGCTTGAGCGACGACGTGAGCGTGCCGTTCTCGACGGTGAGCGGCAGGTCGGTGATGAAGTAGCGCTTGATGCTCTCGTAGCGCGCGAGCTCGGCGTTCACGGCCTCGACGCGCGCCGCGATGCTCGTCGCGTCGGCCGCCGCGTCGGGACGGACCCATACCGCGGCGACGAGGTAGGGCCGGGCGTCGCCGTAGACGACGACGCGCTCGATCAGCGGATCGTCGACGAACTTCGCCTCGATGTTCGCGGGCGGGATGTTCTTGCCGCCGCTGTTCACGAGGATGTCCTTCTTGCGGTCGACGATCTGCAGGAAGCCGTCCTCGGTCCACCGGCCGACATCGCCGGTGCGGAACCAGCCGTCCTCGGTGAACGCGCCCGCGGTCGCGCCGGGATCCTTGAAGTACCCGGAGAACACGTTCGGACCCTTCGCGAGGATCTCGCCGTCCTCGTCGAGCCTCAGCTCGAGCGAGGGCAGGGGCTTGCCGACGGTGTCGAACCGGAACGCGTCGGGGCGGTTGAGCGTCAGCGTCGGCGACGTCTCGGTCAGGCCGTAGCCCTCGATGATCAGCACGCCCGCCGCGTGCAACAGCTCCTTGATCTCGACCTTGAGCCCGGCGCCGCCCGACAGGCAGAACCGCAGCCGGCCGCCGGTCACGCGCCGCAGCGCCTCGCCGCGCGCCTCCGCCGTGTTCGGGCCGGCCTGGATCGCGCGCGCGATCTTCTCCCAGTACGCCGGCACGCTGAAGAACACCTGCGGCGCGACCTCGGGCAGGAGGTCGAGCACGTCACCGGGCGAGCCGAGGTAGGTCTCCCAGCCGAGCGTGTTGCCGACGCACAGCTCGCCGAAGCCGAAGATGTGGCTCATCGGCAGCCAGAGCAGATCGCGATCGCCCTCGACCAGCAGCGGCGCGTTGCAGACGAGCCAGTCCGCGCCGTTCGCGCCGACGTTGCGGTGGGTCAGCGGCACGCCCTTCGGGTTGCCCGAGGTGCCGCTCGTGTAGAGCATCTGCGCCGGGGCGTCGAGATCGATCGCGCCGAGGCGCGCATCGACCAGCGTCGGCGCGGCCGCATCGCGCTGGCTCGCCGCGTGGATCGACCCGTCGTGACCGACCGGGGCGAACGGCGACCAGCTCGCGTCGTCGAGCGTGACCACGCCGACCTCGTGAGTCATCAGGCCGCGCGCCCTGTCGAGCCGCGCGATCTGCTCCCTCCCCGAGACGAACACGAAGCGGCACTCCGCGTGCTCGAGGATGTACGCGACTTGCTCCGGCGTCGACGCCGGATAGATCGGCACGAACACCGCGCCCGCGGTCTGCGCGCCGAGCGCGGCGCTCGCCCACGCCACCGAGTTCGGCGCGTAGATCGCGATGCGGTCCCCCGCCTCGACCTCGTGCTCGATCAGCCAGCGCGCGACGCCTCGGATCTGGAGCGCGAACTGGCCCCACGTCACCGGGATCCACCCGCCATCCACCCGCACCTGGAACCGCGCGCGGTGCCGGTGCGTGGCGAGGCGCTCGAACACCGCGCGTGGCGCGGGCTTGATCTCGAGGAGCTGCGCGACGTCCATGGCTAGGCCTTGAGCTTTTCCTCGAGGTCGTACAGCCGGCTCTCGAGCTGGTTGAGCTTGTGCAGCGAGCGCTCCTGGTCGCGCCGCGTCGGCAGACCGAGCATCGACCACCAGGCGCTCATCGCCTTGTCGGTGGCGGCCTTCGTCTTCATCGCCGCGGTGAGCATGGCGCCCGCCGGCCCGAGCACGCCCGGGTTCGACATCACCTTCTCCATGTACTGCGCGGTCGCGGTCTCCCACGCATTGAACCCTTGCTTCCACATGTCCCAGATCATGGTGTCACTCCTAACGCGAATCGCCTGAGGTAAGCAGCCGTCGTGAAGTCGGCGGCGGGCTCGTCGACGCGGGACTCCGCGCGGGCGACCTCGCCGAAACACTCGAACAGGAAGATGGTGTTGCGCCGCGTGACGACCGGCGTGCCGGTCGAGGGCTTGCGGGTCACCAGCGTGCGCACGCGCAGCGCCGGCGAGAACCGCACGTACGGCACGTCGAGCACGCCGTCGCCGGTGACATCGACCGTGACCTCGTCGGTGCCGAGGAACGGCAGGCCGGCCGTGATGCCGTCGGGGATCTGCGCCGTCGTCGTGTACGCGTCGCCGTCGGCGACCGGGAACCGCAGCACCGCGATCGGCTGCGCGTAGCGCACGAGCGTCTTGCCTGCCGGCGGCATCGGCTCGCGGGACGCGGTCCCGTCGAGCCACAGCGCCTGGTCGTCCTGGTGGTAGATGCCATCGAGCCCGCCGCCGCCATCGACGACGAACTGGCCGGCCGGGAACGACGCGGCATACCACTGCGCCTTCAGCTCGGTCGGGCCGAGCTCGATCACGACGTCGTCGGCTCTCTCCTCGGAGAGGTCCCACTTGCGCGACGTACCGCCCGTGCTGATCGTGCGCGTCGCGCCGGCCGGCGAGGCGTAGTAGGTGGCGGTCGTGCCGAACGCGACGGGGAGCTCGGCCGCGGTGATCTGGCCGTCGCGATCGGGCACGCACGGCGTCAGCGCGGGGGCGAGCTCCGGCGGCGGCGTCTGGTTGACGCCACACGCGGACGCGGCGAGGAGGACCAGCGCGCGCATCAGAACGAGAACCCCAGGCGCGCACGGACGACGTGCGCGGTCTTGGCCGGCAGGCTCGACGCCGGGTTGTCGAACGCGGCGCCCGGAAACAGCACGCCGTAGGCGAGGGCGGCGACGAAGCCGTCGCGCGTCGCGTAGCGCAGCTCCGGATCGAGCTCGATGCCGAGCGCGCGCTCCCCGCTCGGCGTCGACGTCGGCTCGACGGCCCACGACGCGATCAGGGCGCCGATCGCCTCGAGCTTGCCGCTGCCGACCGCGAGCAGCGTGGTCCGTGCGTGCGGGCGCAGGTAGACGGCGTCGGTGACCGTGCCGATGATCTCGCGGAACAGGATCTGGTCGATCCGGAAGCTCGGATTGAACCGGAAGTTGTCGACGGTGCGATCGAGCGGCAGGTTCGCCTGCGCGCTGTCGAACGCACCGGTCATGGGCGCGGGCTCGCCGGGTTTGGGGAACGCGCCGAACCCGGGCGCGCTGTCGCCGCTCGCGAACCCGGCATCGAACCCGAGCTTGCTCGCGCCGAGCGCGACCTCCGACTGGAACGCGAACCCGAGCTGGTCGCTCGTCACCGGCACCATGATCTCGGCGCCGGGGATCAGCGACGGCTGTTCGATCTTCGCGTGCGCGTACGCGACCTCGGCCTCGACGCGGAACCGCCGGTTCGTGACGCGGAACCAGCCGCCGGTCGTCGCGGCGGAGAACCCGCGCGCCATCAGGTCGTCGGGCGTGAACGTGTCGCGCGGGCTGGCGGTCGGCAGGTACGACGCGGGCACGTCGCGATCCTGGAGGCGGAACGCGGCATACGCGCCGTACTCGAGCGTGGTGCGGCCGGCGGCGGCGCGGCGCATCAGCGCGGCGGGGGAGTGCGTGCGGAGCAGCGCGAACGTCAGGCCCGACGCGCTGTCGCTCGGCTCGAGCGCGATCGCGTGGCCGCCGTCCTTGCCGGTGGTGAACGGTCCGCGCGACGCCACGTCCCAGGCGACGGCGACGAGGTGGCCGAACAGCGGCGAGACGAACGCGATGCGATCGGCGGCGTCGCTCCGGTCGCAGTCCTCGCAGTCGCCGCTGTTCGCGGTGATGCCGAGACCGAACTGCGATCCCATGCGGCCGGCGGCGAGGATGCCGATCGGCGTCAGCACCTCACCCCACACGCGCTTGACGACGACGTAGGTCGGGCGCTGCCCGTAGCTGGTCGCGGGCGATCCGTTCGACAGCTCGGGGTCGCCGCCGAGCGCGACGTTGTCGAGCCAGTCGATGCGCGCCTTCACCGCGACGCCGACGCCCGGCGCGTACACCGAGACATCGGTCCGCGCGCGGAGGTCGCCGGCGTCGAGCTTCTGCCCGCCGCCGAGCGGCACCGGGAACACCGGCTGGCCACGGGTGTCGAGGCCGCGGTCGAGATCGAGGTTGAACAGGCCCTGCTCCCGCACGCGCAGTCCACCGTGGAGAACGACCTCGACCTTCTCGCGCGGGGCCGCGTAGAGCCGCGGCGTCAGCTCCGCGCCGAGCGCCGCGAGATCGGCTCCGAGCGGGAGAGCGGCGAGCTCCGGCCGCGCGGGAGGTCCGCTCCAGTCGACGTCCGGGGCGGCGGGAGCTGCGCCAGCGCGGCCGTCGCCGCCCGCGCCACGGCCGCCGTCACCGCCTCCGCCACCACCGCCGCCATCGCCTCCGCCACCGCCCGGGTCACTGCCTCCGTCACCGCTCGTTCCAGCCGTTCCAGCTCCGTCATTGGATGGCTCCGTCTGCGGCCTGTCCTTCGCGAGGAAGGCGACGAGATCGCGCGTCGACCGGTTGTGCGCCTCGACCATCGGGATGTGGCCGCAGCGCGGATAGGTGATGAGCTCGGCGTTCGACAGCTCGTTCGCGAGGCGCTGGCCGAACCGCAGCGGCGTGACCTCGTCGTTCTCGCCCCACAGCAAGAGCACGGGCTTGTCGAACGACTTCAGGGCCTGGTGGAGCGGGCCGAAGTGGTGACCGCGCGCGGCCGCGAGCGCGGCCGCGGTGGTGCCGGGGCGCGCGAGATCCTCCTCGACCTTGTCGACGCGCGCCTGCGTGACCCAGCGCTCGTCGTGGTACGCGAGCGGAGCGCGGTCCTCCATGCGCTCGTCGTAGTAGAGGCCGAACAGCGCCTCGCCGACGCCGCCGGCCTGCGCCCAGCGGAAGAAGCTCGGCACCTGGTCGTCGTAGACGTACGCGTCGTACAGCGCGACGCGCCGCGTGCGCTCGGGCCGGGCGACCGCCATCTCGAGCGCGACCGAGCTGCCCCACGAGTGGCCGACGATCGCGACGTCCGCGACGCCGAGCTGGTCGAGCACGGCCCACGCGAGCTGGGCCTGCGCCTTCGGGCTGTAGTCGCCCTCGGGGCGGCTCGTCCAGCCGAAGCCCTTCAGGTCGATCGCGATCACGCGGTGGTTCGCCGCGACCGACGGGATCACGGGGAGCCACGAGTCACTGGAGGCGGAGAACCCGTGGATCAGCACGACCGCCGGCGCGGTCCTCGCGCCGGCCTCGCGGTAGCGCACGTGGACGCCGCCGACCTCGACGAACGTCGCATCGGCGGGCGCGCCCGGCAGCGGCGCGGCGTGGAAGCGCGGGCACGCGGCAAGGCCGGCGAGGAGCGCGGCCAGCGCCAGGGCGCGGGTCACGGCGCGAGCCTCCGGACCTCCGCAGGGTCGTCGAACTCGGCGGAGGTCTCGAAGTCCTGCGACGAGACGGTCGCGACCGAGCCGTAGCACTCCGCCGTCCACGCGAACTGCCGCTTGGTGAGCAGCGTCGTGAAGCCCGACGTGCGCGTCAGGTCCGTCGCGATCCGCACGACGGGGAACTCGCCGAACGGGGTCTTCATCGTGCCGACCTGATCGACGAGCGAAGCGTACTTCTCGGTGTAGGCGACGATCGCGCCCTGCGCGGTGCCCGACACCGTGCTCGTCGACGTCCACGTCGCGGTCGGCGTGATCGGCAGCGCGAGGATCTTCACCGGCGGGTCGTACGCGAGCTCGGTGCGGAACGCGCCGGCGGCCGGCGACACCACGCCGAGCAGCGTGACCTGCGCGGGCTCGACCTTGAAGACGCCGAGCAGATCCGACCCGGTCGACAGCACCGCCGCGTAGCTCGCGCCGGGGAACGCGGGCGCCCACCACTGACCCGCCGGGCTCGATAGCGCGAGCGGCGTGTCGGTGTCGTTCGCGAGCTGGGCGGCGAGATCCCAGCGGCGCATCCCGCCGCCGGCGGCGCTCCCGGCCGTGTCGAACGTCGCGTTCTGGGCCACGCGGAAGTTCGCCATCTTCCCCGCGACCAGCGGCAGCTCGGCGAGCGTGATCGACCCGTCGTGGTTCGGCGTGCACAGGCCCGATGGACCGTCGCCGGGGGCATCGGCGTCGCCGCCGACCGCGGCGTCGACCTCCGCCGGTCCGCAGGTGCCGTCCGCCTTGCAGAAGTTCGACGGGCACTCGTCGTCGCGGGTGCAGGGCGTGCCCCCCGAGCCGCCGCAGGCACTCATGCTGCAAAGCAACATGAGGAGGGCAGCCGCGGGTCGAAACATGGCGGCACGCTACGACCCTGGCCCGGCGATGTCAACGTCGTTTTTGCGGCGCAGCAAAAATCTCGCTTGCAGTGCAGCAACGCGCCCGGTAGGGTCCCCCCGTGGCCACTCCCGTCCTCGTCAAGAAGTACGGCAACCGGCGTCTCTACGACACCGGTGACAGCCGGTACGTCACGCTCGAGGAGCTGGCCGCGAAGATCCGCTCCGGCGCCGACATCCGGGTCGTCGACGCGCAGACCGGCGAGGATCTGACGCAGGCCACGCTGACGCAGCTCGTGCTGGAGACCGGCCACGCGGCGCGGTTCCTGCCGGTGCAGCTGCTGACCCAGATGATCCGGCTCTCCGACGACGCGCTCGCCGAGTTCTTCTCGCGCTACGTCACCGGCGCGCTCGACATCTACCTCCAGGCCAAGCGCGGGGTGCAGTCGCTCGCGGCGTACAACCCGCTCACGCAGATCCCGGTCGCCGCGACCGACGCGCTCGCGCGGATGTGGATGGGGGCACCGTTCGCGCAGGGGTATCCGCCGCCGCAGCAGCACTACGCGCCCTCGCCGGCGTTCACACCGGCTCCGCCGCCACCGCCGGATGACCAGGAGCCGCCCGACGCGAACGGTCACGACGACCGCAACGACGTCGCCGCGATGCGGCGCGAGCTGGACGAGCTGAAGCAGGCGATCCGCGAGGGGCTCGCCGGCCGTCAGGCTGCGCCGGCGCCAGCGAAGTCGACGCGCAAGAAGAAGGCGTAGCGGCTCAGATGTCGATGCAGCCGTAGGCCGGGTCGCAGGTCGGCGGATCGCCGCCGCCGCCGGTGGCGATGCGGCCGCACTCCGACGTGCACACGCAGCGCTGCGAGCCTCCGACGGTGATCTGGAGCTGCGTCCCACAGCTCGCGCTGCACGCCGCGGCCTGAGACTTGAGGTTCGCGCTGGGCAGGCAGAAGCCGGTCTGCGGCTCGAACTCGCCCGGATCGAGCGAGAGGCAGGTCTCCTCGGAGGCGCATCCTCCGCCGGGCGTGAACGCGATGATCTGGTTTGGCACCGGGCCGAACGTCAGCGTGCCGGCGACCTGCGTCTCCTCGTCGTACGACTGCTCGATCGTGAGCGAGTACCCGCCGCCGCTGCGCTTCATCGCGCACTCGGCGCCGGGCGCGAACGAGTCGTCGTTCGCGAACGACCAGGTGAAGTCACACCTGACACCCGGCACGGTGCCGCCGCTGTCGATCACCGTCCCCAGGCTAGCGCGCGCGAACTCGACGTACACGCTGAACCGGTCGCCGACGTCGAGCGAGCTGTTCGACGAGGACATCGCGAGCTCGATGATCTGCTGGCCGTTGCCGAGCACCCGCGCGCCTGCCTGCGCGACGCCGATCGAGGTGTAGCTCGGGATACTGGGCTTCGCGCCGCTGAACGTGATCGCGGCGGTCGCCCGGAGGTCGAGCAGCATCGCGGCGCCGCCCCTGTAGTCGAGCATGAACGTGCTGCCGTCGCCGCCACCGCCACCACCCCCGCCCTCGCTGCCACCGCACGAGGCCGCCGAGGTCGCGAGCCACACCAGGATCATCCCTCGCCTCATGCCATCCATCCTATCGCGAGACGATCGGGCCGGTGCGTGTCATCGTACCGACATGGCCGGTGAGCCCCGCGACCTGATGGCGCCGATCGAGGCCGAGCTCCAGGCGGAGCGCGCGTTCGCGCTGGGCCGGGCGGGGAACAGGCTCGAGGCCGCGCTCGCGGAGCTCGCGTCGAACGAGCGGCCGGCGCTCGCCGACGACCTGCTCGACGACGCGGCCACCGCGGTGTGGCACTACCTGATCATCCGCGAGAGCCTCGGGATGTACGACCACACCGAGACGCTCGCGGTCTACGGCGTGCCAGGCAAGGTGCTGGCGCGGGTCGGCGTCGTGCGCCGCGCGTGATCAGAGCCCGGCGAAGTCGTAGCCGATCGTGCCGAGCACGCCGTACAGCGTGGTCGTGTCCGTCGTGCCGTTCACCTCGTTCTCGGGGCGGCCGGGCATCCAGAGGCCGATCTTGCTCTTGAGGCGATCCGACCGGAATCCGACACCCGCGCCGGCGCTCAGGTACGTCTCCGACTCCGAGGCGGACAGGCCCATGAAGCTGACCGAGACCTGGACGACAGTGAAGCCGACCTCGCCGTAGACGAACGCGCCGCCGCCAACCTTGAGCTCGCCGCCGATCAGGAACGGCAGCATGCTGAGGCTGTAGTCGCCGCTCGCGCCCGACGGCTGATCGGTCTTGTGCCAGAGGTACCCGGCGCGGAACGCCAGGTCGACCTGCGGGCTCGCGACGAAGTCGAGCCGGAGCAGGGCGCCGGCCGCGAAGTCCGAGCCGTCGGCGTAGTCCCCGAGCGGGATCACGACCGCGAGATCGGCGCCGAGCCACGTGCGCTTGGGGCCCGCGGGGGGCGGGGGCGGCGGCGGCTGACCCGGCGGGGGCGGGGGCGGCGGCGGCCGCATGCTCGGGTCGACGACCAGCGAGTCATCGTCCGCGAGCGCGACCGACGGGATCGAGAGCAGGGCGGCGACGACGGCGGTGCGAGCGAGCGCGTGCATCGCGCCTTCCATAACACGGCGCCCCCGAAGTTCACGCTTGACCTCTCTCCCTACCAATTGGTAAGCAAAGGCCTGCCAGATGGTATCTCGTACGGCCAAGAAGCTCCCGATCCGCGATCAGGTGATCGAGGCCGCCTCGCGGCTGTTCGCGGCCCGCGGGTTCGACGCGACGCCGCTGCAGGACATCGCCGACGAGGTCGGGGTGACCAAGCAGGCGGTGCTGCACCACTTCCCGACGAAGGAGCACGTGCGCAAGGGCGTGCTCGAGTCGATCCTCGCCCACTGGCGGGACGAGCTGCCGCGGCTCCTCCTGTCGGCGACCGCGAGCGACGAGCGGTTCGACGCGGTGCTCGACGAGGTCTACCGGTTCTTCGCCGCGAGCCCGGAGCGCGCGCGATTCATCGTGCGCGAGGCGCTGGACCGGCCAGCCGGGGCGCGCGACATGCTGCGCGCGATCGCGCCCATGCTGCGGGGCATCGGCGGCTACATCCGGACCGGGCTCGGCGAGACGTCCGACGACATCGACCCCGATGCCTACGTGCTGCACGTGATGCAGATGATCATCGGCGCCGCCGCGGTCGCCGAGGTCACGACCGCGATGCTCGGAGACCGCGGCCAGGATCGCTACGACCGCGAGCTGGCGCGCATCGCGAAGGCGAGCCTGTTCGGGCGCCGGCGCGCGAAGCGAGGCAAGCCGTCATGACCGTCTCCACGAGGCACGTGCTCGAGCACGGACCGATGCTGCGGGCGCTGGGATCGGCCGCGCTCTCCGCGCTTCGCGGCGCGCGGGCGCACCGCACGCCCGAGGTCCCCGGCCCGTGGATCGAGGGGCGCGCGGCCGCGCCCTCGCGGGCGCTGGTCGACGACTTCGTGCGCGCGACCGGTGGGGACCCGGGCTCGTACCGCGGCGTCTTGCCGCCGCAGCTGTTCCCGCAGTGGACGCTGGCGACGGCGTCCCGCGCGCTCGGCGGCCTGCCGTATCCGATCGCGAAGGTGGTCAACGCCGGCTGTCGCCTCGAGATCCGCGGCCCGGTGCCTGCCGGCGAGCCGCTCGTCGTCCGCGCGCGCCTCGCCGCGGTCGACGAGACCGAGTCGCGCGTCGTGCTCTCCACGCGGATCGAGACCGGCGTCGCCGCCGCGCCCGACGCGCTCGTCGCCGAGCTCCGCGCCTACGTCCCGCTCGGCGGCGCGAGGAAGCCCGGCCCGCCGAGCGGGCCGCCGCTCGTGATCCCCGCAGGTGCGCGCGAGCTCGCACGCCCCCGGCTGGCGGCGACCGCGGGCCTCGACTTCGCGAAGCTGACCGGGGACTTCAACCCGATCCACTGGATCGCGCCGTACGCGCGCGCGGCCGGGTTCCGGAGCTGCATCCTGCACGGCTTCGGCACGTTCGCGCTCGCGGCCTCCGCGATCGTGCGCACGCAGCTCGCCGGTGACGCCGGCCGCCTCGAGCTGCTCGACGTGCGGTTCACGCGCCCGCTCGTGCTTCCGGCGACGGTCGGCGTCTACGTCACCGCGGCCGGCGACGCGAGTCTGCCGAGCGACGCGAGGCGACACGTGTTCGTCGGCGACGCCCCCAACAGTGCGCCGTACCTCGCGGGCACCTACCAGATCGGAGATGCACCATGAACGACCTGCTCCTCGCGCTCGGCACGAACCGGCGAGCCCGCTCCGTCGTCGGCGCCCTCAAGCTCCCGATCCCGCTGCCCGAGCCGCTCGCCCGCGCGGCGGGCCCGTGGGAGGCGCGGCCGCTCGAGGGCGAGAGCGTCGTCGTCAGCGGCGGGCCGCTGCTCGCGGCGATCACGGGGGCTCTCGCCGAGGCCGGCGCAACGGTGCTGGTCGACGACGCGGCGCTCCTCGCGACCGCCCGCGCCGCCGCCGAGGCGTACGCGCGGCCCGTCCGCGTCGACGCCGACTCCCGCGGCGCGAGCTCGGCGAACGCTTCCGGCCTCGCGAGCTCGGCGAACGCTTCTCGCGTTCACGCGCTCGTGCTCGATGCCACCGCGTTCGAGACCGTGGAGCAGCTCCGGGCCGCGTACGTGTTCCTGTCGCCGCGCGTGGGGCGGCTCGCCCGCTCGGGGCGCGTCGTGGTGATCGCGCGAGCGTGCGCCTCGACCGCGTCGCCGGCGACCAACGCGGTGCGCACCGCGCTCGCCGGGATGGTCCGCGCGATCGCGAAGGAGGTCGGCCGCAAGGGCGCGACCGCGAACACGCTGATCGTGGCCGAGGGAGCCGAGGCCCGGATGCCGCCCGTGCTGCGCTGGCTCCTCGATCGCCGCTCGGCGTTCGTCACCGCGCAGCCGCTCACCGTGACCGCGCGGGCCGCGGCGGCGCGGTCTCCGGCGGTCGTGCGCCCGCTCGACGGCCAGGTCGCGCTCGTCACCGGCGCAGCGCGCGGCATCGGCAAGGCGACCGCGCAGGCGCTCGCCGCGGAGGGCGCGCGCGTGATCTGCGTGGACCGTGCGGAGGACAGCGCGGAGACGAGCCAGGTCGCGCAGGCGATCGGCGGCAGCGTCGTGCTCGCCGACGTGACCGCCGCCGACACGCCGCAGCGGATCATCGACGCGCTCGGGCCCCGCGGCGTGGACATCGTCGTTCACAACGCCGGCATCACGCGCGACAAGACGCTCGGCCGGATGTCGCCGGAGGCGTGGGACGCGGTGCTCGGCGTCAACCTCGCCGCGGTCATCCGCATCACCGACGCACTGCTCGCGGGCGCGCTCCGGGACGGCGGGCGCGTGCTCTGCCTGTCGTCGGTGTCGGGCATCGCGGGCAACGTGGGGCAGGCGAACTACTCGGCGTCGAAGGCGGCGCTGATCGGCTATGTCGACGCGCTCGCGGCGCAGGTCGCGCCGCGTGGCATCACGGCGAACGCGATCGCGCCGGGCTTCATCGAGACCCGGATGACGGCGGCGATCCCGCTGATGATCCGCGAGGCGGGGCGGCGGCTCGCGGCCCTCGGGCAGGGCGGGCAACCCGAGGACGTGGCGCAGGCGCTCGCGTTCCTCGCGAGCCCGGGTGCGCAGGGCATCACCGGAGCGACGCTGCGCGTGTGCGGCGGCGCCTTGATCGGAGCGTAGGAGAACATCATGGGTACCTCGAACAGCTCGAAGCGTCGCGCGGTCGTCGTCGGCGGCATGCGCACCCCGTTCGTCAAGGCGTTCACCGACTTCACGCGGCTCGACACGTTCGCGCTCGGCGCCGCGGCCACGCGCGCGCTGCTCGCGCGCCTCGACCTGGCATACCGCGAGGTCGAAGGCGTGGTGTGGGGCGGCGTCATCCTGCCGGGCGGCGCGCCGAACGTCGGCCGCGAGATCGCACTCGACCTCGGTCTGCCGCCCTCCGCGGAGGCGATGACCGTCACGCGCGCGTGCGCGTCGGGCCTGCAGGCGGTCACGCTCGCCGCCGCCGCGATCGAGCGCGGCGAGGCCGACGTGATGATCGCGGGCGGCAGCGACTCGACGAGCAACGCCGAGGTCAAGCTGCCGCAGCAGATCATCCACGCGTTCGCGCCGCTCGCGCTCGGCAAGCCGGCGGTCTCCGACTACGTCGCAGCGCTCGGAAAGCTCGGCCCGATCGGTCAGCTGATCCCGCGGCAGCCGAAGATCGCGGAGCGCACCACCGGCGAGGTGATGGGCGAGTCCGCCGAGCGCATGGCGACGCGCTGGGAGATCACGCGCCAGGCCCAGGACGAGCTCGCGCTGCGCTCGCACCAGCGCGCCGCCGCGGCGATCGCGAGCGGGCGGTTCGCGAGCGAGGTCACGAAGGTCGAGGTCGGCGACGGCACCTGGGTCCACGGAGATGGCCTCGTCCGCGGCGATACCAGCCTCGAGCGGCTCGCGAAGCTGCGCCCCGCGTTCTCCAAGGAGGGCACGATCACCGCCGGCAACGCGAGCCCGCTGACCGACGGTGCGGCGGCCGTGCTGCTGATGAGCGAGGACAAGGCGCGCGCGCTCGGCTACCGGCCGCTCGCGGCGATCAGATCGTGGGCGTACATCGGCGTCGATCCCGCGGACCAGCTCCTGATCGGTCCCGCGCTCGCGGTGCCGAAGGCGCTCGATCGCGCGGGCGTGACGCTCGCGGACTGCGACTATGTCGATCTGCACGAGGCGTTCGCCGCGCAGGTCCTGTGCGTGACGAAGGCGCTGGCGTCCGCGTCGTTCGCGCGCGCGCGGCTCGGCCGCGAGACCGCGGTCGGCGAGATCGATCCGGCGAAGCTCAACGTCCGCGGCGGCTCGATCGCGCTCGGCCACCCGTTCGGCGCGACCGGCGCGCGCATGGTCACGACGATGGCGAACGAGCTCGCCGCGTCGAACAAGCAGCTCGCGGTGCTCGGCATCTGCGCGGCCGGCGGCCTCGGCGCCGCGGCCGTCCTCGAGAGGGTGTGAAAGGAGTCCCGATGGTGACGACGAAGTCGAATCTGGAGCGGGTCGCGGGCGGGCCGTTCCGCTGGCTCACGAAGTTCGGCGGCAGCGACCTGCCCGACAAGCTCGGCATCCGCGAGGTCACGGAGCGCGCCCTGCATGGCGTCGGGGCGGCGGCCGGCCGCTTGATGTCGGGCGCGCCACGCGCGCCCGCCCTCGCGCGGCTCGCCCGCCGCAAGACGTCAGACGCCTCCAGGGCGCGAAGCGCCACGACGCCCGCCAGCGCGCCGCCCGCCACGGCGACGCCGCCCTCGCGCGCCTCGGAGCCCGCTCGACTCGCGGCGGTGATCTCGGCCGGCGCGTTCGATCTGGCGCCGACGGAAGACCAGGAGATGGTCCGCGCCACCGCGCGACGGTTCGCCGACGAGACCATGCGACCCGCGGCGCACGCGGCCGATGCCGCCGTCGCGCCCGATCCGAAGGTGCTCGCCGCGGCGCAGGAGCTGATGCTCGCGGCGCTCGTCGTCCCGGAGTCCGCGGGCGGGATGGCCGAGACGCGCGCGTCGGTGACGACCGTGCTCGCGCTCGAGGAGCTCGCGCGCGGGGACCTGGGTCTCGCGCTCGCGATCGCGGCGCCGCTCGGCGTGGCCACCGCGCTCGTCGAGTACGGCACCGCGGCGCAGCAGCAACGCTGGCTCCCGAAGTTCACGGCCGACGCGTTCTTCCCGGCGGCGCTCGCGGTGCTCGAGCCGGCGCCCGGCAGCGATCCGCTCCGGCCTCGCACCGGTGCGGTGCGCGTGCCCGGCGGCTGGGCCCTGCACGGCGCGAAGGCGCTGGTGCCGCTCGGGCAGTCGGCGGAGCTGTTCGTGGTGCTCGCCGAGATCCGCGGCGCGGGGCCGCGGCTGTTCCTCGTCCCGCGGGCGACGCCGGGCCTCACCGTGACGCCGCAGCCCGCGATGGGCCTGCGCGCGGCCGGGCTGTGCTCGTTGCGGTTCGACGGCGCGTTCGTCCCCGACGACGCGCTGGTCGGCGGTGCGAAGGTGGACGATGCCGCGTTCGACCCGGCCGAGCTCGTCGGACGCGCGCGGATCGCGTGGGGCGCGATGGCGGTCGGAGGCGCGCGCGCCGTCCTCGACTACGTCATCCCGTACTGCAACGAGCGCAAGGCGTTCGGCGAGCCGATCACGAATCGTCAGGCGGTCGCGTTCATGATCGCGGATCTCGCGATCGAGCTCGACGGGATGCGCCTGCTCGTTCACCGCGCCGCCGCGCTCGCGGATCGCGGCGCGCCAGTCGCCCACGCCGCCGCGCTCGTGCGCGTGCAGTGCGGCGCGAAGGCGATGAAGGCCGGCACCGACGGCGTCCAGCTGCTCGGCGGCCACGGCTTCGTGAAGGAACACCCCGTCGAGCGCTGGTATCGCGACCTGCGCGCGATCGCCATCATGGAAGGAGCGCTGCTCGCATGATCGACCTCGAGATCCCGAAGAAGCTCACGCCGCTCCTGCAGCAGGCGCGGCTCGTCGCGAACAACGTGTTCCGCCCGATCTCGCGCAAGTACGACACCAAGGAGCACGCGTACCCCAAGGAGCTCGACCTCCTGGCCGCGCTGCTCGACGGGCTCAACGACGGCGGCGGTGGCGCGTCGGCGAAGTCGCTGTCGCGCGAGAAGGGCGCCGGCGGTGACGCCCGGTCGACCGACGAGCCGGCCAAGAAGAAGTCGCGGAACGGCGCGAACCTGTCGACCGTGCTCGGCATGATCGAGCTCGCGCGCGGCGACGTCGGGCTCGCGCTGACGATCCCGCGCCAGGGCCTCGGCAATGCCGCGCTCGCCGCCGTGGGCACGGAGGAGCAGAAGCAGGAGTACGGCGACCGGTGGATCGCGATGGCGATCACCGAGCCTGGCGCCGGCTCCGACTCCGCCGCGATCCGCACGACCGCGCGCCTCGACGGCGAGGAGTGGGTGCTGACCGGCGAGAAGATCTTCGTGACCGCCGGGGAACGGGCGAACGCGGTGGTCGTCTGGGCGTCGCTCGACCTGGCGCTCGGCCGCGCCGCGATCAAAGCGTTCCTCGTGCCGAAGGGCACGAAAGGCATGACCGTCGTGCGACTCGATCACAAGCTCGGGATCCGCGCGTCGGATACGGCGACGATCGTGCTCGACGAGTGCCGCATCCCGAAGGCGAACATCCTCGGCAGCGCGGACATCGACACCAAGAAGGCGTTCGCGGGCGTGATGAGCACGTTCGACAACACGCGGCCGGTGGTCGCGGCGATGGCGCTCGGCGTCGCGCAGGCGTCGCTCGAGCGCACGCGGCAGATCCTGCGCGAGGAGGGGGTCGACGAGAGCGCGGAGCTGCTGCGGCTCGAGGCCGAGCTCGAGGCGGCGCGGCTGCTCACGCTCAAGGCGGCGTGGATGGCCGACAACGGCATCCCGAACTCGCTCGAGGCGTCGATGGCGAAGGCGAAGGCGGCACGGGTCGCGAACGAGCTGACGCTCCGGTGCCTCGAGCTGGTCGGCCCGCGCGCGTACGCCGAGGACGAGCTCCTCGAGAAGTGGGCGCGCGACTCGAAGATCCTCGACATCTTCGAGGGGACGCAGCAGATCCAGATGCTCGTGGTCGCGCGCCGCCTGCTCGGCAAGACGAGCGCGGAGCTCCGGTGAGCGCGCTCGCCCATATCCCCGCGCCCCCGGCGGGGTTCGCGGGGACCGCGCGCTACGCGATCCGGCCGCGTGACAAGCGCGACTATCACGGCGTGCTCGATGCGAAGCGCATCCTGTCGGGGATGGCGAGCACCGAGAGCGTGGTGACGCTGCGCGAGGACAGCGGCGGTGTCGTGCTCGAGACCGATCACCCGATGTTCACCGGGCGGCTGCGCGAGCAGATCCGGTACACGGTGGCGCCGCAGGGGCTCGTCGCGGACTCGCTGGTGCGCGAGATCGTCGACGACGACGGCGCGGTCGTCCGCCACGAGGCCGTGCCGACGTACCTGCACGCGAAGATCGGCATGCCCGCCGAGATGTACCCGGAGGTCGCGCTGCCGTTCATGCTCGGCTGGCTCGAGCTCGAGACGCGCAAGAGCCTGTACGCCTGGATCAACGACCGGTTCGTGGCGAAGCTGTACGTCGAGCGCGCCGGCACGGAGGTGCTCGCCGCTCCGATCGGCAGGCGCGAGACCGTGAAGGTCGTCATGTACCCGGACCTCAACGACTGGATCTCGCTCGGTAGCGTCCTGACGAGGCTCGCGAAGCCGTTCATCCCGAAATATCGCATGTGGTTCGAGGCCGAGGCGCCACACCGCCTGGTGCGCTTCGAAGGCCCGTACGGGCCGCCGGGCGCGCCGGAGATCATCCTCGAGCTCGCGGCGGTCGCGTAGGATGCGCCCCATGCAGACCGCGTTCACGCGTCACGTCGGTATCGAGGTCCCGCTGATCTGCGGCGCGATGTACCCGTGCTCCAACCCCGAGCTGATCGCGGCGGTGTCCGCGGCCGGCGGCATCGGTATCGTGCAACCGATCTCGATGACGTTCGTCTACAAGCGCGACCTGCGCGAGGGGCTGCGCTGGATCCGCGCGCAGACGGAGAAGCCGATCGGCTTCAACGCGATCGTCGAGAAGTCGTCGAGCGTGTACGAGAACCGGATGCGCGGCTGGATCGACGTCGCCCTCGAGGAGGGCGTGCGGTTCTTCATCACGGCGCTCGGCGATCCGCGGTGGGTCGTCGACAAGGTCCACGCCGCGGGCGGCATCGTGTATCACGACGTCACCGAGCGGAAGTGGGCCGACAAGGCGCTCGCCGCGGGCGTCGACGGCCTGATCTGCGTCAACCGCGACGCGGGCGGCCACGCCGGCACGAAGTCCGCGCGCGAGCTGTATGCCGAGCTCGGCGACCTCGGGGTCCCGCTGATCTGCGCGGGCGGCATCGGGACGCCGGCGCAGTTCGCCGAGGCGCTCGCGCTCGGCTTCGCGGGCGTGCAGCTCGGCACGCGATTCATCGCGTCGCGCGAGTGCGCCGCCCACGACGACTACAAGCAGGCGATCCTGCGCGCCGAGCCGGAGGACATCGTGCTCACCGAGCGGATCTCCGGGGTGCCGGTCGCGGTGATCAAGACGCCGTACATCGAGAAGGTCGGCACCAAGGCGAGCCCGCTGATGAAGCGCGCGCTCAAGCACCCGCGGCTCAAGCACTACGCGCGCATGTACTACAGCGTGAAGAGCATCTTCGAGCTGCGGAAGGCGTCGCTGTCGGGCGTCAGCTACAAGGACTTCTTCCAGGCCGGCAAGAGCGTCGGCGGGATCGAGGCCGTCGAGGGCGCCGGCGAGATCGTGGCGCGGTTCGCCGCGGCGGCGCGTCAGCGCGCGGCCTGAGCGGGGCGCGTGCTGACGATGCGCAGCACGTCCCGATACGACGGCGGCTCTGGGGCGCCGCGCTCGCGCAGCAGGCGGTGCAGCGCGGGCAGGCGGTAGAACGGCACCGCGGGCAGCGCGTGGTGCTCGAGGTGGTAGTTCACGCGGATCGGCGCGACGGTGGCGCGGGCGAGCAGGCCGGCGCGCGTGGTGCGCGTGTTCTCGAACAGGTCCTCGGTGCGCGCGGTACACGCGTGCTCGGCCAGCGAGCGAATCCGGAGGAACAGCGGGTAGGGCGTGACGTAGGCGAGCACCCAGACGGCGTAGAGCCACGCGTGCCCGGCGAGCGCGAGGATCGCCACCAGCACGGCGTTGGTGAGCACCATGCCGGCGCTGTTCCTGACGAAGCGGGTGACGTACTGCCACCACGGCGTGCGCGGCAGCCGGACGACGTCGCTCGAGACGGTGTAGGCGATGGCGCCGGCGCTCTGGAGCACGTGGCCGATCAGGAACTTGAGGCCGGAGATCCCGAGCGCGTCCCGCCAGAGCTTGCGGCGCAGCGACGAGCGCCGCACCGGGAACGGGGCGATCAGGGAGAGGTCCGGATCGTCGGGCTGGTTCGTGCGCGCGTGGTGCTTCAGGTGGTGCGCGCGGTACTTGCCGAGGTGGTTCCACACGGGCCGGGCGCACAGCCAGTCGCCGACCGCATCGTTGAGCCAGCTGGTCGCGAACAGCGACTTGTGCGCGGCCTCGTGGTGGAGGATCGCGAGCGCGAGGTGACGGCCGCCGAGGATCACGAGCCCGAGGACGAACGCCGGGATGGCGAGCGGCAGCGGCAGGGTCACGGCGTGGGCGAGGCCGGCGAGCACGCCGCCGATGACGGCCCAGGTGACCAGCACGGCGACCGCGCCGCGCACGTTCGAGCGACGGCTCAGCATGCGCACCTCGTCGCGGGACAGGAGGTCGCCGATCGATCGCCTCACGCGGCCGCCTCCGCGTGGTGCAGCCGCGAGAACAGCGAGCGCCAGATCGCGTGGCCGCGCTCGTCGAGCTCCTTGACTGCCTGCACGAACGCCCGCCGCGCGTCCACGTCGACCAGCGGCGCGGGCAAGAGCGGATCGAACACGATCGTGCGGATCGCGCTGCTGCCGAGCAGGAAGGACTCCCGCGCGGCCGCCTCGCGGCTCAGATCGTCGGACTTCGCGAGCCACCGCTCGAGCTTCTCGCGCGTCGTCACGTACTGCCGACTCAGCGCCTTGCCGTCCCACAGCGCGCGAGCCCGCGCGTCGCGATCGGCGTCGAGATCGCTGGCGAGGAACACCGGCGCCGGCACGCCTTGCTTCGCGAGGCGCTCGCGAACGCCGGCCACACCGCCAGCGAGGTTATCGGGGCGCACGAACAGATCGGTCTCGAGCTCGCGAAACCCGAGCAGGCCGAACGCGCGCTCCCGCGTGCGCAGCGCGGCCCGGTCGGTGCGCCCGAGACCGCCGACGTGCACCGCGACGTAGCCACCGTGCCACGCCCGCGCGCGCGCCTCGGCCGCGCGCCACGTGCGGACCTCGCCGGCGAGCGCCGCGGCCTGCGGGCCGAGCCGGTAGCGCCCGCGCTCGAAGCTCTCGACCAGCCCGTCCGCGGCGAGCCGGTTCAGCGCGACCCTCACGCTGTTCTCCTGGATGCCGAACAGCGCGCAGCACGCGATCGCGGCGCGCGCCGACAGCGTCTCGTCGTCGGCGCCGAGGACCAGCTTCAGGATCAGGTGGCGGGGCTGAATCGTCACGGCCTGCTAATATTACAACGTCGTGCAGAACCTGCCACCCCGTGTAATTAGGTCCGACCTGTTTTTCCGGCGGAATTTTCTGCCGGTATCATCGCGACGTGGACGATGACGCCCCCGGCGCCGCGGTCGCGGACGCCTCGACGTTGACGCTGGCCGATCGGCCCGGCGGGCGGCGGGCCGGGCCGCTGGGACCGGCGGAGCCCGGGTCCACGAGCGGGGGGTCCCGGACGCGCGGCCAGCACGCGCTCCATGTCGACGAGGTCGAGCGCGCACGGGGGATGGGGCTGCTGCTCGGGACGATGTGCTTCACGGCGCTGGCCTGGTTCACGGTCCTCGGCGGAGTGCCGTGGTTGCGCTACTCCGCGATGACCGCCATCGGGCTGCTCGGGGTGGTCTCGCTCTACGTGTGGCGCCGGGCGCGGCCGGGCCCGGGCTACCTCGTGATGTTCCGCGTGTTCAGCGGCACCGCCGTGTTGAGCTCGGGGGTCATCGAGTACTACATCGGCGTGTTCTCGCCGGCGCCGATCGCGGTGTCGCTCGGCATCTCGTTCTTCGGCACCGGGGACGACCGGCGCTGGGCGGTCGCGGGCTGCCTGGTGGCCTGCGCGGTCTACTCGACGACGGCGCTGCTGATCGGCGCGGGCGTGATCCCGGATCTCGGGCTGATCCGCGGGCCGAACTCGCCGCTCGTGGTCGCGTTCGCGTGCGTGATGGTGCCGCTCGTGTACCTCGGCACGCTGCGGCAAGCGCTGCTCACGCGGCGCACCGCGATCGAGGCGATGGCCCAGGTCGAGGCGGCCACCCGCGTCGTCCAGCAGCGCGAGGCCCAGCTCGCGGAGGCCAACCTCGATCTCGAGAAGGCCCTCGAGGTCGGCGGGGCGCGCAAGCTCGGCCGTCACACCGGGCGCAGCGCCGGTGCGTGGGTGCTCGGGGACGTGATCGGCCGCGGCGCGATGGGCGAGGTCTACGCGGCACGCCGCGAGGACGGACGCGAGACCGCCGCCGTGAAGACCCTGATGGCGACCGGTGACGAACAGCTCGCGCGGTTCCGGCGCGAGGCGGAGATCGCGATGGCGCTCCGCTCGCCCGCCCTGGTGTCGGTGTTCGAGGTCGGCGCACTCGATGGCGCGGTGCCGTATCTGGTCATGGAGCTCCTCCACGGCCACGATCTCGCGTGGCACCTGCGCAAGACCGGCCCGCTCGATCTGCGCCGGAGCATCGCGATGTGCACGCAGGTGGCGGCCGGGCTCCGCGACGCGCACGCCGCCGGCATCGTCCACCGGGACATCAAGCCGCAGAACCTCTTCCTCCACGAGCCCGGCGGCGCGCCCGCGAGCTGGAAGATCCTCGACTTCGGCGTGTCGCGGCTCGAAGGCGGCGGGAACACGCTGACCCAGAACCTGCTCGTCGGGACGCCGGCGTACATGGCTCCGGAGCAGGCGCGCGGCCGCGTCGCCGACGCGCGGAGCGATCTGTTCGCGCTCGGCGCCGTCCTGTATCGCGCGCTCACCGGGCAGCCGCCGTTCCGGGGCGACGACACGCCGGCGATCCTGTTCGAGGTCGTCTATCGCGGGCCACGCCGGCCGACGGAGCTCGCTCCCGGGCTGCCGCGCGACATCGACCTG
>JAEUJX010000519.1 GCA_016794545.1 Myxococcales bacterium
GGAGGTGCCCGGGCGACGCGGCTATCCCGGGTACATGTACACGGACCTCGCCTCGCTGTTCGAGCGCTCGGGGGTGCTGACCGGCCGGTCCGGATCGGTCACGCAGCTGCCGATCGTCTCGATGCCCGACGACGACATCACGCACCCGATCCCGGACCTCACGGGCTACATCACCGAAGGGCAGCTGGTCCTGTCGCGCGCGCTACACGGCCAGGGTGTCTACCCGCCGATCGACGTGCTGCCGTCGCTGTCGCGCCTGATGAACGCCGGCATCGGCGCGGGCAAGACCGTGCGCGAGCACCGGCGCTGGGCCGATCAGCTCTACGCGCTGTACGCGCGCGGCCGCGATGCGCGCCTCATGGAGTCGATCGTCGGCGAAGCCGGCCTCGGCGACGCCGACCGGCGCGCCCGCGACTTCGCGGTGCGGTTCGAGCGCGAGCTGATCGCGCAGGGCACGGAGCGGCGCACGCTCGCCGAGACGATCGCGATCGGCTGGCGGCTGCTCGAGGCGATGCCGCGCGAGGAGCTCGAGCGGATCGACGACGCGACGTGGGCGCTCCGGCCGGGAGCCTCCTCGTGATCCGCGCCGCGCCCACCCGCGCGGAGCTGCTGCGCGCGCGCCGGCTCCTCGAGCGCGTGCGGCAGGGCGCCGACCTCCTGCGCAAGAAGCGCGAGGCGCTCGTCCGCACGCTGGTGCCGCTCGCGCGTCCCGTCGCCGAGGAGCGCCGCGCGATCGCGGAGACCGCGGCGTCCGCGTATGCCGCCGAGGTCGATGCTCTCGCCCTCCATGGCGAGGGCGCGGTGGCCGCGACCGGATGGCCGGCGCGCACCGTCGAGCTCGACCTCGCCATCGAGCGCGTGTGGGGCGTCGTCGTCCCGACCGTGGAGCACGCGCCGACGTTCGACCGCGACCTCGCCGCGCGCGCGACGGCGCCCGCCGCGACGGGCGGTGCGCTGTTCGAGGCGGCGAACCGGTTCGAGTCCCTCGCGACCCGTCTGGTCGCTGCGGTCGCGCGCGAGGCGCACGTCCGGGCCCTCGGTGGCGCGCTCGCGCGGACCTCGCGGCAGCTCCACACGCTCGAGCAGCGCGTCGCGCCCGAGCTCGCGGAGCGGATCGCGACCGTCGGCCGCGCGCTCTCGGAGCGCGACCGCGAGGACCAGACGCGGCTGCGGAAGCTCCGCGAGCGGCGCGCGCGCTGAGCTCAGGGTCGGACGGCCATGAAGTCCGACTCGAACGCGAAGCCGGCGATCACGTACGGCACCGCGCGCGACACGTAGTCGTCGGCGGTGTGGCCCGGATCGAGCGTGTCGGGCGTGCCGGTGCGGTACTTGTGCGAGAGGTACCAGGACAGGATCAGCACGAACGTCGGCTTGTTGAACCTCGACGGGCCGGTGTCGCGCAGCGTGTACGCGCCGAACAGGCCGATCCGGTGGTGGTTGTTCTGGTTGTCGTACGCATCGAACGCGGCCTGATCGGTGAAGTGCTTCGCCTTGTAGAACGGCTTCACGAACGTGTGGCGCAGACCGATCGCGAGGCCCTTCTTGCCGGTGTAGAGCACGTCGGTGTCGGTCTGCAGCGTCCACCCGTTGTCGGGGAGCAGCGTGTCGAACGTCGGCTCGTAGGCCGTGACGTCGCCGTCGCGGATGTCGAGCGCCCAGTAGTCGAGCTGGAACAGCGCGCGGATCGCGATCGGACCCGCCTTCGCCTGGAGCAGCGGCTGGATCGATAGGTGGTACAGCTTGGTCGCCTGCGGTTTCAGGACCGGATCGTCGATCAGATCCTTCGCGCGCTGGTCGGAGAAGTTCGCGTCGGCCGACGTGTAGGACTGGAGGAAGCCGAACGTGCCGAAGAACTGCTGGAACTCGCCGAACACGCGGAGGTTGAACACCGACGCCGGCTGCAGCTCGCCGCCGAGGGCGACGCTCGCGCTCGCGGGATTGAGCTTGGGATAGAGCCCGGCGAACGCGAAGTTCTGCTTGGTGACCGCCTTCTCGGAGTAGTAGAGGCGCTTCTGGAACCCGAAGCGAGCGCGGGTCTCGAGGCCGATCGGGTTGATGCGGAGGATCGACAGGTCCGACAGCATGAACCGCCAGCCGCTCGGCGGCGGCGCGTCCGGATCGAACGGCTTCGGCGCATCGCCCTGCCCCGTCGGAGGCGCCGGCGCACCCGCGGCGTCGGGCGCGGGCGCACCCGCGGCCTCGGGCGCCGGCCCACCCGCGGCGTCGGGCGCCGGCCCACCCGCGGCGTCGGGCGCGGGCGCTGGTGCGCCGCCGGGATCCGGCGCCGGCGCAGGTCCCGGCGCAGGATCGCCGCCCTGCGCGTAGGCCGATGAACATAGCAGTGCCACTGCGAGCCACACCCAGAGTCCACGCATGGGGCGCAGCATCGCACGATCCCGCGAGGTCGCGAGGCACCGGGGCAGCTGATAAGGTCACCGCCGCAGATGCCGTCGGTCGCCGAGATCTATCGCGCCTCGAAGAAGAAGCGCGACATCAACTGGTTCACCGAGTGGATCGCCAGGCCGCCGGCGGCCGTCGTGGTCTGGCTCCTGCGCAACACGCCGGTCACGCCGAACCAGGTCACGTTCCTCTCCGCGTTCGTCGCGGCCGGCGCGTGCGCGATGTTCATCTTCCTGCCCGGCTACGGGTGGCTGGTCGCGGCCGCGCTCGTGTTCGAGCTCTCGTTCGTGCTCGACTGCGCGGACGGCATGCTCGCGCGGCTGCGCAAGACCGCCTCGCCGCTCGGGCACCAGCTCGACTTCCTGATGGACGAGCTGAAGGCCATGCTGCTGCTCGGCGCGGTCACCGTGCGGATGTGGCAGGACTCCGGCGGCGACGTGCGGCTCCTGCTCGTCGGGCTCGGCGCGCTGTGGTGCCTCGCGGCCGGCCTGTCGCTGACCTCGTTCACGCGGCGGCCGGAGTACGGCGCGAAGCCGCCGACCGAGGACGGCCAGCCCGCGGACGTCGGCGGTCGCTCGGGACCGCTCGGGCTCGTGCTGACCGCACTCGAGCTCGTCGCGCGGCTCCTCGTGCACTACCCGCAGTACCTGTGGCTGTGCGCGGTGGTGAACCGCATCGACATCTTCTTCTGGGCGTATGCGGGGGTGAACGCGCTCTACTTCGCGAAGACGTTCCTGGGCATCCTGCTCAGGCTCGGACGTCCGCAGAGGACACAGGCATGATCAAGCGAGCGATCCTGATCGCGGCGGGCCGCGGCAAGCGGCTCGGCAATCACACCGACGAGGTGCCGAAGTGCATGGTGCAGGTCGGCGCCCGGCCGATCCTCGGCTGGGTGTGGCAGGCGCTCGCCTCGGTCGGCGTCGAGGAGCTCGTCGTGATCCGCGGCTATCGCGGCGACGTGCTCGAGCAGTTCGTGGCGGGCCTGGTGCCACGGGTCACGTTCGTCGACAACGCCGAGTGGCAGACCAACAACGTGCTGCTCTCCATGGCCAAGGCGCGGCGCTACTTCGACGCGGCGACGTACGTCACGTACTCCGACATCATCTTCACGCCCGCCGTCGCGCGCGCCGCTGCGGACTCCACGGCCGACATCGGGCTCGTCATCGATCGCGACTTCCGCTCGATCTACGTGGGCCGCACCGAGCACCCGCTCGACGAGGGCGAGGTCTCGGACCTCATGCCCGACGGCTCGGTCGCGCGCGTGGGCAAGCGCGCGCTGCCGCCCGCCGAGGCGATCGGCGAGTACATCGGGCTCGCGCGCCTGTCCGAGCGCGGCGCGGCCGCGGTCGGCAACACGATCGACGCGCTCCTCGCGAAGTTCGCGGGCCGCGAGGAGGAGCCGTTCATGCGCGCGGCGGCCTTCCGCAACGCCTATCAGACGGACCTGTGGCAGACGATGATCGACGCGGGCATCCGGGTCGACCCCGTGCTCATCGACGGTCAGTGGCGCGAGATCGATACCGGCCAGGATCTCGCAAACGCGCGCCAGCTGGTAGAGTCCTCCAAGGACTGGTCATGAAGCACCTCACCGCCGCCGCGCTGCTCCTCGGTCTCGGACTTACGACCGGCTGCAACAAGCCGAGCGAAGAGTCGTGCCGGAAGGCGATCGCCAACATGCAGTCCCTGCTCGGCACCGAGCACCTCACCGAGGGGCAGGACATGCAGGGCGAGGTCCGGCGCTGCAAGGGCGGCTCCTCGAAGGAGGCGGTCGAGTGCGCGATCGCCGCGAAGACGCTCGAGCAGCTGAAGGCGTGCGACTTCATGAAGGTCCCGTCGACTACCTCCGGGAAGTAACCGCGTGACGCCGCTCGTGCTGGCGGTCGTCGTCGTCGCGCTCGCGCCGCCTCCGGGGGACGACGCACGCAAGGCGGTCGTCCTCGGCCGGGGCGGCGAGGTGTTCGCTCCCACCGCGAGCGGCGACTACGTCCGCACGCGCGCGTTCTCGACCGCCGACGTTCCCGTGCTCGCCGGCCGCGCCGGCGGCGACGTGGTCGTGCTCGGAGACGGTGTCGTGTACCGGCTCGCCGACAACGGGTGGACCGCGATCCGCCTGGTCCAGAAGGGCAAGGCCGTGATGAGCGGCGGCAAGCGATCGGTCGCGGCGGTGGGCCGGCAGCTGTTCGCGCTCGATCGCACCGCCGGCGGCGAGCCCGCGAAGCTCGCGCTGGCTCCCGCGCCCGTCCTCGCCATCGCGGGCGGAGACACCGCCGTGGTGATCCAGACCGCGCGCGGGCTCATGCGCCTCGAAGGGGCGACGTTCAAGCGCATCGCCCGCACGCCGCGCACGATCACGCGCCTCGTCTCGGAGCGCTGGGCGCTGACCGATCGCGGCGCGGTCGACCTCAAGGCCGGCACCACGACGGCATGGCCCGCCGGGCTGTCCGTGCACGTCGCCGCCGCCGGTCCCGACGCCGCGACGCTCGCCGCCGTCGGCACCACGCGCAGCGGACTCGAGCTCGTCACCGTGACGCCCGCGAAGCAGGGTACGAAGATCGTGCGAGATCCGATCGCCGGCACGCAGGGCGCGAAGGCCGTCGGCGTCGCCGTCGACAAGGCGGGCCGCGCGGTGGTCGCGCTCTCCGATGGCCGCGTCGCTCGTCGAGATCGCGCCGCGTGGACGATCGCGCAGGTCCGCGACGAGCTGCCCGCCCCGAGACCCGGCGCCGGGCCCGCCACCTCGCCCTGAGCTACCCGAGACTGGACCGCCCCGGCGAGCCGCGGGTTGCGCATCCGGACGACGATCCGCTACCTTTCACCACTGGTCCCGATGGCTCCGCACGTACTCGTCGCCGACGATGACGCCTGGATTCTCCGCATGGTGGCGACCGTGCTGGAGAAGCGCGGGTACAGCGTGGAGACCGCGGTCGACGGCGAGGACGCCCTCGCCCGGGCCCGCGCCCGCACGCCGGATCTGCTGATCACCGACGTGATGATGCCGAAGATGGACGGCTGGTCGCTGGTCCGCCAGCTGCGCGCGCACCAGGAGCTCGCCACGCTGCCCGTGATCTTCCTGACCGCGCTGTCGTCCGAGGATGATCGCATCCGCGGCTTCCGGCTCGGCGCCGACGACTACGTGTCCAAGCCGTTCCGGTTCGAGGAGCTCGACCTCCGCGTCGCCAAGACGCTCCGCCGCACCCAGGCCGCCGTCGCCGAGACGCGCGAGCAGCTCGGCAGCTCGAGCCTCCGCGGCGACCTCTCGCAGGTCGGTCTGTCGTCGCTGCTGGTCCTCATCGAGATGGAGCGCAAGACCGGGCTGCTCCAGCTCCGCGCGCCGAGCGGCCCCTCGGCCCAGATCCTCGTGCGCGAGGGCAAGGTGGTCCACGCGCGGCTCGACGACGCCGACGAGCCGGTCGATGCCGACTGCGTCTACTACCTCCTCACCTGGGGTGCCGGCGAGTTCGAGTTCACCGCGTGCCTGGTCGAGGGCGCCGACCGCGTCGCGGTCTCCACCACGCACCTCCTGATGGAGGGCGCACGGCTGATGGACGAGCAGAACGAGAGCGCCAACGCCGGCAGCAACTCGGCCGTCATCAACGTCCCGCCGATCAAAGAGCCCGCGGGCGACGACAGCTGGTAGTCGTGGTAGACCGTCGCCATGTCGACGGAACTGGAAGGCAAGCTTCGCGAGCAGCTGACCGCTGCCATGAAGGCGAAGGACACGAAGACCGCGAACCTCGTCCGCATGATCAACACCAAGATCATGGAGCGCCGCACGGCCAAGGGCTTCTCGGGCCAGGTCGACGACGCGCTGATCCTCGACGTCATCTCCTCCTACAAGAAGGCGATGGAGAAGGCGCGCACGGAGTACGCCGCCGCCGGCGAGCGCGGCAAGGAGCAGGTGGCGGAGCTCGACTTCGAGATCGAGTGGTGCGCCGGCTTCCTGCCCAAGCAGCTGTCCGAGGCCGAGCTCCGCGACGTCGTCGCGAAGCACGTCGCCGCCCTGCCGGCCAAGGATCCGAAGATGGCGGGCAAGATCATCGGCATGGTCAAGAAGGAGCTCGGGGACCGGGCCGACGCGCAGCTGACCAAGAAGCTCGCCGACGAGCTGCTGAAGTAGCGACCGATCCGCGCCGAGCGCTCGCTCAGCCCATCTCGAACGACATCGCGCGCTGGTAGCCCGGACGCGCCGCGCAGCGCTCGCTCCACGCGTTCACGTTCGCGAACGCGGAGAAGTCGATCTTCGAGTGGCGGAGCCAGTCGCAGAACGAGTTGGCGTGCGCGTCCGCCAGCGTGTACTCGCCGAGCAGGAACTGCTTGCCGGCCAGCGCGCCATCGAGGATGCCGAGCAGCTCGGCGATGTCCTTGTTCGCCTGCGCGACGCCCTTCGGGTTTCCGGCATCGGGCGCCGCCCACTCGCCGAAGTGACCGCGGCGGTACACGGCCTCGCCGAGCGTGACGTTGGTCCACACGACCCACTTCATCGCCTCGCCGCGCCTCGGGCCGGCCGCCGGCCACAGGCCCTTCGCGACGCCGAACTGCTCGCCGAGGTACATCGTGATCGCGGCGGACTCCCAGATCGGCGTCCCGTCGTGGATGATCAGCGGGACCTTGCCGTTCGGGTTCAGCTTCGTGTACTCGGGCTTCTTGTTGTCGCCGGCCTTCAGGTCGACGCGCTTCCGGTCGTGCGGCACGCCGAGCTCCTCGAGCACGATCGAGGTCAGGGTCGCGGTGGACATCGGGGAGAAGTAGAAGATCAGGCTCATCGCTCGTTCCTTTTCGCTGGGCGTTCGGTGATGGGTGCGTCTCTGCCCAGCAGGTACCACGTGGCTCCGGCACTCCCGCCTGGCGAAGCGCGGAGCTGGGCCGCAAAGCTGACAGCGATTTGTCAGCTACTTCGTGAACAGCCGGGCCTGGACGAGATCGGCCGGCCGCTCCCGCGCGGGCCGGCGGTCGATCCGCGACGCGCGCGTGCGGCGGTGCGCATCCCGGCGCTCGCGGCGCAGGGACGCGGCGCCGCTGGACGACGAGGCCGGCGACGTGAGCTGCCAGGTGCCGAGCGCACCCGTGGTCGCGAGCACGACCTCGAGCACGTCGACCGGTGCCGCGGCCTGCGCGATCTCCGGGCGACCGAGATGGCTGGCGAGCGCCTCGCCCGCGAGTGCCTCCGCCGTCACGGTGACGCGCAGCCGCGTCGCGGTGTGAAGACCGTCGCCGATCGCCTTGCCGAGTGCCTCGGCGATCGCGTCCGCGCTGTCGAGCACCGGCAGAGCGCCCGGCGGCGTGGTGCCCGCGGTCGCGAGCGGCGCCATGTCGGCGGTGACCGGAATGGTGCGCGGTGCGAGCGGGTCGGCCGCGGCGGACGCATCGGCCGGGCCGGGGGCGGACGGCAGGCCGTGAACCACCAGTTCGAGCCGCGACGCGCCCCGGCCGCGGCCGGCCAGCCGCAGCGCGATGCGCTCTGCCAGCGCGGCGAGCGCCGCCGGTCCCGAGCACGTGGCCGAGATGATCGCGTCCTCGCGGATCGGCGCCTCGGGCGCGTACGGGCGCAGCCCCGAGCCGCTGTCGCCGCGGGCGAGCGCCTGATAGTCGGCCTCGAGCGCCGAGCGAGACGGCGCAACCGACGGCGCGGGCAGCGCGGCGAACTCGCCGAGCGTGCGCACGCCGAGCGCCTCGAGCATGTGCTGCACCTCCGGGCCGATCGCGAGCAGCGACAGCGGCTGCGGCGCGAGGAACGCCGCCGAGCCGCCGCGCGGCACGCTCACGACGCCGCGCTCCTCCGACGGAACGCCGCCGTGGGCCGCCGCGACCCACGCGGTGAACCGATCGTCCGCGATGCCGACCCGCGCGGTGAGCCCGAGGGCGTCGGTCAGCTCGAGCATCCGATCGCCGAACGAGGTGCCGCGCGTCTTGCTCGGCACCTCGCAGTAGATCGCGAGGTGCGCACCGCCGGCGCCGACGCGGCCACCGGTGTCGACCACGGACGAGACACCGAGCAACGCGTCCGCGATCGCACGCACGGTCTCGCGCTCGAGGGCCGCCTCCGCCTGGACGACGCGCAGCGCACCGCCCGAGGTGGCCGCCACCGAGTTCGCGGCCGTCGCCGTCATGCCGAGCCGGACGCCGAGCGCCCATGCCGCCTTCGAGCACGCCTGCACGACCGGCGCATAGAGCGCGGGCCGGCCGCCGCCGAGCGCAGCGCTTGCGCTCCCGGCGCGGTGCGAGTCCGTCAGCGGAACGGACACGACCGCGACCGCGGCGCCCCGCAACGACGGATCGACGCGGGTCAGGGTCTGGAGTGCGAACTGCGGAACGTGGAGGCAGGCGATGCGCATGACTCGGTCCTACTGCACTGGTCTGATGTTCAGTATAACTCCGGAGGCTGGTTTCGCCAGCGTTTGTACCCAGACGAAGCAGAAATAATGCCAGTCTTACCGGACACATGGCGCGTTCCAATCCCGAAGCGATCTCGCCCACGGCCCACTACACGGGATACGTCTGGTACGCGCACGGCCAGTCGCACGACGCGTTCGCCACGAAGACCGGCCGGCTCATGTACCGCGCGCTGCGCGGCGCGAACCGGTTCGCGAGCGCGGTCAAGCTGCCGTCGCTCGAGGGCATGCTGCTCGCGCGGCACCGCCTGATCGATCAGCGGCTCGCCGATGCGATCGAGGGCGGCATGGTCAGCCAGATCGTCGAGGTCGCGTGCGGGCTCTCGCCGCGCGGCTGGCGGTTCGCGAAGCGCTACGGCGATGCGATCACGTACGTCGAGGCCGACCTGCCCGGGATGCTCGCGAACAAGCGCCGCATCCTCGCGGAGCTCGGCGGCGAGACCGCGCACCACTACGCGTGCGAGGTCAACGCGCTCGCCGATGACGGCCCCACGTCGATCGACGCGATCCTCGGCGCGCTCGATCCCGACAAGGGCACGGCGATCATCACCGAGGGCCTCATCAACTACTTCGATCGCGACAGCGTGCTCGCGATGTGGGCGCGCTTCTCGACCGCGCTCTCGCGCTTCCCGCAGGGCATGTACTACTCGGACGTGATCACGCGCGAGGGCAACGGCGGACCGTTCGCGCTCGGCTTCGCCGCGCTGGTCTCCGCGTTCGTGCGCGGCAAGGTGCACATCCACTTCGCCTCGAACGACGAGGGCGAGCGCGCGCTCGCCGACAGCGGGTTCGACGCCGCCGTGCTCGATCCGCGCGAGTTCGCCGAGGACCTTCCGGATCTCGAGCTCGCGGGCGCGGGCCGCATACGGATCATCGAAGCGATCGCGCGGCGTTAGAGGACAGTCCAAAAATAGTTATTGCGCTTTCTCTCGCGCCGAGTAGATTGCTGCCCACTTCGCTCGTGTCGTCACCGGCCGAACGGAGTCTCCGACGGGAACCCCTCCCCCGGTTTCCTCGCGACCGGTTTCGGCAGTTTCGTCAGCGCGTCCAGCCGTGCAGTGCCTACACGCACTCTGGAATAGCTCATTCGGTAGAGCGTCAGATTCGAGATCTGAAGGCCGCGGGTTCAACTCCCGCTTCCAAAACCCTCGCGCACTGTGCTCTCGGACGCGCTGACTTTTTCATTTCTTTCCGCGACCAACGCAACAAGCCCTACACGCCGGAGACATAGGTTCGACTCCTATACTGTCCGCCCTATGGACAGTTCGCCTAACGGTAAGGCACCTGATTTTCCATCAGACACCTCGTGGCTTGCTCACTCGGTCGCGGAAACATTTTCCGCCTCGCCAGCTCGGCGAACTTCTTCTCTCGCGCTCAACAGACCGTCCCTACACGCACCATGTTTCGCGGGTTCGAATCCCGCCGGCTCCTCGAAAGGGGAACTGTGGCCGAGTGGTCCAAGGCACGTGCTTAGAACGCATGCAAACGCATATCGCGGACGGCCGACTCGAGCGCGAGAACCTATTCTTCCGCACCCATCGCAACAAGCTCTACACGCCCCGGAGACGCAGGTTCGACTCCTGCATTGCCCGACTGTGGGCAATTCGCCTGACGGTAAGGCACCTGATTGCACATCAGACCCTCGCGGCTTGCTCACTCGGGTGCGGAACATATTCTGACCACGCGCATCGCGCGACCACCTCCACCACCCACACGTTTCTCTCCGCGCCCATCGCAACAAGCCCTACACGCCGGTATCCGGGTTCGAATCCCGGAGGGGACGCTCCATGTCCTCTTCGTCTAATGGCAAGACACCTGACTCAGAATCAGAACACTCGTGGCTTGCTCACTCGGGCGCGGAGGTATTTCTCTCCGCGCGCACTGACCTTCGTTTCTTCCACGCCCCGCGCAACAAGCCCTACACGCAACAAGGACACACGGGTTCGACTCCCGTACGGCGCTCTCTACGCGCCGTTGGCCTAGTGGTAAGGCGCCCGACTCTGAATCGGTAACGATCGCGGCTTGCTCACTCGGGCGTGGAGCATCTTCCTGGCTCGCTCATCTCGATCGCAGAGCCGTCCTCCCGCGCGCCCCCTCACGCGCGCACCGACAATCGTTTCCCGCGCCCAGCGCGACAAGCCCCACACGCACGGAACCCGGGTTCGATTCCCGGAGGAGGCCCTCGGTCTCCTTCGTCTAGTGGCAAGACACCTGACTCTTAATCAGCAACCATCGTGGCTTGTTCACTCGGGCGCGGAGTATTTTTCCCCAGGTACGGGTGGAGGACGTGACATGACGAAGAACGTCAACAAGACGCCGCTTCCGGAGGCCCAGATGGGTCCGGCCGAGAAGCTGCTCGACGTGGTGCTCGGTAGCTCGGCGCACCTCTGGCACAACCGTCCGGGTCTCGACGTGAACGGCACGTGGATGCCGGCGAAGCAGAAGACCAAGAAGGTCCGCGGCAAGCCGGTCAAGCCCGGCCTGTACGTTCCGGCCGCGGTCGCGCTGTACGGCAAGCTGCTCGAGGTTCACAAGCTGAACCCCGACCTGATGGCCCACCTCGCGAGCTACGCGCTCACCGAGACGGACTGGCGTGACCTCAAGGTCGCGTGCGCGGCGCTGATGCTCGTGCAGGCGCGCGCGGGCGTGCCGGTCCACGACGACGACGGCTCGGTCGCGTTCTACGACGACGACTACCGCAAGATCGGCGAGGCGATGGTCCTCTGGTACCAGAAGAAGAGCGCGCGCATGCTCACGCCGAAGGCGGTGCTGCGCGTCGCGGAGCTCCTGGAGACGCCGGAGATCGCGGCGATGAACCGCGCGGCGGGCTTCGGTGACCCGGCGGGCAAGCGTGCTCCGACGGGTCGCTGGGGCAAGGCCGCGACGAAGTGGCTGAGCGTTCGCGAGGCGAACGACGCGATGCTGCAGGGGCTCGTGAAGGCGGGCTTCAAGCAGACGATCAAGAGCCTCGCGCGCAAGCTCGGCTACAAGCCGAACAGCGAGCGGTTCTTCGGTCTCCTCGGCTGGAAGCAGTCGCAGGCGAAGGACGGCCGCCGCACGGTCGGCCTTACGAACCTCGCGATCACCAAGTCGGACCGGTTCGACGGCCTGTCCGAGGCGGAGATCTGCGAGGCGATCGTCACGCAGAAGCTCCGCTACAAGGACGCCGTCGGTCGGCTCCCCCCGGACATCGGCCTCACGCCGGCGATCATGGTCGCGCTGCTCCCGACGCTGTCGGACCGCGACCTGCGCCAGCTGACGCCGACGCTCGAGGAGCTCGGCCTCCTCCAGGTCCCGGAGATCCGGGCCCGGTGGGAGAAGGCGATCGCGTCGGCGACGGACCAGCGCGGCCTCAACATCGCGGCGAACGTGCGCGACAAGGAGCTGAAGGAGAAGCTCGTCGAGAGCGCCGACAACGCGGCCAAGAAGGCCGTGGCGGCGGCGACCGAGGAGGTGAACCTGCGGGTGATGTTCCTGATCGACAAGAGTGGCTCGATGCAGACGGGTATCGAGGCGAGCAAGCAGGCGCTGGGGAAGATCCTCGCCGGCTTCCCGCTGGAGCGCCTGCACATCGCGGCCTTCGACACGGTCGGTCAGGTCCTGAAGCCGAAGGCGGCCTCGACGCCGGCGGTCAAGCACATGCTCGCGCCCCTCAAGGGCGAGGGCGGCACGATCCACGGTGCGGGCGTCCAGGCGCTCCACCGCGACGGGCTCCGCATCGAGGCTGGTGCGAAGCTGATCGTGATCGTCGTCGGCGATGACGCCGGCGAGTCGGGCGCGCAGCTCGCTGCGACGTTCAACTCGCTCGGCTACAAGGTCGACGCGATGGCACTCATGATCGCGGGCTCGCGCGGCGGCACGACGGTGAAGGACTGCGCGACGACGCTCGGCGTCCCGTACAGCGAGATCAAGGTCGAGCTGTTCGACGACCCGTACCACGTCCCGCGCGTGCTTCGCACGATGCTCGAGGCGCCGATCCTGGCGAGCGTGAAGACGCCCGGCTGGGTCGAGCGCGTCATGGCGACCAAGCTCCTGGAGCTGACGTAAGTGGACTACAAGAAGTTCCTCGCGAAGGACGAGACGCTCGTGCTGCCGTACTTCGGCGGTACGCGCGTCGACGACAAGGCGAGGAGCTTCCGGCTCCCCGAACCCGACTCCGAAACCGACGGTCGTGGCCTCGCAAGCTCGGCCAACACTCCCAACCCCGCGCCCGGCTGGTGGCGCTTCCGGATCACCGGTCGGCGTGCGGCTCCCCTCGAGCCCGCGTCGCCGGCGGATCTCGGGGCGCTGTCCGCCGTGCGCGGTCACTATTTCCACGGGTGGATCGCGAGCGACGGCAAGACGCTGTCGCGCATCGCGCTGCCTCCCGACGACGAGCCCGCTCCGCTGTCGCGTGTCACCGCGCGCCGGTGGTACTCGGGCGAGCTGCTCTTTGACACGACGGACCTCGAGGACGAGGCGGAGCTGACCGCGCGCGACGCGCTCGACGCGGGACGGCCACTCGGCGACACCAAGGGCGTCGTGCCCTCGCTGCGCGCGGCGTTCGGATACGCGCTCGGGCTGCGCGTCGCACGCGAGCTGCGCATCGACGTCACGCCGCGCGAGCTCGCGGCGCGGGTGGTCACCATCGCGGAGGGTGGCCGCGAGGTGGTGGCGCAGATGTTCGCGGTGATGCTCGAGGAGCGGCGCCGCGCCGAGGAGGAGGCGCGCCGCCGGGCGGCCGAGGCAGCGCACGCGGCGCGGATCGCCGGTGTCGTCGAGCACGCGCGCGCGCTCGATCGCCGGCGCGATCCGGTGGACGCGGCGGACGAGGCGCTCGCGGGCGCGGGCGCGCGGATGATCGCGTGCCGGCGGATCGAGCGCGGCACCCAGCTCGACGTCACGTACGACGTCGACGGCGAGCGGATCCTGACGATCGTCGACGCGCAGTCGCTCCAGGTCATCGACCCCGGCGTCTGCCTCGCGAACGCCCACCGCGTGCTCACGCTCGACGCGATGCCCTCGGTGATCCGCGAGGCGATCGAGGAAGATCACCTGAACATCACGAGGCACGGATGACTACCGCCTC
>JAEUJX010000527.1 GCA_016794545.1 Myxococcales bacterium
GCGTCGCCTTTGGTCAGGCAGCGGAAGTTGGCGTGCGTGGTGGGCACGAGCGGCGACCGCGGGTGGATGACCAGGGAGACACCGGCCGCCCGGAACGTGCGCCCCTGCCCCGGCATGTGATCGGCGAGCTCGGCGGGGAGCTCGCCCTCGACGCTGGACCAGTTCACGCCGGCCTTCTCGAACACGGCGCCGCCCTCGAGGACCCTCGCGACCCCGCCACCCCCGCCGGGGCGCTGCCAGGCGTCGGCGCCGAAGGTCGATGCGCCGTCGGTGTCGGCGAGCGCCGTGCAGATGTCGGTCTGCAGCTCCTGGAAGAACTTCGCCGCGCGATCGAAGAGGTCCGACACGCGCAGAATGCTACCATCCGACGTGAGTACTTCGTCGGATGTGGGCTGCGCTTAGACTCATTCGCGCGCTGCGTGTGTTCGCGGTCATCTTCCTCAGTTACATGTGGCAGGTGTCGTGGGCGCGGCTGTGGCCTGCTGTCTACGACACGAAGGAGCGCTGGCGGAAGATCAACCGGCGCAACGCGCGCCGCATGTACAAGGGCTTCGTTCGCCTGCGCGGCGTGTACATCAAGCTCGGCCAGATCCTGTCCGTGATGGGCACGTTCCTCCCGCGCGAGTACACCGAGGAGCTCGAGGGGCTCCAGGACGACGTGCCGCCGCAGTCGTACAAGAAGATCAAGGCGACGTTCGTCAAGTCGTTCAACAAGACCCCGCACGAGTGCTTCACCACGTTCAACGAGGAGCCGATCGCGGCCGCGTCGCTCGGTCAGGTGCACGAGGCGACGAACGCCGCCGGCGAGCGCCTCGCGGTGAAGATCCTCTATCCGAACGTCGCGACGATCATCAAGATCGACCTGAAGGTCCTCGGCTGGGCGCTCTCCGTCTACAAGAACTTCGTCCCGATCCAGCAGATCAGCCGCGTGCACGAGCAGCTCGGGGACATGCTCCACCGCGAGACCGACCTCGCGAACGAGGCGCGCTGCATCACGCGGATGGCCGCGAACTTCACCGGCGATCCCGACACGCTGTTCCCGAAGGTCTATCCCGAGTACTCGAGCCCGACGGTGATGACGATGACGTTCATGGACGGCGTCAAGATCACCAAGAAGGACGCGCTGTCGAAGCTCGGCCTCGACCCGTACGACGTCGCGACCAAGCTGACCAAGGTCTTCTACAAGCAGCTGTTCATCGACCGCTTCTTCCACGCCGATCCGCACCCCGGGAACTTCTTCGTCCAGCGCGGCCCCGACGGGCAGGTGCGCATCGTCGTGCTCGACCTCGGCAGCGCGACGGAGCTGTCCGACAACCTCGCCGACGGCATGTTCGACATCCTGCAGGGCCTCATGACCCGCAAGGACGACCTCGTCGTGCAGGGCATCAACACGATGGGCTTCATCGATCCGAAGGGCGACAAGGAGCTGCTCGAGCGCACCGTGCGCAAGTACTTCGAGAAGCTCCTGAACCTCAACATCACCGACTTCGGCAAGATCGACTACGACGCGGCCGCGCAGAAGCTCGCCGACCCCGACATGAAGCGCGAGGAGCTGCGCGAGATCATGAAGTCGATCGCGTATCCCGAGGGCTGGTTCTACGTCGAGCGCGCCGCCGTGATCATGTTCGGCCTCCAGGCCACGATCGCGCCGAAGCTCAACGGCATCCACGTCGGCTTCCCGTACATCACGCAGTTCATCTTCGAGCGCAACGCGAAGCGGCTGTCGCAGGCCAACGCCGTCGCGAAGGCCGAGGCGAGCAACCCGCGCATCCCGATCCCGTCGGACAGCCAGTCGCTGAAGCCGATCAGCGAGAACACGGTGAAGCCGTCGTCGGAGTCGTCGGCGAAGCCGGAGGCCAAGCCCGAGGCCAAGGTCCAGGCCAGCGCCACGAAGAAGGAAGAGACCCTGCTCAACTGAGGCGTGGCCGGGAGATCCGGACCATCTCAGTCTCAGTGAGGCAGCGGCACGCCGCGCGTCGCGGCGAGGTACCGGAGGATCTGGATCGTCTTCTCGACGTACGCGCGCCCCTTCGCGTGGGCGATGGTCACGTTCGTCACCGGCTCGCCCTCGCCCGCGAGCACGAGCATCGGCGCACTCTGGAGATCCTCTCCGAGGACCTCGGAGAGCGGCTCCCGCGGCTTGTCGAAGCCGAGCTCGACGACGTCGAGCGTCGCGCGCACCTGCGGGTAGTAGTCGAGGAAGCCGATCACCTGCGCGCTGTAGGGACAGAAGTACGTCGCGCCCTTGTCCTGGAAGCCCGGTCGCAGCACGTAGAGCGTGTCCTTTGCCATGAGGCAGACCATGCCATGCGGACGAGGCGGGACCAGCCCAGCGCGCCCGATCCGCAGCCGCGCTGACTCAGCGCTTCGCCTGGCGCTTCCGCCCGATCGCCGCGAACCGATCGAGCAGCGGCAGGCCGACCGCCGGGAACGGCCGCAGCAGGTGGATCATCGCGGCGCGGTAGCGCGGGATGGTCTTCACGAGCCGCGGCTTCGCGATCATCTGCACCGCCGCGTCGGCCACGTCGTCGAGGGACAGCTGGTTGTTCGAGAACAGTAGCCCTGCGTGCTCGTCGTGCGCGACCGCGCTCGTCATGTCCCCGGCGATCGCGTCGGGCAGGAGCGAGGACACGGTGATCGGCCGCTTCGCCCGCCGGAGCTCCGCGGCGAGCGACAGCGAGAAGCCGAGCACCCCGTGCTTCGTCGCGCCGTAGACGGCGAGCCCCGGCGTGGGCACGATCGCCGACATCGACGCGATGTTGAGGATCGTCCCCTCGCGCATCGCGCCGACGGCGGCGTGCGAGCCCCACATCACGCCGAGCAGGTTGACCTCGACCATGCGCCGCACCAGCGCGTCGTCGATCTCCCAGGTGTCGCCGACGTTCAGCACGCCGGCGTTGTTGACCCACGCGACGATGTCGCCCTTCGCGGCGGCCGCGAACGCGACCGCACGGTGCGCGTCCGCGTCGCGCACGTCGTGGGCCATCGCGGAGCCCTCGACGAGCGCCGCGGTCACGTGGGCGGCCCCCTCGTCGATGTCGGTGCACATCACGTGGTACCCGGCGCGCGCGAGGCGCTCGGCGATCTTGCGCCCGAGCCCTCGCCCCGCCCCCGTGACGACCGCGACCCGCGCGCCGCTCATGGCGCGAACGTGACCGCGTGGACGGGCGGCAGGTTGTTCGTCAGCACCGACCACGAGTCGCCGCGATCGGTCGACGTGTACACGTTGCCGGTGGTCGAGCCGAACGCGAGCGCGCCGTCGGGCGCGAGCGCGAGCGCGTGGCGGTACACGAGGTCGTACGCGAAGCTGCTCGGCAGGCCCTTCGACAGCGTCTCGAGGGTCTTGCCGCCATCGCGCGTGCGCGTGACGACGACCTTGCCGTCGGGCGCGATCCGCTTCTCGTCCTTGATCGCCGGGACGAACCACGCGGTGTCACCATCCGCCGGATCGACGGCGACCGGGAACCCGAAGTGCGATGGCGCCCCGGTCGTCGCGACCTCGAGCTCGGACCACGACTGCATGTCGTCGGTCGACACGAAGATCCCGTTGTGGTGCTGCGCCCAGAACGTCCCGGGCTTCGCGGCGCACTGGACCAGGCAGTGCACGTCCTGGCTATTGCCGTCGCGCACGAGCTCGGGCGGCACGTACTCCGCGCGCATGCCGCCGGCGGTGTTGGTCCAGGTGTCGCCGGCGTCGCGCGTGCGCCACACGCCGCCGGTGGAGATCGCGATCGCGATGGTCCTCGGATCACGCGGGTCCACGCAGATCGAGTGGATGCCCGCGTGATCGCGCCCGCCACCGCCCCACTTCTTGCGGTCCGGGTGGAACCACAGCGACTCGACGAGCTTCCAGCTCGCGCCGCGGTCGTCGGAGCGGAACAGGCCGCCGGGGATCGTGCCGCACCACAGCGCCCCCGGCGCGTCGAGCGCGGGCGCGAGCGACCAGATCAGCTGCGTCGTCCACTTGAGCTCCAGGCCGAAGAAGTTCTTCTGCACCTCGCCCTCGGGCTGCTTGGGATAGGTCGGCACGGCGATCTCGGTCCACGTCGCGCCCTTGTCATCGGAGCGGTGGAGCTTGACGCCGAAGTGGCCGTGATCGAGCGCCGCGTACCAGGCGCCATCGCGCGGATCGACCATCGCGAGCGACAGGTTGTCGCCGACGAAGTGGCCACGCTCGAGCTTGTAGCCCGCACCCGCGGGCTCGGCGACGAACAGACCCTTGCGGGTCGAGATCAGCAGCGCGTGCGTCATCAGCATCCTCCGGACAGAGCCTGCATCACGTAGACCTCGCTCGCATCGCGGACGGGGTCGGAGAGGTCGCGGCGATCGGTGATCGGCTCGCCGTCGACGAACACCATCATGTGGTGGCGCAGCGTGCCCTGATCGTCGAGCACGTAGCCGCGCAGCCGCGGATTGGCCGCGAACACCGCGTCGAGCACCGCGCGCACGGTCGCGCCGATCACGGTCTCCGCCGGGCACTCGACGTGCCGCTTGAGATTCTGCGTGAACACCACCGTGGCCACGCCGCGACCCTACACAATGCGCGGCCACCCCGTCACGGCTGGCAGGAGATCTCGCGACCATCTCGATCGGGATCGAGCGTGCGACACCATGCGACCACCTCGTCGCCGTGGCCGAGCGCGGTCAGCGTGTACGCGGCGAGGCGGACGTGCAGGAGCTGCTCCGTCGCGAGCACCTTCCGGAGCGTCGGCACCGCGCGCTCGCCGAGCGTCAGCACGCGCGCGGCACACTGGTGGAACGTCACCCGCTCGGCGCGGAGGTCGGCCAGGTGGCGCGCGACGATCCGGCACGCCTCGTCGTCGCAGCGGACCACCTCGGGAGAGAAGCCGTAGCTCGGAGCGCGGTGCGGATCGGCACCACCGCAGGCGACGAGGGCGACCAGGGCGAGCGCACGCACGCGGGGCCGACACGGCGACGCCGCCGCCGGTTGCATCTGCTACGGTGCGGCCGTGAGCTTCGACGTCGTGGTCGCCGCGGATCTGGACTGGGGCATCGGCGCGTCCAACGGCCTGCCGTGGCCCAAGCTCCCCGGCGATCTCGCGCACTTCAAGCGCGTCACCTCGGCGGCCGCCGAGGGCACGCGCAACGCGATCGTGATGGGCCGCAGGACGTGGGAGTCGACCGAGGTCAAGGGCCGCCCGCTCCCGCGCCGCCTCAACATCGTGATCACCCGCGGCCAGCTCGCGGTCCCCGACGGCGTGCTGGTCGCGCGCTCGCTCGAGGATGCGTGCGCCGCGGCCGCCGCGGTGCCCGACATCGCGACCACGTTCGTCGTCGGCGGCGCGCAGATCTTCACCGAGGCGTTCGCGCACCCGCGGCTGCGCTACGTCTACCTGACGCGCGTGCAGGGGCGATTCGACTGCGATACCCGCATCCCCGATCTCGACGCGCACGGCTTCGTGCCCTCGCCGTGGGACGGCGCGTGCGAGGCCGAGGACAGCGGCATCCGCTACCGCATCGAGCGCCTGGTGCGCCGATGAGGAGCGTCCTCGTCCTCGTCCTCGCGCTCGGCTGCAAGACCGACGACGCGAGCCAGCCGAAGCCGACCGCCGCGCGACCGGCCGCCACGTCGCCGTCGACGCCGCCCCCGCCTCCTCCCGAGGCGCGCACCGCGCCTCCCCCCGAGGCGCCGCCCGAACCGACGAAGTCCCAGCAGGCGCTGGCGGCGCGCATGGCCGTGCTGTCGAAGGTCACGATCGCCGCGAAGAAGAACCAGGGTGACTGCGCCGCGCTGGCCTCGGCGGCGGTCGCGCTGGGCAACGACATGCGCGCGACCGCGGGCGTCCGCGCCGATCTCGACGCGGCCGACGCGGCGATCGAGAAGCGGCAGCTGGACCAGGCGCTCGCGATGGTGCTGAAGGCGGCGCGCGGGTGCGAGACCGCGGCGCTCGATCCGCTGACCGATCAGCTGAGCGACAGCGCCTCGAGCAAGTAGGTCGGCACGACCGCGCCGCCCGGCTGCCAGCGCGAGATGCCGGCGTAGAGCGCGGCGGCGACGCCCGCGGCGCGCGCGCCCGCGATGTCGGTCTCCAGCTGATCGCCGATCATCACCGGGCTCTGCGCGCCGAGGCGGCGTGCGCCCTCGCGGAACAGATGCGGCTCCGGCTTGCCGAGCCGGTCGAACACGAGGCTCGCGCCCGGGAACCGTCGCGCGAGCGCGGTCTCGACGAGCAGCGCCATCGCGCCGGCCGTGAAGCCGAGCTCGCCGCCGCCCTTGGGGTAGACGAGATCGGGGTTCGGGAGCACGAGCGCGGGGCGGCGGCCGGCCTCGACGGCGCGCGCGATCGCGGACAGCGCGAGCTCGATGCCGTCGAGGAACGGCGTCCCGGCATCGTCGCAGATGACGACGCAGTCGACCTCGACGCCGGGCGTGAGCGCGGCCGGCTCACCACCGGCCGCGATCACGGTGCGGTAGCTGTCCTCGGTGCCGAGGATCATCGTGCGCGCGCCGGCGAGCCCGCGCTCGGCGAAGTAGCCAGGGAGCAGCGAGCCCGACGTGACGAACCGCTCGGCCGTGACGCTCATGCCCCAGGTCGCGAACCGGCGGGCGTAGGTGTCGGGCGTGCGCGACGCATCGTTCGTGACGATCGCGTACGACACCCCGCGGCGGTTCAGCTCGGCCACGAGCGGCCGCGTGTGCGCGAGCGGACCGGCGCCGTCGACGAGGACGCCGTAGGCGTCGAGCAAGAGCGCGTCGTGCCGGCGGATCAGCTCCGCCAGCGTGGTGGGTTCCGGCGATGTCACGGGGCGGTGCTATACGACAGGGATGCGACCGTACCTCGAACTGCTTCGCCACGTGCTCGAGCACGGCGAGAAGCGGACCGATCGCACCGGCACCGGCACGCTGAGCGTGTTCGGCGCGCAGAGCCGGTACGACCTGCGCGAGGGCTTCCCGCTCGTCACCACGAAGAAGGTCCTGTTCCCCGCGGTCGTGCGCGAGCTGATCTGGTTCCTCAAGGGGTCCACGAACATCCACGACGATCTGCACGACCACACGCCGATCTGGGACGCGTGGGCCGACGAGCAGGGCAACCTCGGGCCGATCTACGGCCACCAGTGGAGGAGCTGGGGCGGAGACACCAAGCTCGATCAGATCAGCGAGGTGATCCAGACGATCAAGACGAACCCGCAGTCGCGGCGGATCATCGTCAGCGCGTGGAACGTGGCCGACCTCCCGAAGATGAAGCTGCCGCCGTGCCACGCGTTCTTCCAGTTCTACGTCGGGATGGATGGAGAGACGCCGAAGTGGCTCGACTGCCAGCTGTACCAGCGGTCGGCGGACCTCGCGCTCGGCGTGCCGTTCAACATCGCGAGCTACGCGCTCCTCATGGCGATGATCGCGCAGGAGTGCAAGCTCGCGCCGCGCCACCTCGTGCACACGCTCGGCGACGCGCACATCTACCTGAACCACGTCGAGGGCGTGAAGATCCAGCTGTCGCGCGAGCCGCACCCGCTACCGAAGCTCGTGCTCGCCGACAAGCCCGTGCTCGACATGCGCTTCGAGGACGTGGCGCTCGAGGGGTACCAGCACCACCCGTTCATCAAGTTCCCCGTCGCGGTCTGAGCGGGCATACTGCGCCCGTGCGCACGCAGGCTCTTCGACTCGCCGGACTTCTCGCGCTCGCGGTGGGCTGCACCCAGGATCCGCCGCCACTGACCGACGACACGGAGCTGCGCTGCCCGGTCAACGGCCTGTTGCCGTTCCGCACGAAGGGCGACTTCAAGCACGATCAGAACTACGACCTCGTCCGCGAGAAGAAGCGCAGCAAGGACGAGGCGTCGGACACGATCGGCAACCCGACCGGACCGTACGCGTCGATCTACATCGCGCCCGGCCAGGCGCCGACGTCGGCTCCGGTCAGCTACCGCGGCGCGAAGCAGCGGACGCTGGTGAGCGGCGGGTTGTTCGCGACGCCGATCCAGGACGAGCGCGTCAGCCTGTGGACCTACGACGGCGCGGCGTGGCTGGAGCTCGCCGCCACGCGCACCGCCGAGGACGGCACGTACGAGCTGCCCGACACCGGCTTCGTCGCCGAGAACGCGCACCCGATCTACTCGATGCTCGATGCCGACGGCACGTGCGCGGAGCACTTCACGTTCCTGTATCCGCGCGGCTCGAAGATCGTGGTCACCGACATCGACGGCACGCTGACGCTCGACGACATGCAGCTGCTGAATCAGATCCCCGACGAGGCGTACGTCCCGAAGCTGATGGGCGCCGCCGACAAGCTCGCGCAGGCGTGGGCGATGAAGGGCTATCCGATCATCTACCTGACGGCGCGGCCGCACGTGTTCCGGCCCGAGACGCGCGTGTGGCTGCGCGACCTCGGGTTCCCGCCGGGTGCGCTGATCACGGCCGCCGACGTCGGCGACGCGGCGCCCTACAAGAAGGAGTGGGTCGTGCGCATGCTCCAGACGTTCGGGTGGACGGTGGTCGCCGCGTACGGCAATGCCGACACCGACATCACGGCGTACGAGGAGGGGGGCATCCCGAAGAACCTCACGTTCATCGCGGGGCCGCTCGCCGGGATGCGCGGGACCGTCGCGATCGAGAACATGGACTACGGCGCTCACATCTCGACGTTCGTCAGCGCGCAGCCCGAGAATCGCTAGGTGCCCGAGGTCGCGTTCGAAGATGCAGCGCCCGCGCTCGTGGTGTTCCACGCGCTCGCGGCGATCGTGCTGATCGGCGCGAGCACGCACCACGCGATCATCGCGGTCGGCTACCTGCGCGGGTCCTTCAAGACCCGGCTCGGCCGGATCTACGCGGCGGTCGGGGCGATCGCGTACGGCGTGACGTTCGTGCTCGGCCTGTTCGCGTATCCCGCGTTTCGCTACCACACGCGGGGGCTCTACCTCGACCGCTACGAGCCGTGGGCCTCGAACCTGTTCGACATCAAGGAGAACTTCGCCGCGCTCGGGCTGCCGCTCGTGATCGGCGCGCTCGTGCTGTCGCGCGTGATGAAGCCGTCCGAGGACGCGACGCTCCTCCGCGGCTACGCGGCGATGGTCCTCCTGACCGCCGCGATCGTCTGGTTCTCGGTGATCTCCGGCCTCGTGATCGGCCAGGCGAGGGGCGTGTGAAGAAGCAGGAGGCGCTGTTCGTGGCGATGAGCGCGGGCGCGATCGCGTTCGCGTTCGCGTTCGTCGCGCCGATGCTCGCCGGGGAGCCGATCGTCTGGTACCTGCCGCTCGAGCACCGCTGGACGTTCGAGACCCGGCCCGACGGCGGCCTCGCGATCGACTTCTACGGGCGCCTGCTCCAGGGGCTCGTCGCGTGGGCGGCGATCGTGCTGGTCACGCTGCCGATCGCGAAGCGCGGGAAGAAGGCGCTGTCGTCGCGCGCGACCGGGCTCGTCACGGCGTGGACGATCACCGCCGTGCTGCTCGTCATGCTCCACTACGCGTGGACCCTCCACTTCCGCCGCCCGATCCCCGAGCCGCTGCCCGCGGGCTATCGCGCGCGCTGAGCGGAGCGCGTGACCACGGGACGTGGCAGGATCGCTCCCGTGATCCAGCGCTTCTGCTTCGTGAAGCTCCTCGACGACGAGGTCGGTACGCGCGCCGAGCTCGCCGAGATGCTGCGCGCGCAGCTGATCTCCGCCGGCGCCGATGTCATCGTGGGACTCCCCGCCGACGACTCGGCCGCGCGCTGGGATCTCTCGATCGTGATCACGGCGGCGTCGCTCGAGGCGTGGAACGCGCTCGCGCAGGTCCCCGCGATGACGGGCGTGTTCGACGAGCTCGCCGGCCGCGCTGCCGTCGTCAAGGCGTGGACGTTTCAGGCGGTCGCTTGAGGCGGGCGAGATAGCGCGCGAGCTCGTCGGGCAGCGGCGACTCGAACCGCACGCGCTCGCGCGTGGCTGGATGCGCGAAGCCGAGGACCGCGGCGTGCAGCGCGAGCCGCGGGCACCTCGGCACGAACGTGCGCGCGCGCTCGCCACCGTGGTGCGTGTCGCCGAGCACCGGATGGCCGAGCCCGGCGAGGTGCACGCGGATCTGGTGCGTGCGTCCGGTCTCGAGGCGTGCGGACACGAGCGTCGCGTCCGCCAGGGGCTCGATCACGCCGACGTGCGTGACCGCGCGCTTGCCATCGACGGGGCGATCGATCGTCTGCGCGGCGATCGCGCCGGCGACGATCGCGCGGTACTCGCGATCGACGTCGTGGACCTTGAAGGCGTCGCCGAGCACCTTGTTCGCGGCGCGCGTGCGCGCGAACACGAGCAGGCCGCTCGTCGGCAGATCGAGCCGGTGCACGAGGTAGACCTCGCCGAACTGGTGCGCGAGCTGGTCCAGGAGGTCGCCGCGATCGCTCTCGGGCGTCGGCGCGGTGACGAGGCCCGCGGGCTTGTCGGCGATGATCACGTGGTCGTCGGAGAACACGATGCGCGGCACCGGTGGCGGCTCGCTGCGCTCGACCGCACCGCCGATGTTGACCTCGACGACCTGCCCCGCGCGGACGGTGCGCCCGGCGACCTTGACGCGCGTCTTGTCGACGAACACGCCGCCCTCGTCGATCACCGCGCGCGCCTTGCGCCGCGACAGACCGGCGACGCGCTTGGGCACGACCTGATCGAGGCGCAGGCCCGCCTCGTCGGCCGCTACGGTGAAGACCTCTCGAGCCACGGGCGCCTACGCGCCCGGTCTACCACTCGCCGTCGCCGTCATCGATGTTTCGGCCGCGGCGTCCCTTCTTGCCGCGATCATCGTCGCCGCCGCCACGCTCGCGCTCCTTCTCGTGGCCGCGCCGGCCGCGCCGGCCATCGCCCGCGCCGCCGCTCGGCGGACCGGCGAAGCCGCCGCCGGGACGCGGGGGACCGCCGCCGAAGCCGCCACCACCGCCGCCCGCGGGCGGGCCTCCGAAGCCGCCGCCCCCGCCCCCACGAAAGCCGCCGCCTCCGCCGCCGTAGCCACCACCGCCGCCGCCTGGGCCACCGCCGCCGCCGCCGCGATAGCCGCCACCTCCGCCACCGCCGCCGTAACCGCCGCCCGGACGCGGGCCGCCAGGGCCGCGCGCTTCACGCTCGCGCGCCTCGTTGATCCGCAGCATGCGCCCGTCGAGCTCCTGACCATCGAGCTCCTGGAGCGCCTGCTGCGCGGCCTCGGCGGTCGCCATCTCGACGAACGCGAAGCCGCGGGACCGACCTGTCTCGCGGTCCATGATGATGGAGACGCTCGTGACCTCGCGACCGTTGGCACTGAAGGCGTCTCTGAGCGACGCCTCGGTCGTGTTGTAGTTCAGGTTGCCCACATAGAGCTTCGTTCCCACGGACGGTCTCCTCGACGATCTTCGAACTGCGACGGTTTGCGTGCTGCCTCGGTGACCCGTGTCACTCGACACCGGCACCTTCCGAAAGCGTATCACAGGCCTTTGTGCGGCTGATCAACGCTCATGGAGGATCCGGGCTGATCGCCCGGACACCTACATCGCACATTCCTCGGCCGGAACTTCCCGCTCACCCCGGGATGGGCGTATTGTCAAAAGCCACAGGAGGGGAAGACCTTGAAGAAGCTTTCACTTATTGCCGGAGGAGTAGCCAGCCTCGTGTTGGGTACCGTCCTCGCTACCCGTAGTAGCCACGCGGCCGATCACCTCGACTCGACCACGCTGGCGACCAACCCGATGGCCGACATCAACGACGTCTACACGTGGATGACGTCGGACATGTCGAAGCTGAACCTGATCATGACGGTCTCGCCGGGTGACCCCGGCAACCGCGCGTTCAGCGACGCCGTCCAGTACGTGTTCCACGTCGTGAGCCGCACCGGCACGATGCCGAACCAGGTCGTCGCGATGCCCGCCGCGGGCACCGAGACCAAGGTGATCTGCACGTTCACGTCGGACACCGCGGTGCAGTGCTGGGTCGTCACCGGCACCACGGTGAAGGACTACGTCACTGGTGACCCGAGCTCCGCCGCCGGCATCACGTCGGCCTCGGGCAAGCTCAAGGTCCACGCGGGTCGTCACTCGGATCCGTTCTTCTTCAACCTCCAGGGCTTCCGCGATGCGATCGCGACGGTGAAGGGTGCGATCGCGGGCGGCGCCGTGATTCCGAACGCGGCCGGCTGCCCCGACAACCTCGACGGCACGACGGTCGGCGGCATCCGCGCGATCCTCGAAGGTCAGCGTCCGACGGACGCCACGGCGGTCCCGCCGTGCCCCGCGACCAGCAAGGACTGCTTCGCGGCGCTCAACGTCAAGGCTCTCGTGGTCCAGGTCGACAAGACCCTGGTGAACGAGGGCGCCAACACCTTGCTCGCCGTGTGGGCCTCGACCCACGCGAAGCCGTGAGGACCACCACCATGAAGAACCTCACCAAGCTCTCGCTCGGCCTCGCGGCCGCGTTCCTCGCATCCTGCGGTGACGACAAGGCGGCGCCCGACGCGCCCAAGCCGATCGACGCCGCGCCCGACGCCGCGCCCGACGCGTTCATGCCGCCCGCGGCGCCGACGCTCGGCGCGCAGATCGATCGCATGGCGCGCCCGGCGGTCAACACCGCGCTCGTCGCGCCGCTCGAGACGAACGCGACGCTCAAGACCGCGAAGAAGGACGCGTACAACCAGGCGGCCGTACCGGGGAACTGGCTGCTCACGCAGCTCGATCCGGCCATGGCCGCGGTCAACGTCCGCGCCGAGTTCGCCCGGAACATCGCGTTCTTCGACGTGCTCGACACTGGCATGACCAACGTGACCGGTGCCGGCTGTGGCAACGGCGCGCTCTACATGTCGCCGCCGTCGCCCACGTCGTACGGGTCGCTCGCGACCGTCCTCGCGGACGACGAGCTCTACATCGACACGACGAAGGGCGTCTGCAACTTCTACCTCTCGCTCGAGGTCGAGGTCGCGACCGGCGGCGGCGTGCCGCACACGTCGTGTGGTGGTCGTACGCTGACCATGGACGTCGTCGACATCAGCTACTCGCTGCTCTCGGCCGGCACGTCGGGCTTCGATCCGACGATGGCGTTCAAGCCGAAGATCATCGACGGCGCCGACGCGCACACCGACGTGAGCAACGACAACTTCCCGTTCCTCGGCGCTCCGCGCTGAGTCGTTCGCCGAGCCTGCGAGGCGGTACATGTTCGCCGAGCCTGCGAGGCGGTACATGAAACGTTGCCTCGCGCTCGCCGCGCTGCTCCTCGCGAGCTGTCGCGGTGGTCGCGAGCCGGAGCCGGTCACCTACGGGAGCGGTTCCGGCACGGCGGCGACCGCCCCGGTGGCGCCGCCGGCGCCCGGCTCCGACCTGCCGAAGCTCCCCAGGAGCGCGGACGGGGCGGCGGAGCTGCGCCGCATCGATGACGATGTCGCGCGCCTGCGGCAGGAGCCCGCCCGCCGGGTCGAGCTGGTGCAGCTCCTGACGGCGCGCGCGGCGATCACGCAGAAGGTCGAGGACTACGTCGAGGCGCTCGCGCTGACGGAGGTCCTCGTCACGGCACACCCGCGCGAGGTCGCGGTGTGGAAGCTGCGGGTCACCGCGCTGACGCGCGTGCACCGGTTCGCCCAGGCCCGCGCCGCGCTCGCGAAGCTCTCGGCGTTGACGAAGGAGCCGAGCGAGACCGAGGAGCTGGCCGCGACGCTCGACGACGCCACCGGCGCTCCCGAGCGGGCGGCGCCGATCCGCGAGACGATCGCGAGGACCCTGCGCCGCCCGCAGGAGATCACGCTCCAGGCCGCGAACCTCGCGCTCCGCGGCAAGCTCGACGCGGCGGTCGAGCTGATCCCCACCGCGGCCGCCGCCGCGCGCGACAACTCGCCCGTGCTGTTCTCGTGGCTGTACTTCCAGTGGGGGCGGCTGTGGGAGCAGAAGGGCGAGCTCGCGAAGGCACGTGCGGCGTACGCGGAGGCGCACCGGCGGCTGCCCGGCTACGTCGAGGCGACGACGCACCTCGCGCAGCTGATGGTGGTGGCCGGCGAGGATCCGGCGAAGCTGCTTGCGGAGGCGCTGGAGACCAACCGGTATCCCGAGCTGCTCGCGCTCGCCGGCAAGCTCGACGAGGCGAGGCGCGAGTGGGAGCGGTACGTCACCGCGCTGCCCGAGGCGTTCGCCGATCACGCGGCGCGGTTCTACCTCGGGCCGGGGAAGGATCCGCTGCGCGCGCTGGCCCTCGCGCAGGCGAACCTCGCGAACCGCGACTCGCCCGAGGCGCGTTCGCTGGCCGTCGAGGCCGCGCTGGCGGCGAATGCCCCGGGCGAGGCGTGCTCGCTGGCCGACCCGCTGGTCTCCGCGCCACTGCGGGGGCACCAGTTCATCGCGTGGCGCGCGCTCAGTGCGTGCGGCCGCACGGCCGACGCCGACAAGCTCGCCGCGGCCCTCGGTATTCGCTAGGCGGTTGCGGTAGCCTCGGGGCCCGGTATGGGGCCGCTGCCATATCCGCATCGAGCGACCTTCCTTGCCGCCACGCTGCACGTGCCCGCGGATGCGGAGCCATGGAAGCCGTACCTCGCGCGGCTGCTCTCCTTGCTCGTCTACGACCACCTGGTGCGGCACCGGATGGTCACGCTCGGCGATCACGATGACGAGCGGCTCGTCGACGAACAGGGCCGGATGCTCGACGCGCACCACCCGGCGCTCGAGGACCACGTCGACTGGTTCTTCCGCGTGTCGCGGCGGCACGAGGTGCTGTGGTTCGAGCTGTCGCTCGACCCGATGCGGCCGATGGCGCCCGTGCTGCGGTCGCGGCGGCCCGGCGGAGCGATCGACGAGTGGCACTCGGGGCCGAGCGTCGTGCTCTCGCTCCAGCTCTCGCAGTGCCTCGCGCAGTGGCTGAACGCGCGCCGGCTGCCGATGGTGAGCGGGTTCACCGAGTTCTCGATCGAGGACCTGCTCGACGCGGCGGAGCGGCTGCGGAAGCTCGACGGGATGTTCCACCAGGGCGTCGCCCTGACGCAGATGGCGGCGACGCTCACGATGGCGCCGGTGCGGCTCGCGATCCCGTTCCTGCGCGTGCTCGCGGAGCTGTCGCGTGACGAGGCCCGACTGCTCGACACGGCGATCCTCACGCTGGATCCGTCGCACCCCGTCGCGCGGCGCAACGCGTACGTGGCGGGTCTGCTCTCGGGCGAGATCGACCGGCGCGCGATCCTGCCGCTCGTCGAGGAAGCGCCGATGTACGCGAAGCCGCACCTCTCGATCTGGGGCGAGCCGTTCGCGCAGGATCGCACGCACGAGAACATGGGCGTGCGGCACCAGGGCATCGCGGCGAGCCTCATGCCGGCGAACCCGTACGCCTGCCACAACTACTCGTTGCAGCTCGCCGAGGACGCGCGGCGCGAGGAGAGCTACCGCTGGGCCGACCGCGCGACCGTCGCGGCGCCGCAGATGGGCGCGGCGCACCTCGACTGCGTGCGGCGGCTGCGCCAGGTCGGGCGCCCGGGGCAGGCGTTCGCGGAGGCGCAGTACCGCTGCCGCGAGCTCCTCGACCGCGCGGCGGCGGGCAAGCTCTCCCCGAGCGACTGGCAGGCGCCGCACCACGCCGCGCTGCTGATCGCGTTCGCGCACCTCGACGTCGGACGGATCGCCGAGGCGATCGAGCTCGCCGACGACGCGATGAAGCGACTGCCGCCCGACCCGGGCACGCAGGAGGCGTTCGCGTGGGCGCAGAAGCGGATCTCGCACTGGAAGACCGACGCCGGGCTGCTCGCGCGCGCGTACGCGTGGGAGGCCCATCACCGCGGCGATCCGGGCCGCGTGATCACGGGGCTGACGAGAGGCCGGATCACGGATGACGACGATGCGGGGATGCTGATCGAGGCGCTCGTCGCGGTCGGTCGTCCCGAGCAGGCCGAGGTCGCGTACTGGCAGTGCGCCGGGCTCGACGGCGTGGGCGTGCTCGGTGATGGCAAGGCCCGCCTGTCGGCGGCGAAGGCGCTGATCCTCAGCGGTGACCTCGACGAGGCGCTCGACAACATCCAGGTGGTGCAGCTGCGCCGGAGCCAGAGCCGCACGGAGGGGGAGATCAATCGCCTGCTCCGGCTCGCGGCGACGCGTCCCGCGACGGAGTGGGAGCGCATCATCGAGCGGCGGCTCGAGCGCGGCGCGCTCAAGCTCGCGCAGATGGCCGCACGCGACCTCGCCGACTTCGTGCCGGGGATGGACACGCCGATCGTCAAGCGCGCGCTCGGCGAGCGCAAGCCGATCGCGCTGGACCCGCTGTGGATCGCCGAGCTGATCGGCGCGGTACCGGCGGCGCAGGGAACTTCGTCGCAGATCCTGCAACGCCTCGCGATGCCGAAGGACACGTCGCTGCGCGCCGCCGACCAGCTCGCGCAGGAGTGGTGGACGGTCCTGATCCCGCCGGCGCGTGACCGCGATGCGCACGCGGCGGGCGCGATGCTCGCGCTCGGGGTGTCGCTCGCGAACTACTTCGTCGCCGCCTCCGGCCCGATCACGCCGATCGCCGGAGCGTATCGCCACATCGCGACGGAGGCGCTGCACCTCGTGCGGCGCTCGCGCTACCAGATCGACACGGCGGCGATCCAGGCGCTGCTGCGACTCGTCGATGCGCTCGGCGCGGCGCCGGAGTGGCTGCTCGACACGTGGCTCCTGCGCATCGAGCGCGCGCTCGATCTCGAGGCCGAGCACGGCAGCTACCTCGAGGGGATGATCGCGGGGATGCCGCTCGTGCAGCGCCTGTTGCGCGGCGACGAGCGCATCGGCTGGGAGCTGCGGCTCGCACACGACCTGGCGCAGGATCCGTCACAGTACGAGCCCGCGGCGACGCTCTACGCACGCTGCGCCCGCGCCGTCGAGGCGGGCAGCGTCGAGCTCGCGTGGTCCGCAGCCGTGGCCGGCGCCACCGCCACGCCACAGCAGCAGCTCGACGTGCACTGGCTCGCCGCGCTCGCGAACCCGACCGGCGTCGCGGCACCGTGGCTGCGCATCGCCGACGTGCTGCTCGGCCTCGGCCGGACCGAGAACGGCTTCCGCGCGGCGTGCCGCGCTCTCGCGGCCTCGACGGCGAAGGAGCGCACGCCCGCGCTCGACTACCTCGTCACGAAGTGGCGGCTCGCCGGGGTGCAGACGCCGATGAACGGCGACGCCGCGTTCGAGGCCGGCCTCGCCGCAGCCTCCGAGGATCGCCTCGACGTCGCGATCTCCCACCTGCGCTGGGCCGCGGCCGTCGAGCCCGGCAACGCGAAGCGCGCGCAGGCGCTCGCGGTCGCCCTCGGCCGGATGGGCCGCGGCCTCGAGGCGATCAAGGTGCTCTCGCAGCACGAGCGCGCCGACGCGCCGCGCCTGATCGGCCGGGTCCTCATCGAGTCGGGCCGCGACGTCGACGCCCTCCCGGTCCTGCGCTACGCCGCGCGCCGGTTCCGCGCCGCCGAGGACTGGGCGACGCTCGCCGGCGCCGCGAGCCGCGCCGGTGACGACGCGGTCGCCGTCGAGGCCGGGCGCAAGGCCCTCGCCCTCGGCTCCAAGGATCAGGACCTCGCGGTCTGTCTCGCGACGTCGCTGTACCGCATCGGCGAGTTCGTCGAGTGCGAGCAGCTCGCCCAGTCCCTCATCGCCGAGGGCGGCGGCCGCGAGATCCGCCTCGCAGGCCTCCATGCGATGGCGCGCGCGCTCGCCGGCCAGGGCCGCCACGTCGACGCCCACCCCTACGCGAAGGCCGCCGCCGAGCTCCAGCCCAACGGCGAGCTCGCCGCCGAGCTGATCGAGACGATGGACCGTATCGTCGCGCAGCAGTCCCCGCCGGTCCGCCCGAACAGCGAGGCGACGATGGAGCGCACCGCCTGCAACGACCTCGAGGCCGGCACGTTCGACACCCTCGTCGCCGCGATCTCCTCCCCGTCCTGGGGCATCGCGCGCGTCGCCCTCTGCGCCTGCGAGTTCCGCTCCGAGGACGAGAGCGGCATCCCGGTCGCCCCGCGCGCGCTCGACGCCGCCATCGCCATCCTGGGCCGCACCGAGGGCACCACCCACCCCGAGGCCACCCTCGCGCGCATCCGCGCGCTGCGGATCCGCGACAACGCCTTCATCCAGCTCGATCCGCCTCCCCCCCTCGGCGCGCGCTACTCGCCGGCCGAGTTCGAGCGTGCGTACACCGAGCGCGAGCGCCGGCCGCACCGCCCGAGCGCGGCGCAGAGCTTCGCGCGCTAGGCCTCCCCCCCTCCCCTCCGACGTTGCGGTGATGCCGTCCCATCATCCGCAGCCGCGCTACGTCGCCACGCGCTTGCCCAGCCCCTTGGCAGCCGTCCGATTCAAGACGGCCCTGCCACGCCGCGACGCGCGCCCGCCCCAAGGCGTGCGCGCGAGCGGAGTCCGACTAGTTGGTTTTTTGGGCAGGCAGGACGACCACACCCACGTGTCGCGCGAGCCAGTACGTGCCATGCGGAAACGGTATCGGCGTCCCAGCCCGCATGGCAGCTCGCGCCGCACGATATCTGCGACGGAAACAGCGCAAGCGGTCGATCGCCTCGAAGCGGGTTTGGGAATCGATCGCGGCGATTGTGGGACTGATGTCGCTGCGCTTCTTCGGCTCGGCCGGTTTCTCGAAAGGCGACCGTCGCATGACCCTGTAGCGTCCGACCACCGGGATCCCGCGACACCTGCGCTCGCGGATCTCGTTCTCTTCGATGCGCGTCACTCGCCTGACGATCTCTTCGATGATCGGTGCGGGATCACCGAATCGCTCCGGGATCCGAAAGGACACGTCGATCACCTCGGGCATCACCTTGCTCCTCGACGAGTGGAACGCCTTCGGGCGGTAGGCGCGCACCGGTTTGCCGGTGATGAGCGCAGCGTAGCCGCTCGCGCCCGGCCACTCCTTCGCGCGCTCCACGAGACCGGCTCTCACCGGATTTGTTGCGACGTACACGACCTTTCGGATCAGGTCCTCGAGGGTCTCGAGGCGAACCACGCACGTCGGTTCACTGTCGAAGAAGTTCTGTGTGCGGTCACGCATGACGTTCCCGACCTTCGCGACCAGTTTGTGGAAGTTCTCGTTGAACGCAGGCACGTTCCCGAGCGGATCCTCGACGATGTCATGTTCGTGGTTGGGCATCTGCATCAGCATGATCAGATCCACGCCCGTCTTCATCGCCGCGTAGCCAGCCTCATACATGACCGCGTTGGACATCGCCTCGTCCGGCCTCAGCAGGTGCATGCCCTGCGTGCAGCTCCGCGTGTTGAAAACGGCGGAGTTCGGATAGACCGGACGAGGAGGCGGCACGACACCGCCGTCGCCAGCACGTTCCTTGCCAACGCGCGCTTCAGGGAATCCACGCCCATCGGTTATTGCCTCCAACCGAATCCCGGACGACGTCCGAATTCCGGCCGTCCACCGGACAGACTGAAGATTGGGGACAGCTGCCAGCTACCCGTGAGTTGGCGCCACTCGGCGGCGCCTCACCGCAACGTCGGAGGGGTTAAGGGAGCGCGACCGCGCAGACCTCGCGGCGATTCGACGGCAGGTGCCGCAGCCGCACGTCGGGCAGACCGAGCTCCCGGATGCGCGCGACCAGGCGCGGCAGCTCGGCGACGAACGCCCAGTCGTTCATCTTCAGCGTGATCACGGCGCCCCTGAGCGTCGGGCGCAGCTTCGGCATGAGGCGCGCGACCTCGTGGAGCGCGACCTGCGGCGCGAGGTTGACGTCGACGAGCAGCCAGTCGATCCGCGGCGGCAACTCCTCCCAGCGCACCGCGCCGACCTTCTTCGCGAGGTGCGTGACGTTCGGCAGCGCCTTGACGACGGGCGCGAGCTCGCCGGTATCGCACGCCCACACCTCGAGACCCCGGCGCGCGAGCGCGAGCACCGCGCCGCCGGGGGCCGCGCCGATCTCGAGGGCCACCTGACCCGCGGCGATTGGCAGGCTCGCCCACTGGATCGCCTCCTCGATCTTCGCGTACGCGCGCGACGGCGCGTCGGCGGGAACGTCGACGGGAAACGCGCCGCCCGGGTGCGGCGAGCGCGTGGCGTCGTGGCGATGGACGCCGAGCCACACCTGATCGCCGACGACCACGTCGGCGACAAGCTCGCCGACCCGCGCCGGTCCCGCCGGACCGAGCTTCGACCACGGCGCGAGATCGATCTCCGCGTCGGGATCCCGCGCGAATACGTGAATGCGGTTTGCACCTACAGCGGCGACTGCGCCTGCTGAATCGATCGCGCCGACCGACCGGCCCCACACGCGGGCGAACACGCTTCCCGGCGGATCGTCAGGGGAAACGGGGCGCTCCGACTTGAAGGTGAGCAGCCCCGGCCGCGAGTAGGCGAACTTGAGCTCCGGTCGGTCGCGCGCGACCTCGAGCTTGACGGCAGGCTCGACTCCCGGGAGGCAACACGCGAACGCGAAGTCGGGCACGGAGGCACGATAGTATGCGCGCGGCTGATGTATCGCCTGTTCTACTGGCTCGTCCTGCAGCGCCTGCCCGCCGAGGGCACCCACAAGGTGTCGTTCGCGCTGCTGCGCGCGGCCGTCGCCATCCCCGGCGTCGGCGCGCTCGTACGCTGGTGGTACTCGGCGAAAGATCCCGCGCTCGAGATCCGCGCGTTCGGCAAGGTGTTCCCCGGCCCCCTCGGACTCGCCGCCGGCTTCGACAAGGAGGGCAAGGGCGTCCACGCCTTGCTCGCGCTCGGGTTCGGCTTCGTCGAGGTCGGCACGGTCACCGCCGAGGCGCAGCCCGGCAATCCGAAGCCGCGCATGTTCCGCCTGCCGAAGGACCGCGCGCTCATCAACCGGCTCGGCTTCAACAACGACGGCGCGGCCGCCGCCGCCCTCCGCCTGGCGCACCGCCCCGCCGATGGCATCGTCGGGATCAACATCGGCAAGACCAAGCGCATCGCCGAGTCCGAGGCGCTCGCCGACTACATCGACAGCGCCGAGCGCCTCGCGCCGCTCGCCGACTACCTCGTCGTCAACGTCAGCTCGCCGAACACGCCCGGCCTGCGCGACCTCCAGGCCGTCGACAAGCTGCGCCCCCTGCTCGCCGCCGTGCGCGCCGCCTGCGACCGCGCGTCGCCGCTGCGCCGCGTCCCGCTGCTCGTGAAGATCGCGCCCGACCTGGCCGACGCCGACGTCGACGCGGTCGCCGACCTCGCGCTCGAGCTCGGCCTCGACGGCATCATCGCGACGAACACCACGATCGCGCGCACCGGCCTCGCCACGCCCGCCGACACCGTCGCCGCGCTCGGCGCGGGCGGCCTCTCCGGCGCGCCGCTCAAGGCGCGCTCGCTCGCCGTGCTGCAGCGCCTCCGCGCGCGCGTCGGCACGCGCGTGACGCTGATCGCGGTCGGCGGCATCGAGTCCGCAGACGACGCGTGGGCCCGGATCCGCGCCGGCGCGACGCTCGTGCAGGCGTACACCGGCTTCATCTACGGCGGCCCGTCGTGGCCGAAGCGCGTGCAGCGCGACCTCGCGCAGAAGGTCCGCGAGGCCGGCCTGTCGACAATCGATCAGGCGGTCGGCGCCGATGCGCCCGCGAGCACGACGGCCGAGGCCGCGCGCGAAGCCGCAACACCCACCTAGAGCGCGTCTCATAACTGCCTCCAGAGGATCTGGGCGCAGGCGAGCTGCACAAGTCCGAGGAAGTTCTCGGACTTCTCTTCGTAGCGAGTGACCAAGCGCCTGAAGCGGAAGATCCAGGCGAAGAGTCGTTCGACCTT
>JAEUJX010000579.1 GCA_016794545.1 Myxococcales bacterium
GATCAGCACGCTGACCGCTCCCTTGCGCGCACCCCGGACGTCGATGTTGAACCCGCCGCGTCCCGCATCGCGCACGGCGACGTCGTTGAGGAGCGCCAGCGCCTGGCCGAGGTCGGTGACGCCACGCGCCGCGAGCTGCTCGCCGGTGAGGCGCACCTCGGTGTCGCGGTCGAACGGCTTGTCGGGGCGCTCGTCGAAGATCTCGATCGCCTCGCCCTCGGACAGCCGGGCGAGGTCCTCGTCGGTGAGGCCGTCCGGCGCCGGAGTCTCGACGGAGGTGGGGTCCTCCGGGACCGGCTGACCGTGGGCCGGGGCGCCGCCTCCCCAGATCAGGGCAGCCGCGGCCGTCGCGGACAGGTACTTGGCGGTGCGGCGCATTCGTCGACCCGGGGTGGAGCAAGACCCCGGCCGTGGATGTTGCAGGACGATGACCGCTTTTGGCCAGCGGTCAGTTGCAACAGCGCCGGGGCTGGTTCAACGATACGCGCTCGGCGCAGGTGGATGCGCTGAAAGGCAGGGATCCATGGAGTCGATGCACAACGGCGAGTCTCACGGCCAGATCATCTCGAACCAGGACGAGATCCGCGCCAACCAGGCCCGGATCATCGCGAACCAGGAGAAGATCCTGGCCAACCAGAAGAAGATCGAGGGCAACCAGGGCCAGCTCTCGAAGGTGCTGGCGAACCAGCAGACCATCCTGGGGAACCAGGGCAAGATCGCCGGCAACCAGAAGGCGCTGCAGCAGATCCTCGCGAACCAGAAGCAGGTGCTCGCGAACCAGGCGAAGATCGCCGGCAACCAGAAGTTGCTGCAGACGATCATCGCGAACCAGGCGAAGATCGCCGGCAACCAGAAGAAGCTCGACCAGGTGCTCGCGAACCAGGAGCGGATCGCCGGCAACCAGAAGAAGCTCGACCAGGTGCTCGCGAACCAGAAGACGATCGTCGCGAACCAGAAGAAGATCCTCGCGAAGCGCTGAGCTTCGATGGACCTGCTGGAGCGAGCTCGCGCGCTCGCGGCGTGTCCGCTGTTCGCCGATCTCGCGCCCGCCGTCGTGATCCGGCTGGCGGAGCGGGCGCGTCCCGCCACCCTCGAGCCCGGCGAGCGGCGCACCACCGACGACACCGTGTGGATCATCGTCGCGGGCTCGCTCGTCATCGCGTCCCGCGCGGCGATGAGCGCGGTCGCCTCGATCTCGACGACGCGGCGGCACGGCGGCACGGCGACCGCAGGGATGGTGCTCGGGCTGATCCGCGTGATCGCGCCGGCGACACCCGCGCTCGATGCGGTCGCCGAGCAGCCGAGCACGGTGATCGGCGTGGCCCTCGACGACATCCGCGACGTGCTCGAGGAGGATCCGGTCGCGCTCTCGGCGCTCTCCGGCGCGCTCGCGAAGCGCTTGCTCGAGGGCACGACATGAACCGCCGCGCGTTCGTGCTCGGCGCGGCGATGGTGCTCCTGTGCAACCTCGTCGCGGTCACGATGCGATCGTTCGCCGAGGCCGCGTTCCTCGAGGCGTACGGCGCGTCGAAGCTCCCGTGGCTGCTCATCGCGAACGCCGGTGGCTTCGCGGTGGCGACGCTCGGCTACGACGTGGTCTCGCGGCGCGTCGGCACCCGGGTCCTCGATCTGGTGCTGCTCGTCGCGCTCCTGATCTCGTCCGCCGCGGGCCCCGCCCTGCTCGATGCGGGCGCCTCGCCCGTCGTGCTCGTCGTCGCACTGTCGGCGACCTCGCAGGTCGCCGGCCTCGCGCTGTGGAACCGCGTCGCGCTCTCCGTCGCCGGGCGCGATGCGCGCCGCATGCTGCCGCGCGCGGGTGCCGCGGTCACGCTCGGCGGCGTGGTCGCCGGCCTCGGCGCCGGTGCGCTGGTCTTCCGCACCGGGCTGCCGTCGCTCGCCTACGTCGGCGCCGCCGTCACCGCCGTCGTGCTCGGCCTGTGCGTCGTGCAGGAGAAGGCCCTGGCGAGCGGCGGATCACCGGGCGCGGCCGCCCCCGCCGGCACGAGCGACGCGCTGGGCCCGCTGCAACGCCGCCTGCTCGCCGTGATGATCGTCGTCGCGCTGCTCGAGGGCGTGATCGCGACCGTGATCGATCTCCAGTTCATGGGGCAGCTCAAGCAGCGCTACAGCGGAGACACGCTCGCGGCCGCGATCGCGCTGTTCTACGGCGCGACGAACGGCGTTCTGTTCCTGCTCCAGGTCTCCGCGGTGCCGCGCATCCTCGTGACGCGCTCGCTCCCGACGACCGCGGCGATCCATCCCGTCATGGCGATCGCGTGGTACGCGGTGTTCACGGCGGCGCCGACGTTCATCGCGATCGCCGGCACGCGCACCGCCGATCAGGTCCTGCGCGCGGCCACGTCGCGCACCTCGCAGGAGATCGAGCTGTCCGCGTTCCCGCCGGTGCCGCGCGGGCGCTGGAAGGTCCTGCTTCGCGGCGGGCTGTTCCCGCTCGGCTCCGCGATCGCCGCATTCGTCTTGCTCCAGATCGGTCCCGCCGCGGTCGCCCATCCCACGCGGCTCGCGGCTGCCGCCGTCGGCGTGGCCGTGCTGTGGGCCATCGCCGCGCAGATCGGAGCGCGCCGGTTCCAGGCCGCGCTCGCCGCGCCGCTCGGGATCCGCGCGCACCGGGCCGAGGATCTTCACACCATCGATCTCGACACGCTCGAGAAGTGGAGCCATGTCGCCGGCGGCGAGGACGCCCGGGAGGCCGCGCTCGCCCGCGCCGCGCTCGCCCGCGCGAAGGTCAGGGCCAGCGACCTCGCCGACCACCTGCGCCACGACGAGCCGGCCGTGCGCACGGCGCTGTTCGATCAGCTCGCGCGTTCGCCCGCGCCCGAGCTCAAGGGCGAGCTGCGCGCGGCCGTCGAGATCGAGGACGACGACCGCGCCCTCGCGGCCGGCCTCGAGGCGCTCGCGATCGCCGGAGACGACAGCCTCCTCGAGCGCGGCCGCTCGCGCGCCGACCTGTCGCGCGAGGTCGCCGAGGCCGTGCGCTCCGCGGAGATCACGCTGAAGGGCGGAGACGTCGCGGGCGAGGTCGCGCGGCTGTGCGAGCGCGACCCCGAGTGGGCGGTCGCGCTGATCCGGCGGCGCCGCACCGAGCTTCCCGACGAGGTGCTCTCCGACCTGCTGTCCACCGCGGCGTCGTCCGACGACCCGCCGCGCCACGCCGGAGCGCTCTCCGTGATCGCGCGCGTCGGCCCCGACGCCACGCTGCCGATCCTCATGGCCGCGCTCGAGGCCGGCGAGCCCGCCGCCACCGCCGCGATCGTCGCGCTCGATCCCGGAGGTGCGAAGCACCTCACCGCGTGGATCCCCGAGATGTCGCCGCTCGCGAAGATCGCGATCGCCCGCGCCCTCTCCGGCGCACCCGAGGGCTCCGCGCTGGTCGGCGCCCTGCTCGGGGGCAACGACCCCGAGGTCGCGCACGCCGCGCTCCGCACCGCGCTCGCGATCGCCCGCGGCGGCGGCGAGCTCCCCGCCGGTCCGGTCGCGGCCGCGAACCGGGTCTCCCTCCAGGCGCTCGTCCTTCACCTCGATGCCCGCGATGCCTCCGCCGACTGGTCCGCGTGCGCGAAGCAGGAGCTCGACATCGCGACGCGTCGCTGCGTCGCGCGCGTGCTGTGGGCCGCCGCCGTCGAGGCCGCCGCCGCGGGCCGCGATCCCGCCGCGCTCGCCGCCGCCGCTCGTCACCTGGTCGGCGGCCGCGAGGCCGATCGCCGCCGCGCGCTCGACGTCGTGCAGGAGGTCCAGGCCGGGCGCTCGGAGATCCTCGCCGTGATCGAGCGCTGGCTCCGCCCGCCGGTCCCCACCCCGGGCAGCGCCGTCGTCCTCGGCCCCGTCGACCTGTGGCTCGCGAAGCTGTGCACCGGCCAGCTCGCCGAGCTCGAGCCCACGCTGCTCGCACTCCGTAAGCCCGCGCTGTTCGCCTCGCTCGCCGGGCCCGCGCTCGCGGTGCTCGCGACGCAGGCCACGCGCCGGACGGTGAGCGGCACCGTGTTCGAGGCCGGCACCGACGGCGAGAGCATGTTCGTCGTGATCGCCGGCGTCCTCGAGGCCGTGCGCCCCGGCGCCCCACCGCGCACGATCGCCGTCGGCAGCGTCGTCGGCGAGGTCGCGGTGCTGACGCGCGCCCGCCGCGCGGCCACGGTCACCGCCCCGGGGCCCGCCGAGGTCCTCGAGATCCACCGCGACACGTTCGCCGCCGTCGCCCAGCGCGCGCCCGAGCTGGTCGCCGGCCTCTCCGCCACGCTCGCCGGCTGGATCGCGCCCGAGCGGCCGGACGTGCTCGGCGGCTGAGCTCGCTCAGAACTGGAAGTAGATGAACGGGACCATCTTCGTG
>JAEUJX010000592.1 GCA_016794545.1 Myxococcales bacterium
GGCCTTCGCCATGTGAAGACGCGTGCCCGGCAGGTCGCCGCGCACGGCCGCGATGTGCCCGATGATCAGCTCGTAGAGGTACGCCTTCGGCTGGCCCGGCGTGGCCGCGAGCTTGGACGCCAGCGCCTCGATGTTCGCATAGCCCTTCTTCTGCGCCGCGAGCTCCGCCTTGTCGGGCGCCGCCGAGAACGTCCGCGCGACCTGCGACTCGACCCTGGAGAGCTCGCGCACCAGCAGGAGCGGCACCATCGGCGACTTCGGATCGAGCTTCACGATCTCCTGCGCCGCGACGAGCGCGTCGTGCTTGATCCCGACCATGCGCCACAGCGCCGCCTTGTCCTTCGGATCCTTGGCGAGCGCCAGCGCCGACTTCCAGTCCGCCTCCTCGGCGAAGTCGAAGTCGTGCACGGCTGCTCCCGACAGCGGCATGTACGCGCCGTGGATGCGCGCGAGCTCGAGACTCGATCGATCGAGCTTGCCCTCCTTGCGCAGCGCGCCCGCGAGGTAGTGCCGCGCGCGCCACTTCAGGTCCTCCGAGGGACCGGCGAGTGCAGCCGCGTTCTGGTCGTGGAACGCGATGAGGGGCGCCCGCTCCTGCCGGTAGAACAGCGCGCGCACCACCGCGAACGCGTAGCGCTGCTTCATGAACGGGTCCTTCGCCGCGCGCAGGCCGCGCTGCGCGGCCGCGAGCTCCCGGGTGAGTGACTGGCCCGGTGCGGGTCGCGGCTTGCCGTCGTACATGTCGAACGTGACCTGCGGCTCCATCCGCTTCAGCAGCTCGACCAGCTCCACGGCAGCAGATACCCGCGGCCGATCCACGGCGGTCCACAGCGTGCTCTGCTCGAAGCCCTTCGGCGCGTCCTTCGCCTTGCCCTGGAGGCGCCTCTCGATCGCGAGGATGTCGGCGAGCGACGCCTTCAGCAGCACCTTCTCCCAGTCCTCGGTCTTCACGTCCTGAAGGTGCGCGGTCCAGTCGGCCAGCATGGCCTTGGTCGCGCAGTCGGTGCACTCGCCGCCGTAACCCTCGGTGAACGGGTCGTACGCGAGGCCGCCCCAGACGTCGTCGCCGAGCACGCCCGGATCGAACGTCGTCATCTCCTCGATCGACGGATCCCAGCCGCCGCAGGCCTCGACGGGCTTGCCGCGCACGAGCCACACCGCCGCCGCGAGCACCGCGGCACTAGCGCAGAGCGCGAAACACCTGGTCCAGATCGTCCGTGCCATGACGCGTGAGGTTCCTTTCCGAGAGATCGAACAGCGTGACGGTGCGCTCGCCGGGCGCGAGATGAGGCGCGAGCAGGTCGGCGGCGGCCCGGGTCTCCGCGGGCCCGGTGACCTCGACCTTCAGGACGTCGCCCGCGCGCAGCCACGTCCCGTGGAGGAAGGTCGAACGCGTCGCGACGAACCGCCCGGGCTGCGCGGCATCCGCCGCGAGAAAGTCGAGCGCCGGTAGCTCCGCGGGATCCGTGCTCTGCATCAGGCCGATGACACGTTCGTCGCGCAGGTGCACGGTCCACGACCAGATCGGCAGCGCGACATCGAGCGGCAGCGGGTAGTCGTCGATCCGCGCGAGGTACTTCGCCGCGCTGTCGGCGTCGAAGATCATCCGCTCGTCGGGATCGGCCGAGAACCGGCCCATGTTGTAGAACATCAGCGTGCCGCGCTCGACGGGCGGCACGCCGGTCCGCTCGCGGTACTTGATCTGGTGGAGTCGGATCGTCGAGGTCACCGTCCGCTTCGACTCGGCCTTCACCGCGCGCGCCAGCGCGAAGAACCGGTCGCGCGTGCGATCGGTCCAGTCGCAGTCGAGCTGCACCTCCGGCGCCGTGATGCCGAGCGCCGCCTCCACGGCCGCGACCTGGAGCCAGATCGCGTGCGCGACCGCCGGCGCCTGTTCGGCCGTGATGTGCGTCAGCACGTCGTTCTTGATGTAGACGACCGGCACGATCTCCACCCCCGCGGGGGCCGTGCCCCGCACGACGCCGATCGGCTTCGGGGCCTTCTCGTCATCGTTCCACGCGACGTCGAACGCGCGCACGTAGATGCGCTGCACCCCGAGGTCGTTGACCGCCTTCTGCTCGGCGTGCGTCAGCGCGAGGGTGGTGCGCCAGAAATAGAAAGCCCGCCGGTGAGGCGGGCTTTCGTCTCGCTTCCCGCCGCAGCCAACCGCGTACGCGACAACGAGCGCGGCGGCGAGCAGGCGGGTCACGACATGTAGTACGCGCGAACCGGGCGCTTTACTGCAGCTTGCCGGCGGCCGGCGGCGCTTTCTTCACGGCCTGGAGGAACTTGAGGACCTTGCCCTTGAGGGTCGCCGTGTCCGGGTTCTTCTTGATCTCGATGAACAGGATGGCGGCCTTCTTCGCCTTCATCCACTTGTCGAGCTTGCCGCGAACCTCCTTGGAGAACTGCTCGCGGCCGTCCCAGTCGAGCTTGTCGACGTACTCGTAGCCGACGTTCTTGTCGGGATCGTACGCGTCGAGCTGGAGCTTCTGGCCCTCGTACTCGAACGCGTAGTTGGTCTTGAGGTTGAGCTTGCCCTCCTTGGCCATCGTCCAGTTGATGAAGGCCTCGACCTCTTCCATGTTCCACATGTCCTCGGCGGGACCGATGCCACCGCCGTCGCGGTAGATCTTGAAGGCCGGCGCCTTCTTCGCGAGCGGCTGCCCGTCGATCGAGCCCTCGGTCAGCTCCGCGGCGGGCGCGTTCGGAGCCTTGTCGGCCGGCGGCATCTGCTTCTGCGCCTGCGGCGGCGGCGGCGCCGGCTTCGCCATGTCGGCGCTCGCGACACCGCCGGTGGCGATCAGCGCTCCGCCGATCAGGCCGACCTGCTTGGCCATCCCCTTGCGGGTCGGGAACTCCGGCTTCGCTCCACGCGCGACCGGCGTGACGGCGAGCTCGCGCTGGGCAGAGGCAGGCGTGGGCTTGGAAAGTACCGGCAGCTTCTTCTTCATGGGTGGTCCGCTCCGTCCTTGGTCTGGTCGTTCCGCTTCGTGCCTAGCTGCACGAGCTTCGGAAGTTGGGGATACAGCTTCTGCATGAACACGGGGTTCCGCTCGCGCCACAGCGTGTTGCCGATGCGCGTCGCGATCGGGACGATCACCTGCTCGTGCTCGCACAGCGCGGGCGCCGGCGTGTCGATCCGGCCCGTCGCCGAGTAGTGCTCGCACGCGCACTCGTTCGCGCACGTGCCGTCGTTGTACGAGCAGTCGCCGCACGGCTGCTTCGGCGCGCCCGACGCGGCGCGGATCTCGGCCAGGCGCTGGGGGTTGAAGCCGTCGAAGACGTTGCCGAGGTTCGGCACGCCCTCCTCGTCCTCCTTCACCCAGCGGACGCACGGGTAGAGGTTGCCGGCCGGCGAGATCGAGATCTGCGAGCTGCCGACGTCGCAGCGGATCGACAGCCCCTCCGCGCCCTTCGCGTGGTTGATCCACTTGTCGTCGAGCAGGTTCAGGTACAGCTCCTTGCCGGCGCGCGTGCGCTCGAGGTAGTCCTCGGCGACGGCGGTGTACTGGCGGTCGAGCTCCTCGATCGCCGCGCGGGTCCAGGCCTGCGTGACGTCGGGCTTGATGATCTGGAACAGGAAGCCCTGGTCCCACAGCCACGCGATGCCCTTCGCCGCGTGGTGGACGTTGTGCGGCGTGATCACGACCGACGCCATGAGGCCCGGGTTGTGCTCGAGGAACTTCGGCAGCTTCTGCGCGAGCACGTGGTGCGAGCCGACGCCGCCCTCGGTGACGCGCTCGCTGTCGTGCATCTCCTCGTGGCCGTCGATCGACAGGATGAAGATCAGGTCGTGCTCCTCGAAGAACCTGAGGTGCTCGTCCTTGATCAGCATCCCGTTCGTGTTCATGCGGAACAGCGCGGTGACGCCGGCCGCCTTCGCGACCTGCTCGGCGTACAGCACGAGCTCCTTCATCACCGGCCACGCCATCATCGGCTCGCCGCCGAAGAACGAGAACACGGCGCGCTGCCCGTGCTCCTTCGCGTAGTCGACGACGAACTCGGCGGAGCGCTTCGCCGTCTCGATCGACATCTCGCGATCGAACTTCTTGCCCGTGAAGCAGTAGGGGCAGCGCAAGTTGCAATCGTGCGTCAGATGCAGGAGTGCGTTCATGTCCCCACCCGGTTGGAACGTATCACGTGACATGTGACGCCCGCGGGTGCCTGCGGATTCGACGTGCCCGGCTTTTTTCCGGATTCCGGATCTCCGGGGCAATTCGCCCCGACGCTCGCGCGTTCAGCGCCCGATGACGCTCGAACGGCAGGTCGATCCCCCGCCCCCGACGACCGTTGCAACCGCCGGCCGCATGGCGCTGTCCTGCCTGGTCGGCGCGACCGCGGTCGCGATCGCCTTCGCCGCCCGACCGCGCGACACGCCTCCGTTGGCGCCGGCACCTACACCGGCTGCACCGCCGCACATCACGGTGACGGCTCCGCCGCCGATCGTGGTCTCGATGGAGACCATCGTCCAGTCGCCCATCACGCCGCCGCTGGTCGCCGACACCATCGGCTGCCCCACCCTGCCCTCGGTCGACGAGCCGATCGGAAAGCCGGTCGCACCGAGGGCGCTCGAACGCAACGATCCCCGGGCCACCGTGAAGTCCGCGTCCTCCGCGCCCGTGCTCGCGGTGCAGGCCGGGCGGGACGTGTGGGTCAGCGAGGACGACGGCCGCGCGTGGTCGCGCGCCTTCGCGGGTCACGACGTCGAGACGATCGCGGTCGCCCCCGACGGCACCGTGTACGCCCGCGAGGGCCTGACGATCGGCGTGCGCGCGCGAGGCGGCAAGGTCGCGTGGCGGCCGTTCCTCTCCGAGTGCGCGGAGGACGCGCGGTGCTCCATCACGATCGGCGCGCTCGGCTCCGAGGTCGTCGCCTTCATCGACGATCGGATCCGGACGAGCAGCGACCGCGGCCGGACGTGGAAGGACGTGACGAACAAGGACGTCCTCTGGGAGGCGCGCGACAACGCCGATCTCTATGCGTTCCGCGGCGCGCTCTATCAGGTCAGCCACTACGTCGACATGTGCGGCGTCGACGACTACGACACGTACCGCTTCGACACCAAGCACCGGGTCTCGCACGACGTGTTCCACAACTACTACAACGACACCGACGAGCCGATGCTCGAGCCGGCGAACGACGTCGACGCCGTCTGGACGTGGGCACAGACGTGCCGCGTCATCGACGACGCGGCCGGGCGCTGCAGGAATCGTGACCCGGCACGTCGCGCGCTGATGGAGGCCGCGATGCTCGCTCCGCGCGAGGGCGCGCGCGCCCTGTCGCTCTACCGCGGCAGCCTCATCGAGCTGTGCCCGGCCGGCGTGCGCCAGGTCTACCGCGCGTTCCCGTTCGATCATCTCGACGCCGTCGACGCGTCGGGCCGCGCGCTCGTGATGAACGGCGGGGACCTCCTCCGCTGGTCGCCTTCGGCCGGCTGGCGGAAGCTGCGGACGTTCGAGGTGTCGCCGGCCGCCGCGGACGGGGAGTAGTCGCGAGCCAGATGTAGTAGCGCGGACCGCCGGGCGTGGTCGGCGTCGCGCGGACCTGCTCGACGGAGAACCCGGTGTCGGTCAGCCACCGCGTGAACGTCTTCGACGGAAACGCCGACCACACCGCGAGCACGCCGCCGGCCCGCAGCGCGGCCTTCGCGCGCTCGAGGCCGGCGCGCCTGTACAGCCCCGCATTGCCGGCGTGCACCAGCGCGTCGGGCCCGTTGTCGACGTCGAGCAGGATCGCGTCGAACCGCCGGCGTCCTCCGATCACCGCCGCGACATCGCCCACGATCAGCTCGACCCGGCGATCGCGGAGCGGACGCCCGCTGTACGCGCCGTGCTCGCCCTCGTTCCAGCGCACGACGGCGGGCACCAGCTCGGCGACCACGACCTCCGCGTCGGCCGGCAGCGCGTCGAGCGCCGCGCGCAGCGTGTACCCGAGGCCGAGCCCGCCGATCAACATGCGGGGAGCGCGGACGCCGGCGAGCCGGGCGGCGACGACGCGGCCGAGCTCGTCCTCGGAGCCGTGTTCGTGCGTCGACATCAGCGGCCGACCGCCGACCGAGATCGCGACGTGCGTGTCCCAGCGGGTGAGCACCATCTCCTTGCCATCGGGCAGCGTCACGCGCTCGAGGACGACGTCATCGTTCACGCGGCGAGCATCCCATGTCACGGACGCACACTGCGCGCGGACAGCTCGAGATCGCGCCCTACGTCTCCGTGTGGCGCTCGGTGAAGCCGCTCGATGCGGCGGACTGATCAGGGCGCGACGAGCTTGTACGCGTTCTTCGCGCCGTTGTAGCCGTACACGCGGACGGTGCCGCCGGCCGGCACGGTGACCGACTCGCTGTTCCCGGTGCTCTCGCTGACCGCGGTCCGCGTGCCCGCGGAGTCGTACGCCGCGAGGTCGAGGTCACCGCTCGCGTGCGTGAACTCGATGCGGACCGTGCCGCCATTCGCGATCTTGAACCAGTCCTCGTCGGCGGCGCAGACCTGCAGGTTCGTCAGCGTGCCGCTCGCGGAGCGCGCGGTGGTGCGGCTGTCGTTCGGCTCCTGCGCGTCGGTGCACGCCGGCGTGCTGCCGCCGCCCTCGTCGAGCTCGCAGAACGGCGTGGCCTCGCCACCGACGACGGTGTCCGCCGCGACGTTGCGCTGCGGGCACGCCTCGTCCTCGGACCATGCCTTCCACTCGGCGCCGCGGCCGAGGCTGGTCGCGTACTGCTGCCACTTCGCGTAGCCGTCGGCGCGCGAGGCGAACACCGTCGGCGCGACGCACACGCCCTGCGCGTCGGCCGCGGCCTGCTCGGCCTGCGCCTGCTTCATGATGATGTCGTACATGCCCGACGTCGACGAGTTCCAGCAGCAGGTCTTGCTCTTCGTGTACTCGAGCTCGCCGAGCACGTAGTCCGCCATCTCGCGGTACTGCGCGTCGACCTGCGCCGGCGACTGGCCGAACGCGCTCTGCGACACCTGATAGAGCTTCTCGAAGGCGGACTCGCGGCGCTCGCGCGCGCTGCACGACGCGGGGTACTGCGAGAGGTGGTGCCGCGCGTCGGCGATCTGCTGGAGCAGCTCTGCCTTCTGCTGCGCCGGCGAGACCTGGCCGAGGATCTGCTCGAACCGCGCGGGCCGCGCGGCGATCGCCGCGTAGTCCGTCGAGTTGATCCAGCTCGCCTCGTCGCCCGACATCCAGGTGTTCGTCCAGTAGCCGTTGATGTTCTTCGCGACGCGGAAGCGCTTCGCCCCGCCGCCGAGCTTCGCGTACTGCTGCCCGTCCGAGTTCATGCCCGGGCCGCCGGCGTAGTCGCTCGTGAAGTAGCTCTTCGACGCGACGCCGCTCTCGCGCACGCCCTGGCGGCGCGGCATCGAGCCGGAGATCATGGTGACGTCCTTGCTGCCGCCGGTGAGCTCGCGGACCTCCTTGACGACCAGCGTGTGGCCGATGCCGCTGCGCTGCCAGCGCTCGAGCAGCATGTCGCCGGGCGAGACGTCATCGGGCTTGATGTTGTAGGTGTTCGCGCTGTCGGCGAGGTTGACCGAGCCGAGGTAGTCGAGCGCGAGCACCGTGAAGTAGCCGGCACGCTTGTTCAGGTGGATCTCGTCGAGGTACGCGCCGAACGCGGTCGCGCCGATCGCGGGCTGGCTGTCGTCGCCGCCGGCGACGTGCTTGCCGCGCAGCGTGGTGTCCTTCGGCCAGGTGGTCTCCCAGCCCGGCGTCTTCGTGTGGTCCTTGTACTTGATCGCGAACTCGGGCGACGCCGCGTAGCGGCCGGCCGACGTGCGCACGCCGTTGTGGCCGATGTACACGCGCTTGCCGGAGCTGTCGACGGTCTCCCAGAACAGCGGCAGCTCGTACCAGGCCGCGAACGTGATGCGGAGGAACAGCGACATCTCCGCGCACTCGAGGCTGGGCGACGGCAGCGTCTTGCCGGCCCACGGCGTGGTCAGCCGCACGGTCGTGGAGTAGCCGTTCTCGGCCGGGATCCACTCGAGCGACTCGACCCACTTGCCGTACTTCTCGTCCCAGTTGAGACCGCTGTTCTCGGGCCACGCGAGCCCCGCGGCCTTCGCGGCGGTGGTGTCCCGGTCCTCCCACTTGTTCTTCGCGGTCCACACCTGCGTGCGCGTGGTGTCCGTGTTGACCAGGAGGCCCTTGCGGAACTCGGAGTCCTCCTTGCCGGGCGGCGGCGTGGGCTCGAGCGGGCCTTCCATGCCCCACTCCTCGTCGATATCCATGGTGTCGGATTCCGAACACCCGACGGCGAGCAGACACAGGATGGCGAGCCTCTTCATGCCCCCGCCCGTGAGCACGTAGCGTGCCGGTCGGACCACACGCGAGATCGAGGCCTTGGGGGGCAAAACCGATGCGGTCCGTCATCCATGGCTACCGCTCTGGCCGGGTGGTAAGGCCCAGGCGTGGTGTTCGTTCCCGGCGTGACGACGTCGCAGGTGCGCGGAAAGCTGTTCGCGTTCGAGGGCCAGGCGCTGTGCGTGGGGAAGGATCCGGTCGCCGTCCCCGTGGCCGAGATCGACCCGATGCTCGACCTCTTCCTGGGTGAGCTCGATGGCGTGGCCTGCTTCGCCACGCGCGAGCGCCGGCCCGAGGGCACCGAGCCGATGCCGCTGCGACAGCTCTATGGCGCGCTGCCCGAGGAGGAGTTCGGCGTGGCCGGACGCGCGCTCGGCCTCACCGCCTGGGACGCCGATCATCGCCACTGCGGCCGGTGCGGCGCGCCGACCGAGCGCTCCGCGGTCGAGCGGCTGCGCGCGTGCACGTCGTGCGGGCACGGCGCCTATCCGCGGCTCTCGCCGGCCGTGATCGTGCTCGTGGAGCGCGACGGCCGGTGCCTGCTCGCGCGCAACGCGCGCACGAAGATGCCGTTCTACTCGACGCTCGCCGGCTTCGTGGAGGTCGGCGAGACGCTCGAGCAGTGCGTCGCGCGGGAGATCCAGGAGGAGGCCGGCATCGAGGTCGGCGACGTCCGCTACTTCGGGAGCCAGCCGTGGCCGTTCACCGGCTCGCTGATGATCGGGTTCACGGCCCACTGGGCCGCGGGCGAGCTCGTCCCCGAGCCGACGGAGCTCCTCGACGCGCAGTGGTTCGCGCCCGATGCGCTCCCGATCGTGCCGCCGCGCCTGTCGATCGCGCGCGAGCTGATCGACGACTTCGTCAGGCGGCGCGGGTAGCCGCAGGCAGGCTCGCGACGTGGATCGTCCGCGTCGGGAACGCGAACTCGCTCCCGGCTTGCTCGACGATCTCCATGAACGCCAGCAGCACCTCCTGGCGGATCCCGCGGAACACGTTGATGTCGGACGTCCCGAAGTGGCAGATCACCTCGAGGTCGAGCGAGGACTGACCGAACGCCATGAACCTCACCGTGAGCTCGCCTCCGCTGGCGACCGGAACGAACTGCGGGTGCTGGACGAGCGTGCGCTCGAACCCCTCGAGGATCTGGCGCAGCTGCGTCGCGGTCGTGCCGTACACCAGGTTCACGACCGTCGAGAACCGGAAGCGATCGCGCACCGCGAACGTCTCGATCCGCATGTCGGCGAGCTTGCCGTTGGGCAGCGACACGACCGTGCGGTCGAGCGTGCGCACGCGCGTCGAGCGCAGGCCGATCGCCTCGACGGTGCCCATCGTGTCGGCCTCGAGCTTCACGAAGTCACCCTCGCGCAGCGGCTGATCGACACCGAGCGAGAAAGCGCCGAACAGGTTCTCCACCGTCTTCTGTGCGCCGAACGCGATGGCGATGCCGCCGATGCCGAGGCCGGCGAGCAGGCTGCCGATCGGCAACCCGATCGCGCCCAGGAAGCTGACCGCCGCGATCACCACGACCACGACCTTGAGGATCCGCCCGACGATCGAGAGCAACGACCGCGAGCTCGGCCGCGACATCACCCACGGCGCGCGCGCGGCGTGCGCGACGACCACGTCGATGGTGCGCAGCAGCCCCCACACGATGCCGAACGCGAGCGCGGCGAGCAGCGCATTGGTGATGGTCCCGGCGCGATGCTCGGGGAGCTCGAGCAGCGGCATCGCGAGCCGAAACACGGCGATCGTGCCGAGGAGCCGGAGCGGACGGCGCAACCGCGTGATCAGCTCGTCGTCGAGCGTGGTCGTCGTCTTGTCGACGATCCGCTTCACGATCCACGAGAAGCACCACACCGCGACCTTGCCGATGATCAGGGCAAGCACGATGAGGACCGCGATCGCGATCCACTGCCAGTAGGCGAGGTCCCAGGGACCGATGGTCAGGAGCGGCTCGGGGATCCAGCGGGTCAGGCTCATAGCGCAGGATATTCGCCGAGCGGCGCGGAGCCGTAAACGTCATCGGGACACCCCCGGGACGTCCCGGCGACATCGCGCACGTGCCGCTGCAACTCCGTGCCACGCTCGATGTCTCGGGTCCACTCGGGAGGCAATCATGGGAGAAGCATTTCGTCTCGGCGGCTGGGGCATGTACCCGACCACCATCGTCGGTCTCGTCGTCATGTTCACCGCGTTCTCGTACGCGCGCGATCCGGATCGCCGGCGCTACGAGCTCGTGAAGACGCTCTCGATCCTCGTGGCGCTCACGAGCGTGCTCGGGTTCATCGTCGGCACGATGCGCTCGTTCCTCTCCGCCGCGGACGTGCCCGCCGCCGAGGCGCCGCACCACGCCCTGGTCGGCGTCGGCGAGTCGCTGCACAACGTCGCGCTCGGGCTGTGCATCCTCGTCGTGACATGGATCATGGTCGCCGTCGGTGCCGCGCGCACGAATGCGCCCGCGTCGCGCGAAGACCTGACCGACCCGCACCGGCCCTGAGCTACGATGCCGGCGTGAGCCGCCTCGCCATCCTCCTCGCGCTGCTCGCGGCGTGCGGCGGTGACGACCCGCCTGACGATCCGTGCATCGAGGAAGCCGAGCTCACGCCGTGTGACTGGAACGGCGCCGTCGGCGTCTGCTCCGGCGGCGTGTGCACGGCGAGCGACTGCGGCAACCTCGAGGTGGAGCCGGGAGAGCAGTGCGACGACGGCAATCACCTGAACGGCGACGGCTGCCGCAGCGACTGCTCGGCCCCGGTGTGCGCGGACGGGATCAAGGATCCGTTCGAGGGCTGCGACGACGGCAACCGGCGCGACCACGACGGCTGCTCGCACGACTGCAGGCGCGAGCTCGACGTGTGGCGGCTCGTCGAGCGGCATCCGAGCCCGCGCAGCAACGCCGCGATCGCCTACGACCCGGCGCGCGGCGTGGCCGTCATGTACGGCGGACTGGGCGCCGCGGGCGAGGTCCACGGCGACACCTGGGAGTGGGACGGCGCGCACTGGAACCACATCCCGCTGCTGTTCACGGGCCCGCCTCGACAGGGCGCGAAGATGGTGTTCGATCCGCGGCTGGGCTCGATGCTGCTCGTCGGCGGCGAACCCGGGCACTGGATCAGCACCTGGCAGTACGACGGCACGTCGTGGCTCGGGCGCGACATGGGGAACGACGACGTGTCGCCCGGGACCGGGCACGCCGTCGCATGGTCCGGAGCGCGCGACACGGTCGTCCTCGTCGGGGGCGTCGGCGAGAGCTTCGGCGGTGTCTCGCTCGTGTACGCGCTCGCCACCTTCGGCGCGATCCCCGACGAGTGGCGGCAGCTGTTTCCGCGACCTCCGCGCGCGCTGATCGACCACGCGATCGTCGAGGATCCGGTGCGCGGAGAGCTGATCGTGTTCTCGGGGCGGACCGACGATCCCGGCTCGGCCGCGGTCGACGATGCCTGGGTCTTCGGCGCGAACGGCTGGACGGCGCTGCCCTCGAGCGGCGCGCCCACGCTCGGCGCGACGGGTGTGTTCGATCCGGTGCTCGGGCGCGCGCTGTTCTACGACGGCGCGAAGCTGACGGCGTGGAACGGCACGGCCTGGTCCACCATCGATGCGCCGAACGCGCCGTCCCCGCGCCGCGGTGCCGCGGTCACGTATGACCTGCGGAGGCACGAGCTCGTCGTCTTCGGCGGCGTCCGCGACGACGGCGTGACGAGCGACGAGACGTTCACGTTCGACGGCGCGTGGCGCCGCCACGAGCCACCGCCGCCGGTGAGCACGCTCGGCGGTGCGACGGCGGCGTGGGATGCCGCGCGCGGCGCCGGCCTCGTCGTCGGCGCGAAGACCTGGCGCTGGACCGGTGCGCTCGAAGAGGTCGCCGAGGCCGGACCGGGACCGCGCACGCGGCCCGCGCTCGCCGCGCTGCGCGATCGCCTGGTGTTGACGGGGGGCGCCGCGGCCACCGACACGTGGGCGTGGTCCGGCAGCTGGCAGCCGATCGCGGCGAGCGGTGCGCCGGGCCTCGCCGCGAGTGTGATGGCCGCGGATCGCCAGGGTCTCGTGCTCGCGGGCGGCGGAGAGACCTGGACCTTCCGCGACGCGCAGTGGGCGCGAACGGGCCAGAGCGCGCCGGCGGCGTCCGAGCTCTCGCTCGCCTACGACCCCCTTCGCATGCGCACCGTCGCGAACGGCCGGACCAGCACGGCGGAGTGGGACGGCTCGTCGTGGTCCGTGTCGCCCTCGTCGATCCAGGCCGGCGCGCTGGCGATGACCTACGATGCGAGCCGGCGAGCCGTGCTCGCCCTGGGCGAGAGCGGCGTGTTCGAGTACCGCGCGCAGGAGTGGACGCCGCTGCCGTTCGGCGGCCCGAAGCCGACCGCTCCGCCGGCGGCGATCTTCCACGACCCGATCCGGCGCGCGGTGATCTACCTCGAGGACAGCTCTCCGGTCCGCGCCTGGGCGTTCCGCTACGACAATCCCGTGCGCGACACCTGCTCGCCAGCGCTCGACAACGACGGCGACGGACTCCGCGGCTGCGCCGATCCGGACTGCTGGGCGCTGTGCGCACCGTTCTGCCCTCCGGGCGCGCCCTGCGATGCATCGCTGCCTCGCTGCGGCGACGGTGTGTGCAACAGCGCCCTCGAGTCGTGCGAGCTGTGCCCGCAGGACTGTCACTGCCCGACCCTGTGCGGCGATCTCCGCTGCGATCAGGGCGAGCAGTGCCCCGGCGACTGCTAAGGGTTGTCCCACAATTCGTGGAACATGTCGGTTCGCCGTCGAGCCGGTCCGACGTGGTCTGGCAAGCCAGTCTCATTCGGGGTTGGCGTCGGGGCCATTCCGACGTTCGCCGAGCCACCACCTGCGGTCGGTGATGTGCGCCACCGAGGGAATGGGAATGATCCCACCGTCGGAGATTGCGGTTTACTCGACAGGGCGCCTTGCCGCCCTTGTTCTTCGGTTGTCAGTTCAAGAACCCTCGCACGAGGGTCTAAACGAGTTGTGGGACAACCCTTAGATGCGCTTCTTCAGCGCGCTCAGGCGGTCGTGCGTCTGCTGCTGCGCCGGGATGAGCGTCGCGCTCACGAGCACCCGCGACTGCGCGTCGAGATCGTCGAGCCCGCGCTTGTAGTCCGCGAGCCCGTGGTCCTCGCCTTCCTCGAGCGCGGCCACCGCGGCCTTCTCGCCGAGCACCATGGCGCCGCCCTCGACGACCTTCGCGAGCGTGCCCCACGGGCCGCTCGAGTCCGCCCCGCCGCACTGGATGATCGCGTCGCGCAGCATCATCACGCGGTCCTGGTGCGACTTGAGGTTGACGAGCAGCTCGTCACGCGCGGTTGCACGATTTGCGCAGAAATTAGGTCGGACCTAATTACCGCTACGCCTCGTAGTCGCACGCCGAGGTGCAGCCATCGCCGCTCTGGGCGTTGCCGTCGTCGCACTCTTCGCCGTCGTCGATCGTGCCGTCGCCGCACGCCGGGCCGTGCGGCGCGTAGCCGTCGATCGAGCACGTCGCGGAGCAGCCATCGCCCGAGTAGGTGTTGCCGTCGTCGCAGATCTCGCCCGGATCGACCACGCCGTTCCCGCACGCGCCGGTGGTCTCGCTGCTGGTGCTGGGCTCTGGGTCCGTCGTCGGGGTGGGCTCGGGCTCGGCCGCCGGCGCGAGCTCGGGTTCCTCGCCCTCGGCGATCGCCTGGGCAGCGCCGAGCACGAGCGCCAGCGCGAATGCAACCTTCGTGAGCATGCCCCGACCAGCAGCAAGCTCCGTACCGTCGGCGATCCGCGAAAGCTCGTCGGGACCGTGAGGCGGCCGCGCACGGTGCGCTCCGCTGCGAGAAGCTCTCCCGTCAGGCGTCAGGTAGCGGACCGGCGAACACCAGGATCGTGGTGATCCGCCCGTCCTCTCCGATCTCGCCCGCGTCGAAGAACTCGATCGCCGAGCCATCGGCGCGCGTGA
>JAEUJX010000625.1 GCA_016794545.1 Myxococcales bacterium
GTAGCGCAGGCGTTCGTCGCGCGTCAGCTCGATGACGATCACCTCGTGCTCGAACGGCGCGAGCGCGTCGGCGTCGAGGTCCCGCACCCCGAGCGCGTGGACCACCGGCCCGACGTGACGCGCGAGCGCCGGCCCGGACGAGGAGTCCGGGGGCGTGGCGGTGAGCCCGAGCCGCGCGCGGGCGACGAGCATCTCGAACACCTCGGCCGGGCAGGTCTCGCCGACGTGGTGCGCCTCGTCGACCACGACGAGCCCGAACCGATCGCCGAGCACCGGCATCCACGCCGCCGCCGACACGTACGTGGACACCGTGATCGCTTCGACGACGTGCTCGCCGTCCCCGAGCTGCCCGATCGGCCCCGTCCACGCGGCCGAGAGCGCGCGCACCCACTGATCGAGCAGCACGCGCGTGGGCACGAGCACGAGCGCGGGGACTCCGAGCGCCGCGATCGCGGCGAGCGCGACGAGCGTCTTGCCCGAGCCGGTCGGCAGCGCGACGACGCCGCGCGCGCCGGCCGACAGCCAGCGCGCGAGCGCCTCGCGCTGGTACGGCCGCAGCTCGGGCAACGACCACGTTCCGGACAGTCGCGCGCTGGCGGGCTTGTCCGATTCGTCCGAGATGCGGACGCCGTCGTCCGACAACCGGCCGAGGACGGACAGCCGCTGGTCGGCGGGAACACGCCAGCCGTGGGTCGCCGCATCCCACCTAGCTCCTGGAATTCGCGACGGATCCTCGCCGGCGTGCTGGGGTTCGAGGACGAGGGTTCCACGATCGAATCGAACGAGCATGCAGGAGCGCACAGCAACGTGCGTGCCGTGTTAGGAACGCGCCGTGGTGCGGTCGCTGATCATCGGGTGTGCGCTGCTCGTCGCGAGCACGGCGCGAGCGGACGTCGAGCTCAAGAACGACGGCTTCGTCTCCGGCGGTCAGGCGACGTTCCAGACCGGCTTCGTCGTCGGCGAGGCCGGCGCGGTGCGCTTCGTCGCTCCGAGCGCGGGCCGTCAGCTCAGGAAGCTCCAGCTCCTGTTCGGCGGCGCGACGACGACGCAGACCGTGACGATCAAGGTGTTCGACGACTCCGCCGGACAGGACGCGCCGGGCGCCGAGCTCTTCATGTCCGACTTCACGCTGATGGGCGCGGACAACGCGATGCAGGAGCTCGACCTGACCAGCGCGAACGTCTACGTGCCGCAGCAGTTCCGCGTCGCGCTGTACTTCCAGCACGCGGGCGCGCCGACGATCGCGAGCGACGCCGACAGCTCGATCGCCGCCGACAGGAACTTCATCTACGCCGGCACCTGGAAGCGGTCGAGCGCGCTCGGCCTGTCCGGCGACTGGGTGATCCGCGCGTTCGTCAGCGACGTCGGCCCGGCCCCCGACGCCGGCCCCGGCGGCACGTTCTGCGACACCAACGCGGAGTGCGGCAACCGCCGCTACTGCGACGTCGACCACCACGCGTGCGTGTTCGACTGCCAGGACGACACCGAGTGCCCCGGCGGCGGCCAGTGCAACAACCTCGGCCAGTGCGAGGGCGGTGGCGGCGACGACGGCGGCTGCCAGACGACAAATGGCACGCTCGGCGGCCTGTTGCTCACGATGGCGGGCGTGCTGATCGTGCTGCGCCGGCGCCGCGCGTAGCGCCGCGCGCCGCGCGTAGCGCTGGCGCTACTCCGCGAGCAGGACCGAGACCGAGCCCGAGAGCTCGTTCGTGATCGCGACGTCCGGCTTCGCGTCGCCGTTGAAGTCGGCGATCGCCACGGTGGTCGGGACCTGACCGGTGCCGTAGCGCCGCGGGATCCGGAAGCTCGCCGTCGCTGCCCCGGGGGCGGTCGTACCCAGCAGCAGCGTCATGCCGGACCCGTGTGCCGACGAGGCGACGATGTCCATGGTGCCGTCCTGATCGACGTCCGCGAGGCCAACGGACGCGAGGTCGTCCTCCGCGTTGATCGGGGCCGGCGTCCCGAACGTCGGAGGGGTGGTGCCGGCGGCGGTCGTGTTCAGAAAGACAGCGACGTCGGCCAGCGCCGTCTTCGGCACGACCAGATCGACCCTGCCGTCGGCGTTGACGTCGCCGAGGTACACGGCCCGGAGGTCCTGACCGGACACGAGGTGGATACTCTCGGCGAAGCTGGGCGCCGCCGCGCCCGCGGGGGTGGTGTTGATCCAGGCCCAGATGCGCCCGTACCCGCCGTGATGCGAGGCCACGAGATCGGGCCGGCCGTCACCGTCGAGGTCGCCCGCCACGATGGAGGTCGGCGTCGGGCCGATCGGGTAGTCGACCTTGGCCGCGAAGCTCGCCGTCGCGGCGCCGGTCGCCGTCGTGTTGAGGAGCACGGACATCGAGTCAGCCCCTGCGCCATTCGCGACGGCGAGGTCGGGCTTGCCATCGGCATCGAGGTCGGCGACCGTGATCGCGAAGGCTCCCGCCCCGGCGGGGACGTCGCTCCGGGCCGCGAAGGTCGGCGTCGCCGCGCCCGCCGGCGTCGTGTTCAGGAACACGGAGACCGTCCCCGGCCCCGGGTTCGCGACGGCGACGTCCGGTTTGCCGTCGCCGTCGACGTCGGCGATCGCGAGACGCCCGGGCGCGGGGGCGGTCGCGATGTCGGTCCTGGTGAAGGACGCGATCGTCGCGCCGGACACCGCGGTGTTGGTCAGGATCGAGAACATCGCCGGCGTCTGGCTCGTGACGGCGAGGTCGGCCTTGCCGTCCCCGTTGAAGTCGGCCGCGACCACCGAGCCCGGGGACGCCCCCGTCACGAAGTCGCGCTTGAGCGCGAAGCCGCGCGACCGGATGCGCACGTTGTACGTCCGGCTCGACCCGTCCTCGGCGACCACCACGTAGCGCCGGTCGGCCCCCGGGCCGAACGTGATCGCGGACTTCCCGCTGAACTGCTCCTGCCCATCGAGCGAAACGCTGACTCCGGTCGTCTCGAACGTCGCGACCAGACCCGCGAGCGTGGTGGGAAAGACCGCGACCGCCGAGATCTCGTTTCCCACGATCGCGGCCGTCAGGTCACCGGTGAGCCCCGGGTTGTCGGCGACGAGGAAGCGGAACGACGTGAGCTCCTTCGCGCTCGATCCCGGTGGCGCATCGATCCCGAGCGGCGCATCGACGGGCGTCGAGCCGTGCTCGTGGCACGCGACCGCCGCGACGACGATGCCCACCAGGAACCCCCCGCGCGCCACACCCCCATGATACCCGAGGCCAGCCGTTAGAGCAGCACGCCGCCCGTCGGCAGCCCGGCGTCGGGCGGGGCGGGCGCAGGCTCGGGCGCGGCGCTGCCCTGGTCGGGCTCGACGGGGAGCGCGGTGCCCATCGGTGCCATCGGGCGCTCGCTCGGTGGGGACGGCGGGAACGCGACAGCGGGCGTGCCGTGCGGGCCGGCCTTCAGCGTGTCCGCGAGGCGGCGCGCGAACGCGGCCCACTCGCCCGCGTCGTTGAAGTGCGCGGGGCGCTGGAGTTGCGCGGCATCGAACTGCTTCGCCGCGTCGGCGAGGGTCTCGGCGGCGCTCTTGAGCCGGGCGGAGGCGCGCCAGTACACGACGTCGCCGAGCAGGCGGTCGATCTCGGCGCGGGCGTTCTTCGCGTCGTCGTCGGTGCGCAGCGAACGCGAGACGAGCAGCGCTTGCTTGAGCATCGCCTCGGCCTCGTCGACCTTCGTGACCTCGCGCGCCTCGAGCAGCTTGGTCGCCTGATCGACGAGGATCTTCTTGTACCAGCCCGCGAGATCGGCGAGCTCCTCGGTCTCCTGCTCGCTGCACGCCGCCTCGGGCGGGATCTTGAGCGGCTGCCACTCGGCGCCGCCGAGCTCGGTCCGGCCCCACGGCGGGAACGCACGGCCGCGCTCGACGACGACGCGCTCGGCCTCGCACGTGATGAAGTAGCGCGCGCTGTTGACCTTGCCGACCAGCACGAGCGCGGCGATGCCGCTGCCGAGCAGGATCGCGAGCGCCGCGACGAACATCGCCTTCCGGCTCTTCCTCGGCGTGCCGTCGTCGTCGTCGTCGTCGACCGCGCGCGCCTTCTCGCGCTGCTTCTTCTGCTTCTTCGTCTCCGGCGCCGGCGTGACGCCGAGCGCGTCGCGCAGGTCGTTCTCGGTGATCGTCAGCGGCAGGATCGGCTCGGCCGCCGCGGCCGGCGGCGGCGGCGCGCTCCAGGCCTCGGACGCGGCAGGCGCCGGCGCAGGGGCGGCTTCGGTCCACGCCTCGTCGACGACCACGGACGGTGGCGGCGCGCTCTCGACGGGCACCGGCGCGGGCGCGGGCGGCTCCGGTTCGCGGCGGCGGGTGGGCGGGACGTTCGCGAGGGGCAGCGGGGCGAACGGATCCGGCTTGCTTGGCTTGTCGCCGCCGTCCCCGCCGGTGCTCACGGTGCGACCTCGACCCGGTTCCGTCCGCGCTCCTTCGCGCCGTACAGCGCGACGTCGGCGCGCTCGATCAGATCCGCCATGGGCTCGCCCATCCGCCACTGCGCGATGCCGACCGAGATCCGCAGCAGCAGCGCGAGGCCGTCGCCGACGTCGAACGCGCGCTCGCAGACGCGCTGCCGCATCCGCTCGCCGACCTCCCAGGCGCGGCCCGCATCGGCCTTCGGCAGCACGACGAGGAACTCCTCGCCGCCGTAGCGCACGAGCAGGTCGCCCGTGCGGATCGCGCTGCGCAGCCGGCGCGCGACCTCGGCGAGCACCACGTCGCCGACGCCGTGGCCGTACTGGTCGTTCACGGCCTTGAAGTGATCGACGTCGACCATCGCGACCGAGAGCGTGCGGTCGCGGTCGATGGCGGCCTCGATCTCCTGGGGCAGGCGCTGCATCAGGAACTCGCGGTTGTACGCGCCGGTCAGCGGATCGGTGACGGCGACGCGGTGCAGGCGCACGTTCTCGATGTCGAGCGCGATCGTCGTCGAGATGAAGCGGACGAGCTCGAGGTGGTTCGCGTCGAACGCGTCCATCCGGTCGCTGGTCGCCGTGACCACGCCGACGCGCTCGCCGCGGGCGAGCAGCGGCACGCAGATCATCGAGGCGATCGGCGTCTGGTTCGCGGGCAGGACGACGAAGCGGACGTCCTTCGTGACGTCGGGGATCAGGGCCGGCGTGCCGCGCTCGACCACCCAGCCCGCGACGCCCTCGCCGATCGCGAACGACAGCGTGTGCATGCGCTCCGTCCGGAGGCCATACGCCGCCTTGGCGAGCAGGCGCTTCCGGTCGGCGTCGAGGAGCATCACCGAGCACGCCTTGGCGTCGATCAGCTGGCAGATCAGCTCGGCGATCCTCGAGAGGAGGATGCCTGGATCCAGATCGGATCCGATGAGCTTCCCGATCTCGAACAGAGCCGCGGGTAGCTTCTGGAGCCCGTCGGTGTTCACTACGCGCCCTGAACGTACCCGATGAACGGCAGGTTCCGGTACTGCTGCGAGACGTCGAGCCCGTAGCCGACGACGAACTTGTTCGGGATCGTGAAGCCGAGGTAGTCGATCTTCACCTCGCGCTCGGCGCGCTCCGGCTTGTGGAGCAGCGAGGCCAGCTTGATGCTCGCCGGCCGGCGCGTGGCGAGGTTCTCGAGCAGGTAGTGCACGGTGTGCCCGGTGTCGACGATGTCCTCGACCACGATCACGTGCTTGCCCTCGATCGGGCGCGACAGGTCCTGCGTGATCTGGACCACGCCCGACGACACCGTCGCGTCGCCGTAGGACGAGATGCCGATGAAGTCGACGTAGATCGGCGCCCCGATGTGCCGCACGAGATCGGCGAGGAAGATGACCGAGCCCTTCAGGACCCCGATCACCACCACGTCGGACTGCCTGGACAGCGGCGCGTACTCCTCCGTGATCTGCGCACCCAGCTCCGCGACGCGCCTGGCGATGGCCTCCGCGCTGATCAGCTCGGCGAACGGGTCAGGGGAGCGGTTCCAGGGCGCGACCATGGCTCGAATGTATCCCAGTCGCGCACCCCGATCGGGGCGCACGGCCGTCGAGATCCGCTACAATGAATCGAATGGCCGTTGCGCCCTCAGACCTCGAAGCGCAGCTCGGAACGCTTCTGGGTGAGACCACGACGGAGATCGACGTTCCGCGCAAGAACCGTGTGTTCTGCAACCGGAACCTCCGCATGGACACGATCGAGATGATCGGGTTCGACATGGACTACACGCTCGCGCTGTACCACCAGGACAAGCTCGAGCAGCTGTCGATCGAGCTCACCCTGCGGAAGCTGATCGAGAAGCATGGCTATCCCGAAGCCATTCGTGGTCTGCACTACGATCCGCTGTGGGCGATCCGCGGGGTGATGGTCGATCGCCAGCTCGGCAACGTGTTCAAGCTGGACCGCCACAGCCACATCGGGCGCTGCTATCACGGGTTCCGGGAGGTCGGCCACGACGAGCGCAAGGCGACCTACCGCAACGAGAAGATCAACCTGTCCGACGACCGCTGGGAGTGGATCGACACGCTGTTCGGTCTGCCCGAGGCCGTGATGTTCACGACCATGGTCGACTGGGCCGACAAGCAGACCGGCACGGTCGACTACGACAGGCTGTTCGGCGACATCCGCACCGCGATCGACGAGGCCCACCGCGACGACACGCTGAAGAGCGTCATCAAGGCCGACCTCCAGACCTACATCGTGAAGGACCCGCTGCTCGCGGAGACGCTCCACAAGTTCCGCAGCTCGGGCAAGAAGCTGTTCCTCCTGACGAACTCGCTCTACGACTACACGACCGTCGTCATGTCGTACCTGCTCGACGGCGAGCGCAAGGCGTATCCGTCGTGGCGCAACTACTTCGACATCGTCATCGTCGGCGGTGCGAAGCCGGCGTTCTTCAACGAGCTGCGCCCGTTCGTGCAGATCGATCCGCAGACGTTCGCCCCGATCACCAACGGCGAGATCAAGCACCTCTCGCGCGACAAGGTCTACCAGGGCGGCAACGTCATCGCGTTCGAGCAGATGACGGGCATCAAGGGCGAGCACGTCCTCTACGTCGGCGATCACATCTACGGCGACATCCTCCGCCTCCGGAAGCAGCACATGTGGCGGACCGCGATGGTGCTCCAGGAGCTCGAGCGCGAGATCAGCGTCAGCGATCGCCTCGAGGCGCAGATCAAGGACCTCG
>JAEUJX010000770.1 GCA_016794545.1 Myxococcales bacterium
TCCGACGAGAAGGCGGCGGAGTGCCTGCGCAAGGCGATCGAGGCGACGCAGCTGCGCTGCCCGCGCGACGGCAAGGTCGTCACGGTCAAGACCGCGATCTGCCTGTGAGGCAGGCGGTCGCCGGGGCGATCGCGACGTTCAGCTGTGGTCCGTGGTCGGCTCGTCGCCGGAGATCTCGATCTCCGGCGCCTCGGGCAGCTGCGGTGGCAGCGCGCCGAGGAGCGCGAGGCCTTCCTCGAGGTACGCGACGAACCGCATGCGATCGAGCGCGTTGCGCCGCGACTCCGCGACCGTCGCCTCGAGCTGCTCCGCCAGAGCGCGCTTCTCGTCGGCGAGGCGATCGGCGTCGGCCATCGCACCGACGAGGCGATCCTCGAGCGACTTCACGCCGGCCTCGAGCTGCGCGGCGCGCTCCTTGGCCTCGGTCAGCTCGCGCTGCGTCTTGGCGTGCGCCTCGCGCAGCGTCGCGATGCCCTCCTCGAGCCCCTTCGACAGCGCCTCGCTCGAGCGCAGGCTCTGCTGCAGCGACAGGAGCTGCGCACCGTTCTCGGCGTTCACCTTCGCGAGCTCCGCGGCGTGCGCGCGGGCGGCGGCGGCCTGCTCGACGCCGTGGGCCTCGACCTGCTGTTGCTTGTCGCGCGCGTGCGCTTCCTTCACGCTCTCGAGCTCGCGCTGGCTCTCGGCTTCGAGCGCCTCGATCTTCGCCTCGAGGCGCTCGCGCTCCTCGGCGAGCGACCGGGCCTCGAGCGCGCGCGGTTCGAGCTCGCCGCGCAGCGCGGCCAGGGAGCGCTCGTGCGCGTCCTTCAGGTGCGCGATCTCCTCGGCGTGACCCTCGGACAACCGCGCGACCGCGGCGGCGTGCGCCTGCTCGGTGGAGTCGAGCGCGGACTTGCGCTGCGCGATCAACTGGGCGACCTCCTGCTGCGCGCGCTCCTCGAGCAGCGCGCGCTCCGAGCTCCACAGGTCGCGCGTCTCGTCGAACGAGCGCTGGAGCTCGTCGATCTTCGCCTGCGCGGCGATCCGGACCTCGCGCTCGCGCTCGAGGAACTGCGCCATCTCCTCGGTCGCGGAGTTCGCCTCCTGGATCCGCTGCTCCATGCCCGAGGTCCTCGCCTCGTAGGCCTCGAGCTCCGCGATCCGGGCCTGCAGCGCGCGGTGCTCCTCGACGAGCGCGTCGTGCGTGGCGACCGTCTGCAGGCGCTTCTCGATCTCCGCGGCGAGCTCGTCGTCCTTGTTCGCGAGCTCGGTCTGCGCGTCGGCGAGCTGGCGCGTGAGCCGCGACAGCTGGCGCCGCAGCGCGGGCTCGTTCTCGGTGTCGGCGGGGGCCAGCGGCGTCGCGGCTCCGACTGCGCCCATCGGTGGCGTCGTCGGGTTCGCGCGGCGTCGCTCGAGGAGCGCGGCAGCCGCCTGCGAGGCGGCGTGAGGGGCCGGGTCGAGCCGGCGCGGTGCCGGCGCGAACACTCGATCGACCTTGTAGTTCGGCAGCGACCCGTCTTCCTCGGGCTCCTGCCGGGAATCCACCCCGCGTTTCTTCGTCACGCGAGAACGAGAGTAACTCAACCGCCGCTGGGCCGAAATGTGAACGGGTAGTTCACCTGTACGCCACCGCCGCCTTTCGGCCTGGGAAACTCGATCCGCTTGATCACGTCGGCCACGCAGCGCGCGACGCCCGGGTGCACGCCGCTCGCGGCGGCCGTCGCCACGGTGCCGTTCGGCGCGATGAAGAACTGGGTTGTCACCGTCCCGGAGAGCTCGGGGCTCGCGAGCAGCTGCTTCTCGTAGCAGTACTGGATCTTCTGGATGTTCCGCTTGACGTACCGGCGGATGATCGCCTTGTCGAGGTCACCCTGCGAGTTCGGCTGGCCGAGGGTGACCCGAGGTACGCCGCCGTCGCGCGTCACGTACACGCCCGGCGGCCGCACGGGTGCGAGCGAGGTGTCGACCGTCAGCTGCGCCTCGGAGATCCCGGCGGCGGCGAGCATGCCGAGCAGCATCACGACGCGCTCGGTGGGCGTCGCGGGCGCGATCGCGAGGTCCGCGAGCACGGACATGCTCGAGGCGCGCTTGTGGGTGTCGACGATCTCGCCGACCGCCGCACCGACATCGCCCCACGCGTGTGCGGTTCCGTACAGCGAGACGCCGCTGGTCGTCACCTCGAAGTGCACCGGCGCGCCGCGGAGGAGGCCGGTTCCCGTCACGAACGCGAGCCGCGCGCGGCGCGACCTCACGGTGACCGCGATCGCGGTGCGCCGCTGCGCGACCTGCTGCAGCACCGGGACGAGCCCGGACGCGGGCGCCGCCTGGTCGATCAGCGCGATCGCGTCGACCGGATCGCGGCCCTCGACCACGCGCAGCGCGATCGGGCCGCTGCCGGGGCCCACCTGGTCACCCCGCAGCCGCGCGAGGGTCTCGGCGATCTGCTCGACCTTGACGACCGTCCCGCCCTGCGGGCGCAGCCCGGTCGCGAGCGTGCCGACCGAGCTCTCGCCGCTCGCCGTCAGCACGACGAACAGCGCCGCCGCCGGGAGCGGCCGCTGCGCGCCGGGCTCGACGTGCGGAAGCGCGACCGGCAGCGCGCCGTCGTCGTCCTCGGGCGGCGGCTCCTCCTCCTGCGCGACGCGCTCGGCGGCGGCGCGCTCGTCGTACTCCCCCGGCGGCGGCGGCAACGGCGGCTCGTCGCAGGCGGCGAGCATCATCGCGAGCAGCACGGACCATCGCCCCATCCGACGACGTTACCGCGTTACACCGACGAAGTCCCTGCCGAGGATCGTCCAGTCCGCGTGTCCGTGGCCCTCGGCGATCAGGCGGTCCATCGCCGCGGCCACCATCGGTACGAGCGCGAGCCGTACACCGGCGGCGTCGGCCTCGGCCTGCATGAGCCGCGCGTCCTTGCGCGCCATCGCGAGCTCCCAGGACGGGTTGTCGTAGTCCGCGTCGGTCATCCGCTGGAAGCGCGCCGGCACGTTCGCGCCCGGATTGAAGTGCTCGAACAGGGTCGCCACCTCGCGCGGCGCCACTCCCATCGCCTGCCCGAGGGCGAGCATGTCGGTGAACCCGGCGGTCAGCGCCATCAGGAACAGGTTGCCCAGCAGCTTGAACGCGGCGGCCGCGTCGACGCGCGGTCCGAGATCGACGAGCTTGCCGGTCATCGGAGCGAGCAGCGGTGTCGAGCGCGCTACGAGATCGCGCGCGCCGGAGATCAGCATGAGCCCGGTCGACTCGGCGGCGTTGCCGGGTCCCATGAACACCGGTGCGTGCTGGTAGAGCACCCCCTTCGCGTGCCACTCCGCGGTGCGGCGGAGGCAGCCCGCGGTCGAGGTCGTGGAGTGATCGAACACGAGCGCGCCCTGCGTAAGCCCGGGCGCGGCCGCCTCCAGCACGCCGTCGACCGCCGCGTCGTCCGCGACCACGACGTGCACCCGCTCGGCGCCTCGGACCGCGTCGGCTGCACTGGCCACCGCGGTCGCACCGAGGGCTTCGAGCGCGCGCGCCTTGTCGGCGGTGCGATTCCAGACGCGGACGGGCAGATCGCGCCTGCGCAGCGCGCGCGTGAAGCCCGCGCCGAGCAGGCCGGTTCCGAGGACGGTGATCATGGCGGGCAGCCTACCGCGGGACACAGAGGTAGGCGGCCTCACGATCCCGGTCTCCTCTCACCGAGCGCTTACGGTGGAAGATCGAACCACACCGTCGAGAACCGCTAGGTTCTAAGCTCGCAATGAGGACCGCCCGACCCGACGCCCGCATCTTGATCGTCGATGACGAGGAGGACACCGCGCTCCTCTTGCGGGATGCGCTTCGCCGGCGCGGCTGGGCGGTCGACGCGGTGCTCTCGGGGGCCGATTGCCTCGCGTACATGCGCCGCGATCCGGTCGACGTGGTGGTGACCGACGTGCAGATGCCCGGGATGTCGGGGATCGAGGTCTGCGATCAGCTCTACCGCCGCTATCCCGACTGCGCGCCGATCGTGCTCACCGGCTATGGCCAGCTCGACACCGCGATCGCCGCCCTCCGCGTCGGCGCGTGGGACTTCCTGACCAAGCCCGTGAAGACGGAGGTCCTCGAGGTCGCGATCCTGCGCGCGCTCGATCACTTCTCGCTGCAGCGCGAGGTCAAGCGCCTCAACCAGCAGCGCGCCTCGAACGAGCCGATCGAGGACATGCTCGGCGAGTCGAGCGCGGTGCGCGAGCTACAGCGGATGATCCGGCGCGTCGCCGCGACCGATGCCACCGTGCTCATCACGGGCGAATCCGGCACCGGCAAGGAGACCGTCGCGCGCGCGCTCCACCGGCTCTCGGAGACCCGCAAGAACGAGCCGCTCGTCGCGGTCAACTGCGGCGCGATGCCGCCTCCGCTGCTCGAGAGCGAGCTGTTCGGCCACGTCGCGGGTGCGTTCACCGACGCGAAGTCGGCGCGCGAGGGCCTGTTCCTGCAGGCCGGCGCTGGCACGATCCTGCTCGACGAGATCGGCGAGATGCCGCTCGAGATGCAGGCCAAGCTCCTCCGCGTCCTCCAGGAGCGCTCGCTGCGCCCGGTCGGCGGCGACAGCGAGATGCCGTTCGACGCGCGCGTGATCGTCGCGACCAACCGCGATCTCGAGACCGAGGTCGAGGAGGGCCGGTTTCGCGAGGATCTGTTCCACCGCATCAACGTCGTGTCGATCCAGGTGCCGCCGCTGCGCGCGCGGACCGGCGATGTCCTGCTCCTCGCGACCGCGTTCCTCGAGCGAGCCGCGAGCCGCAAGCAGTCGTTTCTCCGCGGCATCTCGCGCCGGGCCGCCCAGCTGCTCGTCGACTACGACTGGCCCGGCAACGTCCGCGAGCTCGAGAACTGCATCGAGCGCGCCGCCACGCTGTGCCGCGGCGACGAGATCGACGTCGACGACCTGCCGCGCAAGATCGTCGAGCACCGCTCCACGCGCCTCGAGATCTCCACCGCCTCGCCCGCCTCGCTGCTCACGCTCGACGAGATGCAGCACCGCTACGTGCGCCAGGTGCTCGCCGCCGTCGGCGGGAACAAGACGCAGGCCGCGCAGATCCTCGGTATCGACCGCCGGTCGATCTATCGCCGCCTGGAAGCGGCGAGAACGCCGGCCGAATCGACCTGAGCTTCGCGCTTCCGCGCTGTCTCGCGCGCGCCGCGCGACCCGTCCGCGCCGATCGCGAGCCGTCGGTTTGCGCGGCGAGCACGCCGTTGCAGATCGCGTGCGCCTCACAGAGGTGCAGGTCGCTGGAGCACGGGCAGGAGCAGGTGCAGGTGCACGTCAGATCGTGCAAGCAGAGGTGCAGGTGCAGGCGCACGAGCCCTTGCACCTACGCGTGCTCGTGCTCGTGCTCCAGCGACCTGCACTCGGTCGTGCACGGGCCTGTCGCGCTCTCAGCGCAACAGGGATGGGGCGCGGTCGTCGTTGCTGCTGCCTGCGGCGCGTGGCGCCTCGGTCGAGATCGGCGGGGTCACGATCGCCGGGGAGATCACGGGGGTAACGACGGGACGCGTGGCGACAGACGCGGGCCGAACCGGCGGCGCGCTCGACGATTTCGCCCGCGTCGCGACCTCCGGCTCGGCGACGTCCCAGCCCTGCGTCTCGGCAAGATTCGGGTACTGGCCCATCACGTAGAGCGCGATCAGCCCGATCGCGACGCCGATCGCGACGAGCTCGAAGCCCTGCGGCGGGGCGAACACGATCGGCGCGGCCAAGACCGCGAGGAGGGTTGCGCAGTGGAGCAGCGCTCCGCTCGAGGAGGACCAGGCGACCGTGCGGTTGATCGGCCTGCCGAACACGATCATGAGTCCCGCGAAACCGAGCCGGATGATGAAGTAGCCCGAGCCCACCAGCGAAACGACGTAGAGCGCGAACACGCCGCGCGTGAGGCCGGTGGCGGGGTTCGTCGACGTGCGCACGGCGTGCATCCCGAACGCGACGCAGGCGATACACGCTGCGATCAGAGCGAGCGCGATCCAGACGGCGGTACTCGAGCGCTGCTGAGGCACGTGGGGTTGGTAATCCGCGAATCGCGCCGATTCAACGCGAAAGGACGGATTCGCCCGCGCCGGAACTATTCCCGCATTCCGAGGCGGCGCGGCGCCGGGGCCTTCGCGGCGCCGTAGCCCGGGCCATACCCGGGATACATGCCGGGCGGCGGCGGGGGCGGGTTGTCGTTGAAGATGTTGATCGCGTCCCAGCGGTAGGGCTCGGCGGTCGCCGTGTAGAGCGCGCCGCCGAGCATCAGGCCGGTGCACCCGAGCGCGACGAGGAGCTCGGTCTCGGCGCCGTCGGCGTCACCCCCGCCGCGATCATCGATGTCGTCGATCGCCATGCCGAGCGCGGTGCCCATGCACACGCCGCCGAGCACCGTGACGAGCAGGCCGTCGCGGATCCGATCGTGGTACTCGTCCGCAGCCGCCTCGGCCTGGCGGTTGCCGCGCACTGCC
>JAEUJX010000010.1 GCA_016794545.1 Myxococcales bacterium
AGAAGGGTGTGCGTGGTGACCTCGCGAACGCGCGGCGCGCGAAAGAGCTCGGCCACCCCACCTGGGTCGACGGAAAGCCGATCGACGAGGCGATCGCGAGCTACGAGCATGCGCTCGCGCGCTACCGGGCGACCCTCGCCGACCTGGACGCCCAGGAATCCACGCGCAACGCGGAGGGCTCGAGCCCCGTCGTTCTCTCGCCGGCCGAGGCGATCGACTGGGTTGTCGAGCTGGCGTCGGTGCGCGCCGATCGGGTGATCGGCGGCATGCGCCGTATCGATAACGGCGGCAAGGCCATGCGCCGCGTGCTCGTAATGCGCCCCATCTGCGTCGCCGACATTCGCGACCTCGCGCTCGTGCTCGCGCTCGCCGAGCGCGAGGCACGCACACTTGGCCTGGGCGCGCTCAAGATCGTTCACTCCACGGCGCGCGCGATCGACGCTCTCGACCAGCTCGCCGCTCAGTACGCGACGAGCCCGACGCGCAACGCATCGTTCGCGTCGCTGTCGCTGGGATCGCTCGCAGGAAGCAAGGAGCTCCAACAGCTCGTCGGCGGGCTCGCGCGCGTCGCCGGCCGGATCGCCGGCGGCATCGGACTCGAGGCGGCGAAGGTGAAGCTCGCGAGCGTCGGTATCGGCTCGCCGGTGATCACGGCGGTCGAGCGGGAGCTCAACAAAGAAGGGCTCACCCTCGGGCCGCTCGCAAAGCCGTCGCCGATCGTCGGCTCGCTCGACGCGATGACTCCGCAGGCGCTCGCCGGCCGCTGGCTCGCGCAGAAGCTCTGAGAAGCACCACTCCGTTTCCATCATCGGCGCTGATCGCGCCGATCCATTGATTCGCCGTCCGCGCTCGCGGTGCGGCACCACGTGGCCTGCGTTCGCCGGCCAAAGGAGACTCGCATGTCTGCATCTCGTTCTCGCTCTGGCCGTTCTCGTCCGAAGAAGAAGGCGTCGCCCGCCATCGCCGCTGCGCGCGCACCATGGATTCGAGACGGCATCGACTACGGCCCCGCGCGCGCCGCTTTGCACGATCTCGCGTCGTGGGCGCTCGGCCTCGCCGAGACCGCCACCAGCGACTGGCCGACGGCACGTATCCACGTGCGGAACACGCGCAGCTACGTTGCGGCGAAGCTCGCCGGCAAGCCGGTCCGCGGCGCATTGGTCGACGACGTGCTGTTCACCGCGCAGCTGCTCGCGCGCATCTTCGACGACGATCTCGGCCTCGAGCTCGTCGAGATGCTGACGATCTTCGAGCTGCTCGAGCTGCCTGCCGACATCCTTCCCCTCACCTCGCTCATGCGGCGCGCGGCTCGCCCGGCGCCGAAGCCGATCAGCCACATCGCGCCGCTCGTGACACGCGTGAGTGCTCCGCCTCCGCTGCGTTTGTGCGTCGAGTGCGGGTACGTCCACGAGCCCGGCGATCACGTCCGTCACCGCAACGCCGCGTAGCGCGTCGCTTCCACAACTCGCTCACCAGGAGTCATCCCGTCATGAAGAAGAAGAAGCATCACCATCGTGCGGCGAAGCGTCCCCCTCGTCCGCGCAACGCCAGCACCGGATTCGCCACCTCGGCGCCGCGCCCGCGCGCGAAGACGGCAAGTCAGACCGTCAACCGGCCCAACTGGAAGACGATCCTCGCGGCGGTCGCAGGCGGCGCAGGTAGCGCCGCGCTCGGCGGACTCGTCGTGAATCAGCAGATCCTTTCGCCCGAAGCCGCGGGGCTCGGCCTGATGCTCGGCGGAGGCGCCACGGCGTACTTCTCCGACGGCATGCCGCGCATCGTCGGGACCAGCGTCGCCGCGTCGGGCGCGGGTCAGTTCGCGCTCGCGATCATGAACAAGCGCGCCGTGAAGGCGCACGAGGACGCGAATGCCACGAAGACGCGCCCCGCCACGGCTTCCGCGCCCGCACCGGCGCAGCTGCCGCCGCCGCCCGCCGTCGCACCTCGCCAGCGTGCGGGCGGCGGTGGCGTCGTCCTCGACATGTTCCAGAACGCCGCACAGGACGTCGATTCGATCGAGGACGAGTGGCGCTACGGGATCCGAGACGAGGCGGTGCCCGGCAACGAGCCGCTCGTGATCGATCTCGACGAAGCGGCGTAGGAGGAGACGGATCGGAGCCTGGGTTCGCGCGAGCGGCCATGGTTGCCGCAACTCGAACCGAAAGGAATCCCATGGACTACGACATCATCTATGTTGGCGATGGCCGCAACGCCCCCGCCAACGACCACCGGACCACGCGCCCCTCGGCGCCGTGGCGTCCGGGTGGCGGCTCGGCCGGATCGCGCGCGGTGGTCATCCCGCCGAGCTCGCGTCCGACCGTGATCCAGACGGCCTACCAGCCGGCGTATCAGCAGACGTACCAGCCGATGGGCTACGCGCCGGTCGGCTACCAGCCGTTCACGCCCCCGATGGCGACGTTCGCGTCGCGCTTCGGGATGACGTCCGGCGAGCTGATCGACACGGGCATCCAGCTGCTCGCGGCGATCCTGCCGCTGCCCGGCGCCCCGACGGCGCAGGGTGAGGCGATCACCGACGTCGAGAACCTGGTGACGTATCAGGGCGCGCTCGCTCAGCACGCCAAGCGTGACGAGCAGCTGCGTACGGTCGGCAACCTTCTCGTTCGCATCCTCAAGTAACCGGAGGCAACAGCGATGGACTTCTTCTCTCGCAATCGCCCCGTGTACAAGAACGCGACGGGCAGGATGGCGTACGCGCAGACGGCGCCGTCGAGCGGGCTCTCGGGCCTGCTCGGATCGCTGCTCGGCAGCGCGACGCCGTCGTACAAGACCGTCGATGGTCAGAGCGTGAAGGTGTCCACGCCGGGTGTGTGGTCGATGTTCATTGCTGCGCCGTCCTACAAGACGGCGCCTGCGATGACCGTCGCATCCGGTGACATCGACGCGGAGCTCGAGTCCTCTTCCGATGCCTGTGACGGCGTCGAGGAGTCGGGTGTCCGCGTGCTCGAACCCGACCAGATCGTCGTGCTGTAGCGCGCATAGCGCGCGCGCCTAGTTCCAGAACCAACCCAAGGTAGCCCTCTGGTCGCTCGCGCGAACCGAGGCTCCGATCCTCCTCCTTCCTCCTTCAACGAAGGCATCCCATGTCTCGTGCCGACAACTCCGTCCCGACGACACTCTGGTTGGCCGCAGGCGGCGCCGCCGGCTACGCGGCTGGGCGCTGGCTCGCGAAGCCGGCGCCTGCGACGCCGCCAGTGATGTTGACGCCAATCCGCGTGAGCAAAGCGGCGCCAGCATCGCCGCAAGCCGCGCGCTCGTTCGCGAGTGCGCTCGCCACGAGCTCTGTCTCCGCCGGTGCACGCGTACCGCGTGCAGCGACGACGGCAACGCCCGTCGATCCGTACGCCGATGCTCCTGCTGCTACGCTCGCGCCGCCGTCGAATCCCTACAGCGGCCCCTCGGGAGACATGCGGCCGATCGATCCCTACGCGGACCTTCCGACGACCACGACGCCCATCGTCGTCGTGACGACCACCCAAGCACCGACGACGACACCGAACACGCCGGTCGCGAGCTCGCCGCCGAGTCGGCCGCAGAAGCCGATCGATGGCCCGATCACGATGCCATCGCAGCTCGAAGCGACGAGCGCCCCTGCGGCGCAAGAGACGCCTGCGGCGCCCGCGGCGCAGCATGCGGCGACCGACACGCGTCCCCGAACATCGAGCGCATCCTTCGCGACATCGGCGCGGGTCCGCCGGTTCGACTCGGTCTTTGCGCGTTACCGCGGCGACATTCCGATCGAGTACGTGCGAGCGCTCGTCGAGCGCGAGTCGGATGGCCAACCGGCCGTGCGCGCCGGCAGCGCGATCGGGCTCATGCAGATCGTGCCGGTCGTGCTTGCCGACTACAACAAGCGCCACGGCACCAGCTATGGCAGCACCCACCTCGAGCATCCGAGCACCAACGTGGCGATCGGCTGCGAGCTGCTCCGGCTGATCATCGAGAGCTACCGCAAGAACCACCCGCGGATCCGCACGCTGCAACCCGACTGGAACAACCCGCGTTACGTCGAGCTCCTGACGCTCGGCTGGAACGCCGGTTTTTCCGAGGCTGGCGGAGTGGGACGCGTCGCGCGGTATCTCGAGCAGCTCGGCGCCGTCGACATCGAGATCGACCAGGTCGCAGCACACGCCCGACTCGCAGGCGCGAGCAAGCATCTCAACAACCCCGCGAAGGTCGCCTGGTGCAAGGGCGTCGTCGCGCTCTACCAGCGCGAGCGACTACTCGCCGCCTCGTCATCTCTGACGGTCTGAAAGGAGCAACCATGTCGACGGCATCTGCCATTGCGCTCGGGCTCGGCGGTGGTTTCGCACTCTGGTACGCGACCAAGAACCGCCGGGCGCGGTCCTCCGAGGTGATGAACCAGGCGCCAGCAATGGTGTCGCCGGTCACGGTCGGGACCCGCAACGCGCGCAGCTGCGGCACGAGCTCGACCTTCACGCTCGCGGTCTATCCCGAGGGTCTCGCCGGGCCGACGAAGCGCGTCCTGTGGTTTCTGACCGATCAACCGGTGACGTGGGACGTCGCACGCGATCAACTAGTCGCTGCGCGGGTCATCGATCCGCAAGCGATCGGCCCGAACATGCCGGGCTACTGGCGCCTCACGACCGAGCCGCACGTGTTCGACGCGAAGCGCGCAAAGACGCTTCCCGATGCTGGCGAGACGATGCCGCGAGACGCAGCGCGGACGTCGGCTCGCTACACGCGTGAAGGGCGAACGATCCTGCGAGACGGCGTCGCGATCGTGTACGTCGACCGCGTCGACCTCGGCGACGCGCGATACGCCATCTCTCCGCACGAAGCAGACCGCCTCGTGGAGCGCGTCGTTCGTCTCCTCAATGCAGGAGGAACGCGCTGATGCCGGCCGACGATCACACGGGCAAGAAGGTCGCGATCGTCGGTGGAGCCGGCGTCCTCGCGTGGTGGTTGCTCGGACGCGGCGAGGGCCGGGCGTTCGGCCGTGCCCCCGACGGTGATGAGGGAGGGTCGCGAGGGGCGCGGCATGTCGTGTGGGTTCGCGCCACTCGCATCGAGCTCGACGGCGTTCCCACCGACTTGCCAACCGTCATCGCGAAGTGCCGCGAGTCGGGTGTCGCCGAAGTCCATGCGACCGGCGACGCGACGACGCGCGTCGTTCGTGACGTGCTCGCCTCCCTTGGCTCGGCAGGCGTGAAGATCTACGCGTCGCCCGATGTCGCCTCTCTTTCACCGGCGGTGGCTCCGTGACGAACGTCGACGACAACCTGCTCGATGTCGCGCTCTTCGGGGGCACGGTCGCGGTGGCGGGTGCGCTCGGATGGCGCTCGTATCGACGCTCCACCTCTGGCGGGAAGGGAACGTTCCCGGTGCCAGGCGCGAGCTTCGCCACGTGGATCGATCCCCTTCCGAGTCTCGATGCGCGCGTCGCTGTCGTATCGAACCCGTTCCGTGGACCCGAGTCGACAGAGCAAGCGGCTCGCCAGCACCTCGGCGTCGATCTGATGTTTCGTCGCAGCGACGCCCGCGATCTCGTTGCAGCGTTCCCTCCGGGGACGCCCGGCGGGACGGCGCAGTTCTTCATGCCGGAGCAGATTCCGGCGCTCGCCGCTTCGGCAGGTGTCGTCACGTTCGCGGCCGACACGCCGGTCGGCAAGACCGTGATCGTTCGTCATCCGAACGGATGGGCGACCTACTACACGCATCTCTCGGCGTTGGCCGTGCACGCCCAGTCGACTGTTCGAGCCGGCGACACGGTCGGCACCGTCGGCGCCAGCCCTACTGACCCCGCGCATCTCCGTCACCTGCACTTCGAGCTGTGGAAGGGCGCCAACCGGTCGGGCGCGGTCGATCCATCGCCGTACCTCGACGCGTGGTCCCGCAAGAGTCTCGCTTGGTCGCCGACGGTCGTCGCGAGCACGACGCCT
>JAEUJX010000034.1 GCA_016794545.1 Myxococcales bacterium
CGAGCGCGACGCGCGGCGCGAACTGCACCGGCGACTCGAACCGGAGCAGCTCCTCGATCGCGTTCTCGACGAGCCCGGGCTCCGCGTAGAGCTTCGCGAGCTGCGCCGGGTGCTTCATGAGCGCGTGGATGCCGTTGGCGATCAGGTTCGTCGTGGTCTCGTGGCCGGCGAGGAACAAGAACGTCGCGTTCGCGGCGATCTCGTCCTCGGTCAGCCGCACCCCGTCCTCCTCGACCGCGAGCAGGTCGTCGAGCAGGGCGCCGCCGGGCCGCTCGCGCTTCTGCGCGAGCAGCTCGCGGATGTAGCGGTCCCACTCGCCCATCGCGACCTCGGCCGTCTTCAGCTGGGCATCCGTGCACGACTGCAGGTCGATGGTCGGCACGGTCAGGTTCGCCCACGCACGGTTCCGCTCGCGGTCCTCCTCGGGCACCCCGAGCAGCTCGCAGATCACGGTCGCCGGGAGCGGATACGAGAGATCGCCGATGACCTCCATCGAGCCGCGCTCGACGACCGGTGCGAGCAGCTGCTGAACCAGCCGCTCGATCCGTGGCGCGAGCGCACGCACCGCGCGCGGCGTGAACACCTTCATGATCAGCTTGCGCAGCCGCGTGTGCGCATCGCCCGACTGGAACAGGAGCCAGTAGCGACGGTGCAGCGTGAGGAACCCGTCGGGGTCGAGGCGCGGTGGGCCGGCCGGGTCGTCCTTGTCGCGGAAGCCGCGCGGCGTGCGAAACGCGGCCGAGCGCAGCACGCGATCGACGGGCTCGTAGCGCGTGATCATCCACCCACCGAACGGCGTCTTCAGCACCGCCGCCGTCTCGCGCAGCTCGGCGTACGTCGGATACGGATCTTCGCGGCCGGCAGGAGAGAACAGCGTGAAGATGGCGCGGTTCGTGTCGACCATTCGGACATCGTAGACGATCATCCTGCGGCCGAGTGCGTGCGAGCACGGTTCGGCGACCGACGGTGCGGCGCACAGTCATCTGGATCGAGCGCGGCCACCCACCGAGTGCGTCACGCGACCCGCGGCGGTACGCTGACCCATGTCCTGCCGCCGCTGCGGAGCCGACCAGGTCACGCCGACCGGCTGGTGCGACGCGTGCGAGCGGCAGCACGACACGTGGACACGCCAGCACGCGACGGACATCCTGTGGCAGGCGGGGAGCGGCGCCGGCGTCGCGATGCTCGTCGGCCTCGGCGCGCCGCTGCTCGGCCTCTCGCCGCTCCTCGGCATCGCGGGCGTGCTCGCCGGAGCGGCGACGTTGGTCGGCCTCCGCGTGTGGGGCACGCGGCGCCGGCGGCAACAGTTCCTGGCGACCGCGTTGCCGCGCGCCTACCTACCGGGCCCGTCTCAGAAGATCTGACCGACGCACGCCGTCAGATCGAACAGCAGGAACACGAGCGCCTTCTCGTCGGGCGTGAAGTTCGCGTTGCACGTCGAGGGGAACGAGGCGCCGACGCTGCCGGAGCTGACGTGCATGCCGGCATAGACGACCTTGCCGCACGACTGGCCCATCGGCGCGCCGACCGGCGTCTCGAACGACAGGTAGTGCGTCGTCGGGTTCGTCGCGCCCGACGAGTACAGCCAGCGCTTGGTCTGGCCCATCACCATCGACGCGTTGTTGGTCTTCGTGCCGAGCGTGATCTGGCCCAGCGTCGTCGACGCACCCACCGCCACCAGCCACTCGGCCATCGCCATGCCGACCGGATGCGACGTGTCGACGCGGTCCGGCGTTCCGCTCGTGCCCGAGGTCCAGGTCGCGGTCGGCTGCCACGCGGGAACCAGGTTCTTCGACCACGTGTAGTGGAAGTGCGAGCCGAACACGCGGCCGCCGAGGTCGGCGTACTGCTTCAGCAGATCGGGTGAGGTCTTGTTGGTGTTGTACTCGGAGCACTCGCACGAGTTGATGATGACGTCGAACTTCTTCATCTCGTCGAGGCTGCCCCACAGCGACGTGACGCTCGCGGGCGCGCCCGGCTGCGTGCCGCCCTGCCCCGTGTACCAGACCACGCGGTGCGGGCCGGTCGACGACGGGCCGAACTCCGACGTATCGAGGCCGAGCTTCGAGAGGATGCACGCGAGCGGATCGCAACCACCCGTGACCATCGCGATGCGCGGGATGTCACCCTCGGTGCGGTTCTTCGGGAGGCGGAAGTCTCCGTCGGGGATCGCGGTGTCCTGGCACGCGGGGATGTTCGGCACGATCAGCTTCCGCCGCCACTTGCCGGTCGTGATGATGATCGGAACGTTCTGCCCGGCCGGCACACCCTCGAGCCGGAACCGCCCCATCGAGTCCGTCTGCGCCGACGTGTACGCGCCGCCCGGCAACCCGGTCGTACATCCACCGCACGACACGCCGTCGGTGAACGGTGGCGGATCCTGGATCGGCGCGTAGACGGTGATGTTGTAGAGCGGCAGCGTGCCGTTCGGCGCGAACACCTTGCCGGTGATCGCGGTCGGGCACGGCGCGTCCTGGAACGGATCGATTCCACCGTCGCCGTCACCGTTGCCAGCATCGTTGTCTCGGCCCTTTGACGGTCCGCACGCAACAAGCACGACTAGCGTAAAGAGCAGCCCCCGCTTCATGTGCGGAGGATATCCGACCTACGGCGGCAGGAACCGATAAAAGTCGCCAAGTAACGCGTAGAGCTCGGGGTGCTCGTAGGCCAGCTCGAGAGGTCGGGTGAAGTAGGTCTCCGTCGCGACGGCGAAGAACTCGGCCTCGTTGGTCGCCCCGTACGAGTCCATCAGGGTCGGCCAGCCGGCCTCGACCCGTGACTTGTGTCTCGCGTAGGCGGCCGCGCAGACCCGCCCCCACCGTGCACGCTCCGCCCGGGTCGGCAGTGGCGGAGTCCCATCGATCCGCCCGGTTGCCATGTCGAGCTTGTGCGCGAACTCGTGGAGAACGACGTTGCCGAGCGTGTCTCCGCGCCCGCCGGCCAGGGCCGCGTCCCAGGCCAGGACCACCGGCCCGCCGAGCATCGCCTCGCCGATCACCGTCGTCGCGTGTCCGACGGGAGCGCGCGGCTGCTCGAAGAACCCGAGCGGGCGCGGTGGCACCACCAGCGTGGACGGGTAGACGAGGATCGAGGCGACGTCCTTGAAGGTCTCGTGCGCCTCGTGGTCCTCGCGGGACAGCGACAACAGGCACGCCTGCGCCGCGATCGTGACCTGCATCTCCTCGGTCAGCTCGAGGCCGCCGCAGCCCTCCCAGAACTTCTCGGCGATGAACACCTGCACGCGCCGCATCAGCCGCTCGCGCATCTCCGGCGACAGGCGCCGCGCGATCGCCACGTTCTCGTCGACGATCCACCACCACTGTGCCGGTACAGGCTCCGCGACGATGCGCTTTCGCCGACGGTCGCGAAGCCAGGACATCATGCGGCCTACGTAAGCCGATCTGTACCGTTCGCGACTCGCCCGATCGGGTAGGGTTCGCCCGTGACGCCGGTCCTCCTGCAGCTCCCCTACTCCCCGTGGTCCGAGCGCGCGCGCTGGGCGCTCGATGCGAAGGGCATCGAGTACACGCAGCGCCGCTACCAGCCGCTGCTCGGCGAGCCCGAGCTCCGCCGCAGGTTGCGCCGATGGCGAGGCCCCGTCTCCGTCCCGGTCCTCCTGACCGACGAGGGCGCGCTCGCCGACTCCGTCGAGATCGCTCGCTGGGCCGACGCGCACGGCTCCGGCCCGACGCTGTTCCCCTCCGACGAGGTGGTGCGCTGGGCCTCCCGTAGCCAGGACGGCCTCGCCGCCGGCCGCGCGGTCTCGCTGACCCGCGTGCTCGCCATGCCCGACGCGCTCGACGAGCTGACGCCGCCGTGGGCCCGCAAGCTCGGCGCCGTGGGCCGCGCCGTGACGAAGGCCGGCGTCGCGCGCACGCGCCGCAAGTACGGCGGCTCCGCGCAGACCGACGCCGAGCACCAGGCGAACCTCGAGGCCGTGCTCGACGAGCTCCGCGCCGCGCTGAAGGGCCGCGCGACGATCCTCGACGCGTTCTCGTTCGCCGACATCGCGATGGCCCAGGTGCTGTGCTTCGTCGCCGTGCCGGATCGCAGGTGGGTGAAGCTCGGCAAGGCCAACGCGGCCGCGTTCGGCGATCCCGAGCTCGCGAAGCGCTACGCCGACCTCGTCGGGTGGCGCGACGCACTCTACGCGCGCTACCGCGAGCGCGAGGCGACCGCCACGAACGTCGCCTCGTAGTCGGGGTGCTGGGTCCCCATCCAGCGATCCCA
>JAEUJX010000042.1 GCA_016794545.1 Myxococcales bacterium
GCGCGCACCCGATCCGGCCGCCGATGTCGGTGCCCACCTGCTGTGGGGCTTGCCGCTCGGTGCGCCGGCTCGTGTCCTCGTCGGGGCGGCGCTCGACCACCGGATGTCCCGCGCCCTCGCGGTCGCGCGGCTCCACGCGGCGGGTCCGGCGGATCGGGAGCGCGCGCTCGACGTCGGCCTCGATCCGCGTGGCGATCTGCCGGGGCTCGGCGATGCCGTCGACGCCGCGGCGCGCGCGCTGCTGCTCGCCGCCGCGCGCCGCGCGCTCGCGGAGCTGGACGCGGCCGCGCCCGGCGCCGTCGCCGATCGCCCGTGGGATCGCAGCGCCGCCCTCGTGCGCGCCTCGGAGCGCGCCGTGCTCCGCGCGGTGCTGGAGCTCGACCTCGGCGGCGCGTGACCGCGCCGAGTCACTGGCAGCTCGGCACGGGCCGCTCGTGCACGGTCGCGACGATCGTGTCGAAGTTGTGCTTCACGCTCACCGCGACGTCGTACGAGGAGGCCTGGATGGCATCGAGGTGCTCGACGAACGACAGCTCGGTCACGTCCGGATCGTCCGTCGCGAGGATCTCGATGGTGCCCGCCGACAGCGAGACGAAGTCGCTGCCCGCGATCTTCTGGTGCTTGATCATCCCGCGGGTGGGCGCGTCCGGCGCGCCGGCGATCGTGCCGTAGCGCCAGGCGTCGTCCCACTCGACGTCGAGGATGTCGTCGACGTAGTAGTGCACGACATACGCGAGCTCGTACGCCTCGCTGCCGGGCTCCGCGCCGAGCGTGATCGCGTGGGAGGTCGTATGGCACACCGCCGCCATCACCTCGGGGTCCTTGGTCGCGGACCACACGACCGCGGGTGGTGCATGCACGTAGCCGCGGCCGTAGATCCGGATGTGATCGACGGTGCTCGCCTCGAGCCGGAGCTCCTCCGCCCGGCTGTCGTCGGGGGGGATGGGGTTGTCCTCGAGTGGCTCGAGGCCCTCGGGGAACGGCGTCGTGATGTCGTCCTGGCAGCCCGCGCACAGCGCCAGCGCCAGGACCGCCATCCGGGATAGCTCTGCGATCTCGATCCGCATGTGCTCAGCGGGAGATCGAGAACTCCTGCACGGCCTTGAGCCCGTCGCCGGCGTCGAACACGATCTTCACCACCTTCGCGTCGCTCTTCAGCGGCGGCTTGACCTTGAACGCGTACTGGTAGGTCGCTCCGGGCGACAGCGCGCCCGGGCGCACCGTCGACGTCGTCGACAGCAGCGTCGCCGAGCCGGCCGTCGCGGTGATCTTCGCGGCGAGGTCCTTCCCCGACGTCTTCGCCTTGCCGCGGTTCTTGAGCGTGACCCGGAAGTCCCACTCGTCGCCGCCGAACTTGAGGACCGAGGTCTGCTTGCTGACGACGGGTGACTCCCAGTCATCGGCCGAGGTCACCGCTGGGGCCTTCACGTCGGGCTGCTTCTTGGTGTCGGCCACCGCGGGGAGAGCGGAGACGGCCGCGAGGACAAACGAGGCCAGGATTCGCATGACCTCCACGATATCGCACGTCGGGCCCGCGATCCGACCTTGACAGTTAGTACTGTCACAGTTAACGTTGGGTCAATGAAGAGTGCACCGTTGGCCCTCTGGAGCAAGCTCGTCGAGGTCGCCGGCCTCGTCGCCACCCCGCTCGTGCCGTCGCACTACATCGGCCTCGTGGCCCCACTCGCCGCGACCCACACCCGCAAGGCCCGCGTGGAGGCGGTCCACGACGAGACCGCCGACACGCGAACGCTGACGCTGCGGCCCGGCCGGGGCTGGCGGGGGCATCGCCCGGGCCAGCACGTCGCGATCGGGATCGCGATCTCCGGCCGCATCGCGACGCGCACGTACTCGATCTCGTCGGCGCCTGGCCGTGGCGACGGCTGCTTCACCATCACCGTGAAGGCGCAGGGCAGGGTGTCCCGCGCGCTCGGCGCCGTGGTGCCGGGCACCTACCTGACGATCGGCCTGCCGGCGGGCGACTTCGTGGTCTCCGAGGCGCCGGGCCGGCGGCTGTTCCTCACCGCCGGCAGCGGCATCACGCCGGTGATGAGCATGATCCGTCACCTGGCGAGCCT
>JAEUJX010000050.1 GCA_016794545.1 Myxococcales bacterium
AGCCTTAGATCAGAAACGCGATCCGCTGTCGATCCCCTCTCTGAAGACCCGTTTCGGTTCGCGGACTTGGAGCGTCAGGTTATGGGATGCGCTCTAGCGGTCACGCGGCCACGGCAGTCGATGGCCCCCATGCATGACAACGGCCTGTCGCGAAGGTCGAGGTGCTCGTACGTCGACAGCTCGGCGCGAGGAGCCGCGTGCTCGGGGCCCCACGTGCGTCGGATGCCGGCGACGAAGCCGGCGATCACGGCGGCGAGGCCGAGGCCGAACCACCACCACGCGCGGCGTCGCCCGGTCACCGGGCAGTCCTTGGTGAGGATCGAGCCGTCCTGCCTGCGGCGGAAGTAGCGCGCGCACAGGCTGCCCTCGGTCTCGAGGATCAGCCGCTCCGCTTCCTCGCGTGTCATCTCGGACAGGTTGTAGACGTTCTGGTCGCAGCGAGCGCAGTGACGGACGCGCGCGTCGCCCTCCATCTGCTCCCAGCTCTCCTTGCACGGAGATGCGACCCGCACGTTGTCGAGGATCGGAAGGTGTCGCCGGGTGGTCGCTGCCGCGAGGTAGCTGCGCGACTCGTCTCGCTCGTCGCGATACGTCATCGCCATCGAGACACCCATCGCGGGAAAACGTTCCAGCTTGCCGCCTATTGCCGCGTTGCGGCGTACCACGCCGGGGCGAACGCGGAGCGGGCCCCGTCGACCCCTCTCAGGGCACCAGCGTGGTCCCGACCGAGCCGGGCTCGCGGACCGCGCGCACGAGATCGCCCGGCGCGAGCTTCCCGAGGATGTGGATCGCGCCCACGCCCTGATCGACGACGGCCATCGCTTCCTCGAGCTTCGGGATCATGCCGCCGGTGACGATGCCGTCGGCGATCGCCTGCTTGGCCTCGGCGCGCGTGAGCTTGGGCAGGCGCGACGACGGATCGCTCATGTCCTTCAGCACGCCCGGCGCGGACGTGACGAGGAACAGCCGGTCGGACTTCAGCGCCGCGGCCAGCTGGTTGCCGACCATGTCGGCGTTGATGTTGTAGACGCCGCCCGCGGCATCGGCGCCGAGGCACGCGATCACCGGGACGTAGCCCGCGACCCACAAGGTCTGGAGCAGCTCGAGGTTGAAACCGGTGACGTCGCCGACGAAGCCCATGTCGACCGGCTCGTCGCCTGCCCCGGCGTACTTCTTCGGCGGCCGGCGCACGGCCTTCACCACCTGACCGGAGGCGCCGTGGAGGCCGACGGCGGCGATGCCCGCGGCGGTCAGGATCGCGCACAGGTCGACGTTGAGCTTGCCCGCGAGCACCATCTTCATGACGTCGAGCGTGGCCGCGTCGGTGACACGGCGGCCGGCGACCTGCTTGGTCTCGATGCCGAGCTGCTTCTGGAGCGCGGTGGCCTGCGGACCGCCGCCGTGGACGATCGCGACCTTCGCGCCCTCGCCGACGAGGACGTGGAGGTCCGCGCCGAGCAGGGCGGCCTCGCCCGAGCCGATGACCTCGCCGCCGATCTTGACGACGAGACTCACGGCCAGTTCCCGACGTCCTCGAGCGACGCCTTCTCGTCCACGCCGAGCACGAGGTTCATGTTCTGGATCGCCTGGCCGGCGCCGCCCTTGATCAGGTTGTCGGACGCCGAGAAGCAGGTGACCGTGCGCTTGCCGTTCGCGGCCGGGCCGACCGCGAAGCCGACCTCCACGTAGTTCGAGCCCGCGACCGCGACGACCTCGGGGAGCCGCGCCTTCGGGCGGCGGCAGAACGGCTCGCGCGCGTAGCTCTCGTCGAACATCGCCGCGAGCTTGGCCTTGTCGATCGACTCGGGCAGCTCGACGAAGCAGGTCGCGAAGATGCCGCGCGTCAGCGGCGCGGAGACCGGCACGAACCGGATCTCGGAGCCCTTCGCGCCGGCGTCGGCCAGCGTCTGCACGATCTCGGGCACGTGCTGGTGCTCGAGCGGCTTGTAGGTCTTGAGGTTGCCCGCGCGGCTCGGGTGGTGCGTGCCCGCCTGCGGCGCGATGCCGGAGCCCGAGGAGCCGGTGATGCCCTGGACATGGACGACCACGCCGTCGAGCAGACCCGCGCGCGCGAGCGGCAGGAGCGCGAGCTCGATCGTGGTGGCGAAGCAGCCGGGCGACGCGACGTACTTCGCCTTCTTGATCTCCGCGCGGTTGAGCTCCGGCAGGCCGTAGACGAACGTGCCGAGCAGCTCGGGGTGTGGGTGCTTCGCGCCGTAGTGCTTCTCGTAGAGCGCGGCGTCGCGCAGCCGGAAGTCGCCCGACATGTCGACGATCTTCACGCCCGCCGCGATCAGCTCCGGCACCTTCGCCGCGGTGACCTTGTGGGGCAGGGCGAGGAGGACCACGTCGCAGCCCTTCGCGGCATCCGCCGGCGACAGGTCCTCGAACACCAGGTCGGTGGCACCCTCGAGGTTCGGGTGGACGGCGCCGAGCGGCTCGCCGACGTGATCGATCGACGCGACGCGCACGAGCTCGACATCCGGGTGCATCAGCAGACGGCGGGCCATCTCCGCGCCGCCATAGCCGCTGCCGCCGATGATCGCTGCCTTGAATCGCTTTGCCATGGTGGACCCTGGTATGCCATGGAGCCGCCCATGGGAACACTCGACAGCGCACTGTCCGACGTCCGCGCGCGTGAGGCCGAGATGCTCGCCTTGACCCGTCGCTGGGTCGAGATCAACAGCTACACGTCCAACGTCGCCGGCGTCGAAGCGGTCGGCGCCCTGCTCAAGGAGGCGTTCGCGCTCCCGTCGCTGGCGCTCACCGAGATCCCGGCAGCCGGGTTCGGCACGCACCTGGTGTGGCGCACCGCGGTAGCGGCGAGCTCGGCGCCGATCCTGCTCGTCGGCCATCACGACACGGTGTTCCCGCCCGGCCACTTCGAGGGCTGGCGCGAAGATGGCGCGGGCAAGGCGATCGGCCCCGGCGCGCTCGACATGAAGGGCGGCCTCGCCGTGATCCGCACCGCGCTCGCCGCACTCGAGGCGCAGGGCGTGCTGGCGACGCTGCCGCTGATCGTGATCTCGGTCTCCGACGAGGAGGTCGGGTCGCCGTCGTCCGCGCCACACCTGCGCGAGCTCGCGAAGGGCGCCGCGTGTGCGCTGGTGTTCGAGTCCGGCCGCGCGAACGACATGATCATCACGCGGCGCAAGGGCGTCGGTGCGATGACCGTGGTCGCGCACGGCAAGGCCGCGCACGCCGGCAACAACCACAAGGACGGCGCGAACGCGATCTGGGCGCTGTCGAAGTTCGTCGATGCGGCGCAGGCGTTCACGAGCTACGCGAAGGGCATCACCGTCAACGTCGGCCAGCTCACCGGCGGCACCTCGAAGAACACCGTGCCGGAGCGCGCCGAGTGCGCGCTCGATCTCCGCTACGAAACGGTCGGCGACGCGGCCCTGCTGGTCGACGGTCTCCGCGCCGCGGCCCACGCCGCCGGTGAGGCGGTGCCCGGCGTGCGCATGGAGGTCACGGGCGGCGCGAACCGGCTGCCGCTCGAGCGCACCGATGCGTCGGCGAAGCTGCGCGACGAGTACGCGGCGTGCGCTGCGGCCGCCGGCCTCGGCACTGGCGAGGCCCCGCTGCTCGGCGGCGGCTCCGACGCCAACACCGTGGCGCCGCTCGGCGTCCCCGCGATCGACGGGCTCGGGCCGCGCGGCGCGGGCTTCCACACCACGAACGAATTCGTGGAGCTCGCTTCGTTCGTGCCGAAGGCGGAAGCGCTGCTCCGGTTCCTCGTCGGTCGTTTGCCGGCCTGACCCGCGCCGTGCTGCCGGCGCGACCGGCTACTTCAGGTGCTTCTCGAAGAACGCGATCGTGTGACCGATCGTCGCCACGATGTTTCCGCGCTTCGAGGCGCCGTGACCCTCGTCGCCGAACAGGATCATCCCGGCGGGGATCTTGCGCTTCTCGAGCTCGCGGTACATCTGCAGCGCCTCGCCGACCGGCACGCGCGGGTCGTTGACGCCCTGGATGATGAGCAGCGGCGCCTTGATCTTCCCGATGTGCGTGGTCGGCGACAGCTGCTTCAGCGCCTCCGCTTCCTTGACCGGATCGCCGTACTCGCTGATCCGCAGGATCCGCCGGTACGGCGCCGTGTTCATGAGGAACGTGGTGAGGTTCGAGATCCCGACGTTCGCCTGGCCCGCGTCGTACGCGCCAGCGAAGTACGTCATCGCCATCAGCGACGAGTAGCCGCCGTAGCTGCCGCCCATCACGCCGATCTTCGGCGCCTTGCCGTCCTTGCCCCAGGTCGCGCGGATGTGCTTCGCGACATCCTCGATGTCGGTGATGACGTTCAGGCGCTTCGGTCCGTTGTCGGAGTGCAGCCACGTCTTGCCGTAGCCGGTCGAGCCGCGCACGTTCGGCTGCACGAACACGAAGCCGGCGTCGACGAACAGCTGCGCGTAGCCGGAGAACCCGGCGGTCGACTGCCCCTCGGGGCCGCCGTGAAACTCGACGATGACGGGGCAGGGGCCCGGGCAGCTCGCCGGCCGGCGCACGAACATCGGGATCTTCGTGCCGTCGCGCGCCGGGTAGTACTCGAGCGAGACCGGCGCGAACTTCGTGGTGTCGATCTCCGGCGTGGTGGCGGTGCGCCACGTCGTGAGCTTGCGGGTCTGCCAGTCGTACACCGCGTTCTGCGGCACCAGGTTCGCCGCGTCGTACGACATGCCGGCGAAGCGGCCGTTGCGCGACACGCCCGAGACGTAGAGGTTGTCGGCCGCGGGCAGCTTCGGGAGCGGCAGCGGCTTCAGCGTCCTGGCGTCGAGCACGCGGAGGCGCGCGTAGCCGGCCTCGTTCGTGCTGAGGTAGATCCGCGTACGCGCCTCGTCGATGCCGAAGCTCTCGACGTCGAACTTGACCTCGGGCGAGATCGGCGTGAGCTTGCCGGCCTCGAGCGCGTACAGCCGCTGGAAGTCGCTCGGCTTGTTCGTGCGCACCAGCACCTGGCCGGGCTTCGCACCGAACGAGACGTCGTACTCCTCGACCTCGCCTTGACCGAGGAGCGGCGTCAGCTTCTTGGCGCCGACCTCGTACTGGTAGACCTCCTGCTGCGTGTTGCCGAGGTTCTTCACCAGGAGCCACGTGTCGCCCCTGTGGTCGGCGACCTCCCAGAGGCCGGGCTGATCGAACACCAGCTCCTTCTTCTTGGTCGCCAGGTCGTAGCGGTAGATCGCGTACGAGTCGGGCTTGAGGTCGTTCGCCTTGTAGTAGAGCGACGTGCCGTCCTCGCCGACGAACGCGAGCGACGTCTGCACCTTCGGCGCGTGCTGGATCAGCTCGAGCGGCCCGCCCTCGATCGACATCAGGTAGAGGCCCGGGTTCTCCGCGCCGCCGACATCGCGCGAGACCACGATCCACTTGTCGTCGCGGGTCAGCGCCACCGCGGCCGTGCGGTCCTCGCCACCGGTGAGCTGCACGGCCCACTTCATCGGCCCATCCTGCCGCCAGATCTGCGGCGTGCCGGTGACGCGCGAGTTGAAGACCATGCGGTCTCCCTTGCTCGTCAGGATGCCGCCGCCCGCGCCGCGGACGTCGAGCATCGACTGGATGCGTCCCGACACCTTCGGATCGAGCGGCTTCGGCGCGAACTGCGCGACGACCTCCGGCGAGACGCTCTCCGCGCCCAGCCCGGAGTAGCCGCTCTGTGCGGGCGGCTTCCTCTGACTGGACGGCGGATTCGCCGTCGCGTTCGGAGCCTTCTTCGGCTGGGCCGACGCGGCCGCGGTGAACAGGACGAGAGACAACAGTGCCCGGGTCATCCCCGGGACGCTATCACCAAGCCGGCGCGCTTTCGTGCGCCGGTCACATCTCGACGTGACCGCGGTGCTCGCGCTCGAGCGCGCGCTTCAGCTTGTCGAGGGCCGAGTTCTGGATCTGGCGGATGCGCTCGCGCGACAGGTGATACTGGTCGCCGATCTCGCGGAACGTCCGCTCCTCGTCGTCGCCGAGCCCGAAGCGCTTGGTCAGCACGTCGGCCTCGATCGGCGAGAGGTGATGCAGGAGCTTCTGGACCTGCGACGTCAGCGTCGCCGTGGTCATGTCGTCCTCGGGCGAGTGATCCTCGCTGTCCGGATCGGCCATGGTCTCGCCGAAGCTGCGGTCGTCGTCATCGTGCACCGGCCGGTCGAGCGACATCGGCTGGCCCATGATGTAGCGGTGCATCTGGTTCAGCTTCGCGAGCGGAACGCGCGCGGCCTTCGCCAGCTCCTGCGGCGTGGGCGGACGGCCGAGCTCGCCGACCAGCGCCTGGCGGACCTTCTCGAGCTGCTGCTGCGCCTCGAGCATGTGCACGGGGATGCGGACCGCGCGCGCCTTGTCGGCGAGCGCGCGACCGATCGCGTGGCGGATCCACCAGCACGCGTACGTCGAGAACCGCAGCCCGCGGCGGTAGTCGAACCGCGACACCGCGTGCATGAGGCCGAGGTTGCCCTCCTGGATCAGGTCGGCGAGCGGCATGCCGCCACGGTCGTAGCGGCGGGCCATCGTGACCACGAGGCGCAGGTTCGCCCGCACGAACTCGTCGCGCAGGTTCGCCGCGTCGCGGTGCGCCTGACGGACGTGGTCGAAGTACTGGCCGGCGTCGCGCGTCCCGCCCTCGGCCCACCACGTCTCGTTGCCGACGACGGCGGCCTCGCGGGCGCGGAACAGCTCGCGCACGACGGCGTCGATGTGCACGCGGTCGAGATCGAGCGTGCGCAGCTGCGCCGCGCACTCGCGGGCGCACGCCTTCAGCTTCTTGACGAGCTTCTCGTCCTTGCGCGCCTTCTTCGTCTTCAGCATGTCGTCGACGAGCTTGTCGAGCTTGGGGAACGACACGGGCTGCTCGAGGTTCGGCGTGATCAGCGCGAGCAGCGGACGCACGACCTCGGGCCGCGCGAGCACGCGCTCCCACGTCATGATCTCGGTGTCCTCGATGCCCTGGCTGAGCTCGCGCTCGTCCTCGGGCGTCAGCAGCTCGTGCTCCGCCAGCTGACGGAAGTACGCGGCGAGGTGATCATCGGCGTCCGGCGTGCGGATCGCGCGCACGGCCTTGACCGGCGCGATCACGTCGGGCACCGCGTCGGGAGCGAGCGTCGGCGACACAGCGCCGGGTGCAGCCGTGCGGTTCTGACGCGCGGTCGCGGTGCGCTGCGCACGGCCATGACCAGTGGACGGAGTCGTCCCGCGCGACGAGCGCTGCGGGCGACGGGCGATGTGGGTGGTGGCCATGGCGGTGTTACTCCTGATTCCTCGAGATGAGACGCTGATTGGATTCAAACCGTTGCACTACGCCCGGTCTTCCCTCCGCGAGCAGTACGAGCGAGGACTCATGCCCGTTACCCGTGCACGTTGCGCACCGACTCTCGACGGGACAACCGTCCAATGGGGTAGGACAGATCGGCCACAAGCAGAATCAGCTGCTTGGGCGCCTCTGCCGTTCCCCGAGCCGGAAAACAGCGGCGACGTACTCTACTGCGCAACGCAGTTTTGTCCAGGCAAAACGATCGCGGTGTCAGGACTGGCGACAGCTGTCGAGGGGCCAGCACCCTGCGACACCCGCGTCACCGACGGAGATTCGGTAAATCTCGACGTGCGTTAGCGCACTCGGCGCGGGTCAGGCCGAGGTCTTTTCGGCAGCGGTCGTACCGTTTTCTGCACCCAGGTGACGCACGAGTCGGTCGAGCAACGCGGCCTGATCGGGATGAATGATCCTCCGGGCGCGCGTGATCTCGATGAACTCGACCTTGTCGACCTCCCAGGACGCGCACCGCGGAGCGGCGCCCTCGGGCGCGCGTGCAGCGAATGCGTGCACTCGCTTCTTCGAGCGCGTGTAGTCCACGTAGCCGAGGTCGGTCAGCGGCTCGGTGATGTCGAGCCCGGTCTCCTCGCGGGTCTCGCGCCGCGCGGTCGCCTCGAGCTCCTCGTCCGGATCCGGGGCTCCCTTCGGGATGCCCCACGGCGCGCGCCGGTTGTAGTTGCCGGCCGGGTGCACGAGCAGCACCTCGATGGTCTCGCCGACCTGGCGGTAGAGCAGGGTGCCCGAGCTCAGCTTTGCGCGTACCTCCGGCATCCCTCTAACGACCGTGCAGCCCCGGCGCCGCAAGCGCAAGCTTCTTGCGGTCCTTTCCAGGAATCTCAGCGAGTTGCCACGGCTCCCAGGATCTCGTGTACCGTCGTGTGCAGATGAGCACCGACCAGCGCCAGGCATGGTTCGCGCGGATGATGGAATCAGGCCTCGAGAACCGGATGTTCGCGCCCGGCGACGTCCTCGCCCACGCGACCCCGGACGTGCTGGCGAGCCACCTGCCGGCGGATCTGCTCTCCAAGGTGCTCGCGGCCTCGCTCGCCGCCGGGGCGATGACGCCCGAGCGCGTGCTCGAGACCGTCACGCCCGAGCTGCTCGCCAAGCATCTCCCGCACGACGTGCTGTGGGCTTGCATCGCCGCCGCGGCCGCGCGGGCGGGGGTCTCGACGTCGCCATGACGGCGGTCAAGCCGTTTTTCGTCGACGCCCTGTCGAGCGCGCTCGAGCTCGGCATCGCGAAGCCCGACGATGTCCTGCGCCACGTCACGCCCGACGTGCTCGCGACGCACCTGCCGCGCCCGCTGTGGGCCCGCCTGCTCACGGCGTGCCTCGGCGCGCCGAAGGTCACCGCGCAGCTCGTCGTCGAGACCGTCGGGGTCGGGAACCTGTGCGAGCACATCCCGTCGCCGATCATCTGGAACGTGATCGCCGAGGTCGCCGCGCGCTCGCTCGGCCACGCCCTCTCGATCCCCGCGGCGCCGTCCCCGATCGTCAAGGCGGCCGACTCCGAGCCGACGCGCAAGCCGCTCGCGATCGGCAGTCCGCCGCCACCGGCGGAGCGCCCCGCCGAGCCGGCGCGCCCCGCGGCCACCGCGGTCGGTCCGTCCATCCCGGCACCGGCGCCGGCGCCGGCGGGCAACCACGCCATCCCGGTGGCTGTCGGGATCGAGGACGTCGTCGCCGAGCTCGAGGCCGAGACACCGACGCCTCCGGTGCGCCCGCGCACGGCGACCGGGTCCGGCAACCGGTTCCGCCAGACCAACACGAACATCGGCCGCCTCGCCGCGGCGAACCAGTCGCGGCGCCCGCAGGCGTCCGTGGGCACGCCACCGGCGCCGTCGCCCGGCATCGATCCCGACACGCAGCGTCCCGCGAAGACCGCGCGCCGCGGCGAGACCGAGATCGAGGTGGAGGTGGAGACCGAGGTCGGTGCCAAGGACGACTGGCGCACCACGCTCGCCGTCGAGGACGAGCAGCTCGTCGACTGGTCGACGTCCGAGGAGACGCAGACGACGACCGAGGGCGAGCAGCAGCAGCGCAAGCGCTGACCCCGCCGCGATCGCGCGGGTGCCGCCGCGGCGCGGTCAGAACCGGATCATGACGGGCATCGGCACGGCACCGTGCTCCTCGGCGGTGATCCGGTAGCCCGCGATCGGCCCGACGCTCACCGCCATCAGCATCATCGCGAGCACCGAGACGATGCGCTCGGCCGAGTCGTCGGACTTGCGCTCGCCCCAGACCAGCGCGATCGCGGCGCCGAGGCCGAGCGCGCTGCCGAGCACGGTGCCGTAGCCACGGCCGGTGCCGCCGCGATCGTCGGCGTACAGCTGGAGGCCGATCGGCAAGCCGATCACGATGCCGAACGCCGCGCCGCCGAGCACGCCGGCCTCCTTGTCCTTGCCGCCGGCGCCGTATCCGACGAGCGCGCCGATGCCGCCGCCGATCGCCGCGCCGAGGCCCGCGCCCTGGATCTGCACCGTCAGCAGGT
>JAEUJX010000064.1 GCA_016794545.1 Myxococcales bacterium
CGGGATCGACCTCGCTGCTGCCCTCCGGCGTGGCCTGCTTGATGGTGACCGACGGGATCTTGTCGCCTGCGTTGATCATGGCGGAGGCGTATCACGGATTCGCGGCACAGAGGCTCGCGAGCTGCGCGCACGCGCGCTGGAGCCGCGTCAGGTCCTTCTTCAGCGCGGCGTCCGCGACGACCCATGCGGCATGGGCGCACGCTCCCGGGCGCGACGCCGCGACACGCTTCGCGCAGGCCACGTCGTGCTCGCCGACCCGCTCGAACACGAGCTGATCGACTCCCACGATGACGCGCCAGCCCCCGTCGTCGCGCACGAACACCGCATCGAGCGGCTCGCCGCCGATCGTCGCGACCTCGCTGGCCGCCTGCACCGGCTGCGCCCACCGCGTGCGCGCCTGATCGCGCGTCAGCGCGTCGTCACCGGCGTAGTGGGGGCGCGTCGCGATCGGCCCGCCGGCGGCGAGCTGCGCGGCGAGCGCGCTCGCGTGACGCTCGAAGTACGTGCGGTAGTACTTGTACTCGCCGCGGTACGGATCGGTCGTCACGCGCTCCCAGCCCGCCGAGGACAGCTTCCAGCTCGCGACGGCCGCGGCCGGGTCTTTCGCCGCCTCCGCGAGGTGCGCCGCCAGCGAGTCGTCCCGGGCTGGCTCGCGGCCGCACGCGGCGAGCAGGACGAGCACGGACAGCCGCATCAGCTCGGCGGCGTCGTGGTCGTGCGCGACGGGCGCGCGCGAGGCACGTCGGCGTCGAGTGGCTTCGGCAGCGGCAGTCCGACGAGCAGCTTGACCGCGATCGACGCGGCGGTCGCGCCGAACACCGACGGTACCCACGCGACCGAGCCCTCGACGCGATTGCGGTGCTCGCAGTCGTTCATGCCGTTGTCGCCGCCCGGGCACACGCAGCGGAATCCGCCGTCGTCGTACGCGAGCTCGTGCGGGGGAACCGGCGGCTCCTCGGAGTACACGGCCCACACACCGGTGTGCTGCGTGCAATCGATCTCGTGCTTGAGGCGGAGGTTGCGGCGCACCTCGCGCGCGAACGGATCGATCCGCGTGTTCGACAGATCGGAGACGCGCACCATCGTGGGATCGAGCCGCGCGGCGGCGCCCATCGACGACACGCACCGGAGCTTGTCCTTCATGCAGGTCGCGAGCAGGTGCAGCTTCGCGGCGACGTTGTCGATCGCGTCGATCACGACGTCGGGCTCGGGCACCAGCAGGCGCGCCGACGTCTCGGCGCTATAGAACTCCGCGCGGGTCTCGATCACCGCGTCGGGGTTGATCAAGCGCAGGCGCTCCGCCATCACCTCGACCTTCGACTTGCCGAGCGTGCCCTTCATCGCGTGGACCTGGCGGTTCACGTTGGTCACGCAGATCCGGTCGTAGTCGACCAGGATCATGCGACCGACGCCGCTGCGCGCGAGCGCCTCTGCCGCGGCCGAGCCCACCCCGCCCACGCCGAACACGGTGACGGTGGAGCGCGCGAGGCGCTCGACGCCTGCATCCCCCAGCAGGCGCGCCGTCCGGTCGAACCGGCGATGAGTCATCCGCGCGATCATTGTCTGATTCGGGGCGCTGTCAACGTGAAATGTGTGCACAGCCCCTACCAGGCCGAGAACAGACGCTTTGCATTGCGCGCGGTTAGCTCCGCGATCTCCCGAGCGGCGGTGCGCCGCGCAACCGCCAGCCCGGCGATCACGGCGGGCAGGAGCGCCGGCTCCGAGCGGCCGCCGCGGTGCCCCTCGGGCGCCTGATCCGGAGCGTCGGTCTCCGCGAGCAGGCGCTCGGCCGGGATGGCGCGCGCGGCCTCGATCGGCCGCCGGGCGTTCGCATAGCTCACCGGCCCCGCGAACGAGAAGTGGAGGCCGAGGTCGCCGTAGACCGGCACGAGGTCCGCGCCGCCGGAGTAGCTGTGCAGCACGCCCGCGACCGGCCCCTCCTCGCGGAGGACGCGCGGCGCGGCGTCGTGAGCGCGCAGCACGTGGATCACCACCGGCAGGCCGAGCTGCTTCGCGGCGCGCAGGTGCGCGCGGAAGATCGCCTCCTGGCGGCCCTGGTGCCCGGTCGCGCCGTCGAGGCCGCACTCGCCGACGGCGACGGCGCCGCCCTCGGTGCACGCGCGCGCGATCCGCTCCGCGAGGTCGCCCGCGAGCTCGTCGTCGTGCAGCTCGCCGACGATCTGCGGGTGGACACCGAGCGCGCAGCGCACGCCGGCCGCGTGATGGCGCCGCGCGAGGCCGACGAGCGCGGCCCACGTGCGCGGGCGGATCGCGGGCACCAGCATCCCCGTCACGCCGGCGGCCGTCGCGCGCGCGATCGCGTCGTCGCGGTCGCCATCGAACGCGTCCGTATCGAGGTGGCAGTGCGTATCGATCACGCCGATCGATCGTAGCGTAGGATCGGGGAGGTGAAGGCGTTCCGGCGCTGGCAGGCCTGGGTGCGGACGAGCGACGCGATGGTCGCGCACTGGCTGCGTGCCGCGCAGGAGGCGCTGCTCGGGGAGATGCCGGTCCTCGCCGCCGGCACCGCGCTGTTCGCGATCATCGCGACGCTGCCGCTGCTCGCCGCCGTCGTCCAGATCTATGGCCTGGTCGCCGACCCCGGCCAGATCCAGCGGCACGTCAGCATGCTCGCCACCGTGATGCCACCGGGCGTGATCAGCTTCCTCGAGGACCAGCTGATGCAGCAGGCGCAGCGCGACACGTCCACGCTCGGGCTCACGCTCGCCGGCACCGTGCTGCTCGCGATGGCCTCGTCGCGCGGCGCCGCGCGCGCGCTGATCGACGCGCTCAACCGCGCGTATCGCGTGCGCGAGCAGCGGAGGCCGGGCATCAAGTTCCTCATCACGCTCGCGATGGCCGCGGGGACGATGATCGGGCTCATGCTCCTGTTCGCCGTCACCGTCGCGCTGCCGGCGCTGCTGTCGATGCTCGACCTGCGCGGCTACGGTCTCGTCTCGTTCTTCCGCTGGCCGATCATGATGGCGCTCGTGTTCGGCGCGCTCCTCGCGCTCTACCGCTTCGCACCATCCCCGCGCCCGCTCGGCACCGAGCGCCACCTGTGGCCGGGCGCGCTGATCGGCACGGCCGTCTTGATCCTGCTGTCGTTCGGGCTCTCGCAGTACGTCGAGCGGGTCGCCCACTACGACGTCGTGTACGGCGCGTTCGGCGGCGTCGTCGTCGTGCTGCTCTGGTTCTATCTCTCGGTCATCGCGCTCGTGATCGGCGGCTTCGTCAACGCGGAGCTGGAGCGCCAGTCGGGCGCACCGGCGCCCGACCGGTCGATGTACTGAGCCGAAAATGCAAACGCCGCGACCGGGTGACCGGGGCGGCGTTCGGAGACCTCGGTGAGGTCCCTGACTCACATCTTCGAGCCGAAGAACTTCGACGTCTCGGGCAGCGGGGCCGGCTGGCCGGCGTACTTCACCTCGCCGCTCCACAGGCCGGTCGCGATGTCGTCCATCTTGCCGTCCTTGTTGCGGTCGATGGCGCGCGCGACGCCGGTCAGGTTGAACTCGAGCGCCGAGCCGTCGATCTGGTTCAGCGCGTTGTAGAGCGCCGGGCCGGCCGCGTTCAGGCCGGAGATGCACGCCGACTCGAACGTCGAGGGCGAGCCGATGTCGATCGCCTCGTACACGTACTGGCCGACGGCCTGGCAGTTGACGACGTTGCCGAGGAGGTCGCCGAGGTTCGAGGCCGACGGGTCGATCAGCGGGATGATCGCCTGGTCGAGCGCGAGCTTCAGCACCTGGCCGTACTTCATCGGCACCTTGTGGCTCGAGAAGGACAGCTTGCCGGACTGCTCGAGGTTGACCTGGAGGCCCTCGACCTTGATGTCCTGGATGCCGACGTCGGCGAAGCGGAAGTCGAGGTCGATGTTGTCGATCTTGAACTTCACGCCGTTGACCGTCTTGACCGCGGCGCCGTTGGACTGGATCTCGACGACCTCGAGGGTGCCGAAGTGGCGCGCGACCTGGCCGAACTTGTTGCCGACGTCGACGATGGTCGAGACGAAGTCGGGGGCGACGTCGAGCAGGCGGTCGTTCAGGTAGCCCGCGACGAACGGGATGGCGCCGTTCAGCGTGTTCTTGATCGAGCCGGCCGGCAGCTGGTTGACGAGCTGCTGGACGATGAAGCGGGTCGGGTCATCCGGGTCGTCCGTCGCCTGGATGAAGTAGCTCGCGATCGTGCCGGCCGTGCCGGGCAGGTTCTGCGCGAGGTCGAAGTCGCTGGTGACGCCGAACTTGCCTTCCGGCGTGAGCGGAACCGGCTGCGGGTCCGGGTTGTAGTCCGGGTCCGACGGATCCGAGGGGTCCGTGGCGTCATCCGGGGCATCGGCAGCGCAACCGACGACGGTCGCGCCCAGGGCGAGGAGCAGTGCAGTGGAAATGGTGCTGGTCTTCATGGGCTTTTTCTCCGTCGAGGATTGCGTGACCAACCCTTGTGCAGCGCATGTGCCACCGCGGCTGCACAGATCGATCAGCGACTTATGACGCGATCGGCTACTGCACTGGTCAGGTCACTCGATTCCCGGCGGAGTCGGCTGACCACTCGCGTTACCGGCTACTTGCGCTTCGGGCGCTGCCCACGGGCGGTTGCAGCGGTCAGCTGCACGCGTATGCGCCGAAAAAAAAACCGGCCGGAGCAGAATTGCTCCGGCCGGCCAGCCATCCTCGACGTCGCGGCTCACCACCGCTCCGCCGAACCGTTGTGCGAGCTACATGCGCTCGCCGAAGAACTTCGCGTCCGCGAGCGCCGACGGGGTGCCGCCGTAGGAGAGGTTGCCGCTCCACGCGCCGGTCGCGATCGAGTCGATCTTCTTGTCGCCGTTCTTGTCGAGGGCCTTCGCCGTGCCCGTGAGCGTGAACTCGAGGGCCGAGCCGTCGATGCTGTCGATCTTCGAGTAGATGAAGTTCGCGCCCGCCGTCAGACCCGCGTTGCACGCGGTGGTCAGCGCGCCGGCGCCGAAGCCGCCGATCTGCGAGGCGATCAGGTTGCCGACGGCCGTGCAGTCGACCTGGTTCTGGAGGAGCTGGCCGAGGTTCGACGCGGTCGGGTCGAGCATCGGGACGAGCACGGCGTCGACGCCCATGTGGAGCACCTGGCCGTACTTGAGCGCGAGCTTGTGCTCGCCGAGGCCGAGCTTGCCGGTCTGGTCGAGCGTGACGGCGACGTTCTGGACGACGATGTTCTGGCCACCGAAGTCGGCGAACGCGACGTCGGACTCGACCTGGTCGATCTTGAAGTGAGCGCCGACCACCGTCTTCTGCGCCGAGTACGCGCCGGGCGCGCCGGTCACCTGGAGCTGCTCGTTGACGCCGAAGTTCTTCGCCATCGCGCCGAAGTCGTGGCCCATCTGGACCATCGTGCCGACGAAGTCAGGCGCGAACTCGAGGAGGCGGTCGTTCAGGTAGCCGGCGACGAACGGGCGCGCGCCGTTGAGGAGCGTCTTCACCGTGCCGCTGGGCAGCTTCGCGATGACCTGCTCGAGGATCCAGTTCGCGGGGTCGTCGCCACCGTCGGTCGCGGCGATGATGGTGTTGACCACCTCGCCGACCTTGCCGGGCGCGTTCGTCGCGAGGTCGAACGTGGAGCGCATCGAGTAGGTGCCGGTCGCGTCGGTCGGCGTCGGCGTGACATCGCCGCCACCACCACCGCCGCCGCCGCCACCGCCGTCGTCACCCACGTCATCGGGGGAGTCGGCGGCGCAGCCGGTGGCAACGGAACCCATGGCGAGGGCGAGGAGGACGGTGAGGTTCTTGGCGGTCTTCATGGCTGTTTCTCCCGGGCAGGCGAGTTGTTGATGGCAATCCGTTGTGCAGCGCATGTGCCACCGATCCTCGACGGGAGATCCGCGTTCTGTCGCGCACTTGGCGATGGGGTGGCCAAAGGTCTGGCCAGGTCACTCGTGCTTCGTCTGGTCAACCGACCTAGCCACGCAGCGTGTCGTGCAACCGACCGTGAGCACCTCGCAAACGCGTGCATACTAGAGCCGTGTCGTCGAAGCGGGTGTTCGCGCAGGCGCTCGATACGCTCGTCCGCGCGCGGTATCCGTTCGTGTACCTCGTGTCCTGGGAGGAGGAGCGCGTCGACGCGATCCTCGGCGAGCTCGCGCGGCGCCACTCGAAGCAGCTGGTCGAGTGGAGCGCGACCAAGGGCCTGCGCCGGACCGGCGGCGCGCGCGCGACCTATCCGATCGAGGCCGTGACCCGGCCGGTCGAGACCCTGCAGGCGATCGGCAAGCTGACCGACCCGTCGCTCGTCGTGCTCAAGGACTTCCATCCTTATATGGACGAGCCGCTGGTGGTGCGCGCCCTGCGCGAGCTGTCGCGCGAGCTCGACAGCAGCTACTCGACGGTCATCCTCCTGTCCCCCGTCCTCCGGATCCCGGTGGAGCTGGAGAAGGACATCTCGGTCCTCGACGTCCCGCTGCCGGACTTCGGCGAGCTGCTCGAGCTGTTGAAGGGCATCGCGCAGGTGCTGAAGCAGCAGGGCAGGGCGACCGTGAGCCTCGACCGGGCCGACGTCGAGCAGCTGGTCCGCGCCGCGCTCGGCCTGACGCTCAGCGAGGCCGAGAACGCGTTCGCCCGCGCGATCGCCACGGACGACAAGCTCGACGCCGATGACATCCAGCTCGTGCTGGAGGAGAAGCGCCAAGTCATCCGCAAGTCGGGGCTGCTGGAGTACTACCCGACGGACTCGGACATGACGGGGGTCGGCGGGCTCGAGCACCTGAAGACCTGGCTCGACCGCCGCGCGAGCGCGTTCGGCGACGAGGCGCGCCGGTTCGGCCTGCCCGAGCCGAAGGGCCTGCTCCTGCTCGGCGTGCAGGGCTGCGGCAAGTCGCTCACCGCGAAGGCGATCGCGTCGCACTGGCGCATGCCGCTGCTCCGGCTCGACATGGGACGGATCTTCGGGTCGCTCATCGGCTCGTCCGAGGACAACGTCCGCCGCGCGATCAAGACGGCCGAGGGCGTCGCCCCGGTCGTCCTGTGGATCGACGAGATCGAGAAGGGCCTCTCCGGCGTGAAGGGCGGCGGCGAGACCGACGGTGGCGTCGGCGCCCGCGTGTTCGGTGCGCTCCTGACCTGGATGCAGGAGAAGCAGGCGCCGGTGTTCGTGGTCGCGACCGCGAACTCGATCAAGGACCTGCCGCCCGAGCTGCTGCGCAAGGGCCGGTTCGACGAGATCTTCTTCATCGATCTGCCGTCGCACGCGGAGCGCTCCGAGATCTTCGAGATCCACCTGCGCCGCCGCCAGCGCGAGCCTGCCGCCTACGACATCGCGGCGCTCGCCCGCGCGGCCCGCGGGTTCTCCGGCGCCGAGATCGAGCAGGCGATCGTCTCGGGCCTCTACCAGGCGTTCGAGGAGCGCCGCCAGCTCGAGCAGGCCCACATCGAGCAGGCGCTCGCGGAGACGCGCCCGCTATCCACCACCATGCGCGAGGACATCGCGGCGCTGCGCGACTGGGCGGCGACCCGCGCGCGCCTGGCCTCCACGCCGGATCCGGACCACGTCTGATGGCGCGGCGCCTCGATCGCTTCAAGAAGCTCGAGCGCGCGCGTCCCGACGCCCCCGGCGGCGACCGCACCCCGGACCCGGGCGCCTCGCTGCGGTTCGGCAAGATCGAGGCGCGCAAGGACGCCGCGGAGCAGCCGGCGACCGATCCGTTCGCGCCGCCACCGGACGATCCGGAGGTGCCGCTCGAGATCGCGGCCGACGACGCCGCCGAGCGCGACCGCCTGCGCGCCGAGCGCGAGGCGAAGGCGCAGGCGCGGCTCGACGCCGAGGCGCAGCGGCTCGCCGAGCTGCGCATGCAGGAGGAGGCCCGCCAGGACACCAGCGTGGTCGAGGCGCTCGCGCGCCGCGGCAACGCCGCCCTGTCGCTGTCGGTCGGCCAGCGCGCCTACGTCGCACTCGGTGCCCTCGCGGTGATCGCGGTGCTCGCGTTCGCGATCGGTCGGTTCATGTGGGGCTTCGCCCCGGTCGTGGTGCTGATCTTCCTGGCATCGCTGTTCCAGGAACGGAGGGGACGATGACGATCCGGATCCTGCTCGCGCTCGCCCTGTGCACGTCGGTCGCGAACGCCGACGAACCCGCCGAGCAGATCGTCGCGAAGGAACGACCGGACTGCAAACCGAACGGCGCGATCTGGGTCCAGATCGACTACCTCGATGCGAGGGCGAAGTCGGAGCAGGTGACCGCGACGCTGTACGGGAACGGCGCGACGACGATGACGAAGCAGCGCGGCAGGGCCGCGACCACCACGAAGGGACAGTGCCTCGCGCCGCGGCAGATGGCGTACGTCGAGGGCCTCCTCGAGGATTCGCCGTGGAAGGTGACGAAGCCCAAGACCGCGGTGCCGTGCGAGGAGAACACGCCGCTCTCGACGGTGGTGCGCGTCCACGGCAAGAAGGTGTTCACCCAGCGCGGCTGCAACCCCGACACGCTCGACGAGAAGAGCGCGCAGGCGTTCGAGAAGCTGAAGCGGCTGCTGCCGCAGGCGCTCCGGCAGGAGTGCCTCGACAACCCGCTCGCGAAGGGATGTAGCTGATGCGCGTCCTGCTCGCCGTGCTCCTGGTCACCGCGGTCGCATCGGCCGACGAGCAGGTCCAGCGGATCGCGCCGCGCCGCGCGACGTGCACGCCGAACGGCAGCATCTGGTTCGAGGTGCAGCACCGCGACACGGCGGCCGATGCGGCGCAGACCAGCGTGAAGCTCTACGGTAACGGCGCGGTGACCACCACGCGCACGCGGGGCGCGAGCTCGGCCAAGGAGGCGGGCCGCTGCCTCGCGGCGGGCGAGATGGAGAACATCGAGTCCATGCTGAAGAAGGCGCCGTGGAAGACCGTCGAGATCAAGCGCAAGGTCGCGTGCACGACGACATCGACCAAGTCCAAGGTCATCTCGGTGTTCGGCAAGCGCGTGTTCACCGACCGCGAGTGCAAGGAGCGGGCGCTCGACCGGACGAGCGAGGCGACCGTCGAGCAGCTCGAGGTTCAGATCGGCAGCAGCGCGATGCGCAAGGACTGCAACGAGAACCCGCTCGCGAAGGGCTGCTTCTGAACGCTTCGTCGGTCAGCGCGGTGCGATCTGCTGCCGCGCCGCTGCGACGATCGGCTCTCCGCCGCGGCCGTGCGACAGCTCGAACAGCTCGACGCGGCCCAGCTCGGCGCCGTCACCGGTCGTCGCGATGACGTCGTCACCGGCGCTCTCGTCGAACACGATCGTGACGCGGTAACCGAGCTCGATCAGCTGCGCCGCGAGCTCGGAGCTGCGCACCGCCTCCTCGGCCTTCTCGCGCTGGCCCTCCGGCGAGTCCATCACGAACGACATGCGGCCGACGGCGAGCGTCACCGCCGGCGGCGCGGGTGCGGGCGCGGGCGCCGCCGAGACATTGGATGGCGGCGTGGGCTCTTTGGTCACGGTGGTCGCGCAAGCGGCGAGCAGGGCGAGCGCGATGGCGAGGCGCATACCCGATCGACGCCGGGGGACGCTCGCGCATTCGGGTGTCGCGACCGGCCTTACAGGACCCTTACACGACTCACGCGGCGAGGCGGACCGTGGGGAGGCCCGACATCCGGATCCGCTGCCGCGTGCGCTCGAGCAACGCGGCGTGCATCGCCGCGACCACGGCGTGCGGGACCCGGCCGTACTCGGGGAGATCGTCGCACCGCGGGAACGCGGCGCGGCTGACCTGGCCGAGGAGCATATCGCGCATCGGCTCACCTCCACGGCCAATCGCCCACTCGACGATCGCCCAGCAGAGCTCCGCGTGCTGCGCCTCCTCGCGGGCCTGGATCCGCATCACGCGGGCGATCGCCGGATCGATCGCGGTGCTCGCGCCGGTCGCCGCGATCTCGGCGGCCAGACCCTCGCGGAGACAACCGTCGAGCAGCGCCTCGCGCGCGACGCGGTCGAGGTCGACGGTGTCCCCCTCGAGCGCCTCGGGCAGCGGCGCCGGTCCCAGCTTCGTACCCGCGTACGCGCTCGCGACGCCGAAGCACAGGCGGGCGTGCTGGACCTCCTGGAGCGCCGCGCGGTGCGCGCGGATCACGAGGTCCGGCGGTGCGCCGAGCGCGATCAGCTCGAGCGAGAGCTTCGCGAACGCGGCGATCGCGGCGTGCTCGGCCTGCGCCTCCTGCGTCCACACCGTCCGGAGGATCGGCAAGACCGGTGCGGGCACCGGAGCAACCTCCACGTCGGCGATCCACTCGTCGGTGGTGGCGAGCGGCGTGACACAGCGCCGACCGCGCACGCGCAGCGGGCGTCCGCACGACGGCTGCCAGGCGGCCCCCGCGACGACGAGCGCGCCGACGACGAGCATGAGCCCGAGCCCGAAGCCGAGAACCGTCCCCGTTCCGGACTCCTCCTCGTGGCGGCTGATCGTGACGATGCGCTGCGTGGGGATCGCGACGGTCGCCGGGTGTTCGAACGGCTCCCAGCCGAGGCGCTCGGCGATCGTCTCCGGCGACAGGTTCGGCAGTTTCGAGCGACTGCTGATGCGGGCCGACAAGGCCCACGCGTGGACGACCGTGCCGCTCAACACGTCCCCGCGCACGACGGCATCGCGCAGCTCGTAGGCATCGCGATCGGTGACGACGAGGTAGTCCGCCCGCTGTCCGCCGAGGTCGCTGACATCGCGGGGCTTCCAGCTCGCAGAACCACAGCCCGCGACGAACATCACCCCCATCACCATCACCACCATTGCGCGCCACATGGCCTCACGGTATCAGGCGCTCGCCGCACCCACGGCGGCAATGGGCGGACCGTCTGGTACCCGGTCGGGTACCTCAGCGATACGTGTTGCTGTTGAACCACCACTCGGCCTGGATGCCGAGGAAGTGGGTCCACGTGTGGAGGTGGCGCGGATCGTCGGGCACGTACTCGTCGAGCGCGGCCTGGTTGCGGCGCGCGCCGCGATAGACGAGGCGGAGCTGCGGG
>JAEUJX010000098.1 GCA_016794545.1 Myxococcales bacterium
ACAGCACGCCGACGACGCGCTCGCGGATCGCGACCGGCACCAGCAGGATCTCCGGCGGCAGCGTGCCGAGCACGCTCGTGAGGAACTTGCGGCTCGCGTCGTCGTGCATGGGCCCGCGGTAGGGCAGGCGCGTGCCGACGATATCGGCGAGCGTCGACGGCCGATCGAGCTTGAGCGCGCCGAACGGCTGCGTCGGCGGGCGCGGCTGGATCGCGTAGGCGCTGAGCTCGTCGCGCTTGATCACGAAGAACCCCGCGCGCGTGTGCGTCTCGGCGAGGTGCGCGATCATGATGTTGACGACGTCATCGCGGGTCTCGGCGTGATCGAGCTGGCGGATCACCTCGATCAGGCGCGCGGTCGCGTCCTCGAGCGCGCGGGCGGGCGTCTGCACGCCACCCGACCGCACGGCCTCGGGCGGGACGGCCGGCGCGACGATCAGCGGCTGCGCGTCGACGTTCGACACGGGGATGCGGCCCATGCCCGGGTCGTCCGAGCCCGGCACGGAGCCGAGGAGCGGCGGCGGGATCGTGGTGCCCGGTGGCCCCCAGCCGTCGTCGAGCGGATCGTAGTCCAGCTTCATCGGCTCTGGCTTGGACGGCGGTGGCGGCGCGGCCGGCTCGTCGTCGACATCCGGATCGTGGCGCACGGGCGGGGGAGGCGGCGCGAGGCCGGAGTCGGTGTCGTCGGGGCTCGGCGGTGCGACCAGGCGGTCGCCGGTCGGCGTGTGGTCCTCGCCGCGCGGCGCCGCCTGCGTGACGATCGTCGCGTCGGTGTCGCGGACGTGCGCCTCGCCGGTCGGGGCGTCGTCGAGCGCGTCGGGGATGCCGCTGGTCTCGGTGTCGCGGTGCGAGCGCACGGCGGTCGCCGCGGGCAGCGCGCCGATGCCGATCTGCGTGTGCTTCGGCGTGCGGACGACCGCCGCCTTCGCCTTCGGCGCGAGCACGATGACCTCGCCCTCGTCGTCGGCCTCCGGCTCCGGCTCGATCGGCTGGCGCGCGACCGGGACCTGGTTCGCCGGTTGATCGCTCGGACGGCGGCGCTCGAGGAGCACCGGCTGGCTGTCGCGGTACGGCTGCTCCGTGATCACCACGCCGGCGCTGGTCTCCTCGGAGACCTCGATCGTCGCCGACGGGGCAGCGCTCGACGGTTCGGGGCGGGCGAGCACGCGCAGCTCGCCCGAGGTCTCGGTCACCGCCATCGTCGGGTGATCCTCGAGATCGCCGATGATGATCTTCGGCTCCTCGTCGACGGTGGCCTTGCGGATCGGCCCGGTGTGGAGCTCGACCTCACCGGCGCGCGCCGCGAGCTCGGGCGGATCGGTCTTCGCCTTGCGCTTGCGGACCGGGACCATCTTGCGCGGCGCGGTCTCGTCCTCGATCGGGTCGTCGTTGACCTCGATCGTCATCACCGGACCGCTCTCGTCGTCATCGCCGTGCGGCTCGGGGACCGGAGGTTTGATCGACGGCGCGCGGCGGCCCGGCACCCGGATCTCCCCCGAGGCCGTGCGCGCGCGGGGCCGATCGGGCACGCCGTCGGAGTTGTCGGCAGTGTCCGGCTGGCTGACCGCGCGCACCGCCTGCTCGATCCGCGGCGTCGAGTCGTCGACCCCGAGCGAGCGCTGCACGGCCGGCGAGGCCGGCGCGATCGGCGGCAGCGTCTTCGCGGTCGGCGATGCGGTGGGCACGCCGTGCGGACCGGAGACCGGACCCGCCGGGGCGGCGACCGGTTCCGCGATCGGCGGAACCGTCGGTGCCTGCGCGGCGGCCGCGGCCGAGCTCGGCACGGCGATCTGCCCGCTCGTCGGTCGCGGCACGTTGACCGGGCCGGTGATCGGCGCCATCGCGCGATGGCGCATCGCCTCGACCTTGCCGGTCATCCCCTTCGTGCGCGTGACCGGCGGGGACACCGGCGCCGCGGTGCCGGTCTGCTGCATGAGCCGCTGGCCGAGCGCGGTGACATGGCCGTAGTAGTGCGCGAGGCACCACGCGATCTGCATCTGGGTGGCGACCGCGCGCACGACGTAGGCCCCGGTGAACCACGTGATCTCGTCGACGGCGTTGCGATCCGACGGGTCGCTCATCGCGACGGTCAGGTTGTTCTCGGCATCGAGCGCGACCGGCACGGCCCGCAGCTCGATCGCCATGTCGCTCGGGATCGCGGCGACGACCTTGATCGGCAGGCGTGCGAGCGTGTTCGGGTTGACCTGCGGCACGAGCAGCCGCGACCGGTAGAAGTCGGTCAGCGCCTCGTCGCCGAGCGCGCCCATGACGACGAGCTGCTCGCCGATCGTCCCGCCATGGCTCTCCGTGCGCGCACGTGCGTCGGCGAGGGCGCCCGGGGTGATCAGGCCCGAACGAACGAGGAGCGCGCCGGCGTCATCGGCCACGTGTGGTACCCATCAGCCCAGAGTCTCCGGCGATCATGGGGACCCCCGCTACCGATGTCAACGAATCCGCGGATCTACCTGGACTTCAACGCGACGGCACCGCTGGTGCCAGCCGCGCGCGAAGCGATGGTCGAGGCGCTGGCCGTCGCCGGCAACCCGTCGTCGATCCACGCCCACGGGCGCGCGGCCCGCGACCTCGTCGAGAAGGCGCGCGACAAGCTCGCCCGGTTCGCCGGACGGCCGCGCGAGCAGGTGGTGTTCACGAGCGGCGGTACCGAGGCCAACGCGCTCGGCGTGCTGGGGCTCGCCGAGATCGTCGAGCGCCGCGGCGGTCCGCGGGTGGTCGCCGCCTCGCGTGTCGACCATCCGTCGCTCCGGGGCGCCGTCGCCGTGCTGATCCGCCGCGGGTGGGAGCAGCGCCCGCGCCGGCTCGAGGCGCTCGAGGGCGTCGGCCTCGTCACCGCGAGCGCGGTGAACCACGAGCTCGGCACCACGGTCGACATCGCCGCGCTCTCGGCGGCCGCGCGGAGCGCGGGGGCGCTGCTCCACGTCGATGCCGTCCAGGCCGCCGGCAAGATCCCGCTGCGCACCCTGCCGTGTGACGCGCTCGTGATCTCGGCGCACAAGATCGGCGGCCCGCAGGGTGTCGGTGCGCTCGTGATCTCCGCCGACGACGGCCTGCCGCTGATCGAGGCCGGGCACCAGGAGCGCGAGCGCCGGCCGGGCACCGAGAACACGCTCGGCATCGTCGGCTTCGGTGCCGCGGCGGCCGCGGTCGACTTGGAGCTCTGGCCGCACGTCGCGGCGCTCGGCGATTACTTCGAGCAGAGCCTGCTCGCGCAGCACCCCGGCGCCACGATCCACGGCGCGAGCTCGCCGCGGATCGGCGGGACGATCAACGCCGGGTTCGACGGGGCGACCGGGGAGGCCGTGGCGATCGCGCTCGACCTCCACGGCGTCTCGGTGTCGACCGGCGCCGCGTGCACGTCGGGATCGACGCAGCCCTCGCCGGTCCTGCTCGCCCTCGGCCTCACGCGCGAGCAGGCGCTCCGGGCGGTCCGCTTCAGCCTCGGGCGGCCCACGACGGTCGAGCAGATCGACGTCGTCCTCGGTCTGCTCCCAGGGATCCTCGAACGCGCGCGCGGCAGCACGGTCCGGCGGGCGCAGCATCAGGAGTGACGGCGAGCGTGGGGCCCTGCGGCGGCGGCGTCGCGGTGGTCCGACCGTCGTCCTCGTCGGCGCCGCAGCCCTGCAGTAACGAAGGGTTTTTTGTGAGGACGGGTCGCCGGGGCCGTCCTTGACGCCCTCCGTGACAGCGGGGTATCCCACCCCCATGCGAGAGGTCGTCATCGTCGGTGCTGCGCGCACCCCCATCGGAAGCTTCCTCGGTTCGCTCGCGAGCGTGCCGGCACCGCGTCTCGGCGCGACGGCGATCAAGGCCGCGCTCGAACGCGCGGGCCTCCAGCCGGGCGACGTGCAGCTCGTGCACATGGGCATGGTGCTGCCCGCGGCCGTCGGTCAGGCGCCGGCGCGCCAGGCGGCGCTCGCCGCCGGCCTGCCGCAGGCGGTGCCGTGCGTGACGGTCAACAAGGTGTGCGGCTCGGGCCTCGAGGCGGTGATCGGCGCGGCGCGCGCGATCGCGGCCGGCGAGATCGATATCGCGGTGGCGGGCGGCATGGAGTCCATGTCGAACGCACCGCACGTGCTCAAGAACAGCCGCACCGGCACCAAGATGGGCGCGCTCGAGACCGTCGACACGATGGTCCACGACGGCCTCTGGGATCCGTACAACAACCAGCACATGGGCATGTGCGGCGAGCTGTGCGCGAAGGAGAAGGGCATCCCGCGCAGCGCGCAGGACGAGCACGCCGCCGAGTCGTATCGCCGCGCGCTCGACGCGCAGAAGCAGGGCCTCTTCAAGGCGGAGATCGCCGCGGTGAAGATCGCCGACAAGAAGGGCGAGATCAGCGTCGACACCGACGAGGAGCCGGGCAAGGGCTCGATCGACAAGCTGCCGACGCTGCGCACCGCGTTCCAGAAGGACGGCACGATCACCGCCGGCAACGCGTCCTCGATCAACGACGGCGCGGCCGCGGTCGTCCTGATGTCCGCCGACGCGGCGAAGCAGCGCGGGCTCAAGGTGCTCGCGCGGCTCGTCGCGAGCGGCTACCACGCGCAGGCACCCGAGTGGTTCACCACGGCGCCCGCGACCGCCATCCAGAACGCGCTCAAGACGGCGAAGTGGGACGCGCAGAAGGTCGACCTGTGGGAGATCAACGAGGCGTTCAGCGTCGTCTCGATCATCAACAACCAGCTGGTCGGCCTCGACGCGAAGAAGGTGAACATCCGGGGCGGCGCGGTCGCCCTCGGTCACCCGATCGGTGCCTCCGGCGCGCGCATCCTCGTCACGCTGCTCCACGCGATGGCCGACACGGGCGCGAAGACCGGCGGCGCGTCGCTGTGCATCGGCGGCGGTGAAGGCATCGCCCTCCTCGTCGAGCGGCCCTGATGGAGGTCAAGAAGCTCGGGGTGGTCGGCGCGGGCCAGATGGGGCAGGGCATCGCGCAGGTGGCCGCGCAGGCCGGCCTCGATGTCGTGATCGTCGACGCCGCGCCCGACTTCGCGCAGGCCGGCATCGGCAAGATCAAGAAGCAGCTCGACCGGCTCGTCGAGAAGGGGAAGCTGGAGGCCGGCGCGCGCGACGCGACGCTGTCCCACCTGAAGGCGGGGCAGCAGCACCGCGACCTCTCGGAGTGCGACGTCGTGATCGAGGCGGCGCCGGAGAAGGAGGACCTGAAGCTCGCGATCTTCAAGAGCCTCGGCGAGGTCTGCAAGGACGACGCGATCCTCGCGTCCAACACGTCCTCGATCTCGATCACGAAGATCGCGGCGGCGAGCGGACGGCCGGATCGCGTCATCGGCATGCACTTCATGAACCCGGTGCCGCTGATGAAGCTCGTCGAGATCGTGCGCGGTCTGCCGACGAGTCAGACCACGGTCGACACCGTGATGGAGCTCGCGAAGCGGTTCGGCAAGACCACGATCGGCGCGCGCGACATTCCCGGCTTCATCGTCAACCGGATGCTCATCCCCCTGCTCAACGAGGCCTGCTACGGGCTGTACGAGGGCCTGGGCACCGCGGCCGACATCGACACCGGCGTGCGCCTCGGGCTCAATCACCCGATGGGGCCGCTCGAGCTGGCGGACCTGATCGGCCTCGACACGTGCCTCGCGATCGCCGAGGTGCTCCACCGCGAGCTCGGTGACGACAAGTACCGGCCGTGCCCGCTGCTGCGGCAGTACGTGGCGGCCGGCTGGCTGGGCAGGAAGGTCGCGCGCGGCTTCTACGAGTACGACTCGCAAGGACAGAAGAAGGTATGAGCTACGACAGCTACGAGACGCTGAAGATCCAGCTCGAGGCGCCGATCGCGCGCATCTTCATCGATCGGCCGCCGGTCAATCCGCTGTCGAGCCGGGTGATCACGGAGCTGACCGCGCTCGCTCACGAGCTCGAGCTGTCCGACGACGTCCGCGTCATCATCCTGTCGGGCGCCGGCGACAAGGCGTTCGTCGCGGGCGCCGACATCAAGGAGATGCTCGACATGCCGCCGCAGGACGCGCGTTCGTTCTCCGAGATGGGCGGCATGCTCGGCGAGACGATCGAGATGAGCACCAAGCCCTGGATCGCGGCCGTCAACGGCGTCGCGTTCGGCGGGGGCTGCGAGCTCGCGCTCGCGTGCGACTTCATCCACGCCAGCGAGAAGGCGAAGTTCGGGCAGCCCGAGGTCAAGCTCGGCGTCATCCCCGGCTTCGGCGGCACGCAGCGACTCGCGCGTCGCGTCGGTGTCGCGAAGTGCAAGGAGCTGTGCATGACCGGCGACGCGATCGATGCGAGCGAGGCGCTGCGCATCGGGCTCGCCGACGCGGTGTGGCCGCACGACCAGCTGATGGTCGGGGTCACGGCGCTCGCGCTGCGGATCGCGGCCAACGGCCCGCTCGCGGTGGCCGAGTGCAAGAAGCTGATCCACGAGGGCCAGTCGACGACCCTCGACGCCGCGCTCGCGCTCGAGCAGCGGAGCTTCGGCCTGCTGTTCGGCACGGCCGACCAGCGGGAAGGGATGGCGGCGTTCGTCGAGAAGCGCAAGCCCGAGTTCAAAGGACGCTGACCATGAAGTTCTCCCCGACTGAAGAGCAGCAGGCCGTCCTCACGACGGCGCGCGAGTTCGCCACGAACGAGGTGCTGCCGAAGGCGGCGGAGATCGATCGCGAGCACCGGCACCCGGCCGAGCTCGTGAAGCGAATGGCGGAGCTCGGCTTCCTCGGCATCGCCGTCCCCGAGCAGTTCGGCGGCGCCGGCCTCGACCACGTGTCGTACGCGCTGGCGATGGAGGAGGTCTCGCGCGCGTGCGCGTCGACCGGCGTCATCATGAGCGTCAACAACTCGCTCGTGTGCGACCCGATCAACCGGTTCGGCACCGAGGACCAGAAGCGCGAGTGGCTGACGCCGCTCGCCTCCGGCAAGCTGCTCGGCTGCTTCGCGCTCTCGGAGCCCGAGGCCGGGTCCGACGCGGCGGCGCAGAAGACGGTCGCCGAGCGGGTCGGCGACAAGTGGGTGATCAACGGCACCAAGAACTGGATCACGAACGGCCCGGTCGCCGACGTCTGCGTGCTGTTCACGATGAACGACAAGGCGGCGGGGCACAAAGGCATCACCGCGTTCATCCTGCCGATGAAGGCCAAGGGGGTGCGCACCGGGCCGCCCGACGACAAGCTCGGGATCCGCGGCAGCAAGTCGTCGCAGATCTACCTCGACGACGTCCGCCTCTCCGACGCGCACCTGCTCGGGCAGGTCGGCGGCGGCTTCAAGGTCGCGATGTCCACGCTCGACGGCGGCCGCATCGGCATCGCGGCGCAGGCGGTGGGCATCGCCCGCGCCGCGCTCGAGGACGCGCTCGCGTACGCGCAGCAGCGCCGCACGTTCGGCAAGCCGATCGCGCAGCACCAGGCGATCCAGTTCAAGCTCGCCGACATGGCGACGGAGGTCGACGCGGCGCGCCTGCTCACGCTGCGCGCGGCGTACCTGAAGGACCAGAAGCAGCCGTACGGCAAGGAAGCCGCGATGGCGAAGCTCTACGCGTCCGACATCGCGAACAAGGCCGCGCGCGAGGCCATCCAGATCTTCGGCGGCAACGGCTACGTCACCGAGTTCCCCGTCGAGCGACACTTCCGCGACGCGAAGATCACCGAGATCTACGAGGGCACGAGCGAGATCCAGCGCATCGTGATCGCAGGCCATTTGGCGAAAGGTGGGTGACAGGTGCAGATGGTGAAGAACGTGAAGAACGTGGTGTTCGCGGTGGTGCTCGTCGCGGCGTGCGGCGGCAAGAAGGGCGACACGACGCCGAAGGACAACGGCGGCTGGCTCGGAGGCCCGCACCAGGACGCGCCCGATATGAGCAGCCAGATGGTGTCGCCGGAGAAGATGGACGAGATCCGGCGGCTCCTCGATCGCAAGAGCAAGGTGATCTCGCGCTGTCTCGCGACCGCGGTCGACAACAAGGAGCTGCCGAAGAACTCGCGCGGCAAGATCACGCTCGACATCACGATCTCGCCGGCGGGCAAGGCCGACGCCGTGAAGATCATCAAGGCGTCGCTGGACTCGCAGTCCCTACACGATTGCATCATCGGTCACGTCAAGGACATCCAGTTCCCGGACCTGCCGAAGCCGTACCCGACCTCGCACACCTACGCGTTCGAGGCGATGTGAGGAGGCACCACGTGCTCTTCGTGGTCGCGGCGGCGGCGTGCGGTGGTTCGTCCGCGCCGAAGCACGTCGAGGAGCCCGTGGTGTCATCGAAGCCGACCACGCGCGTGCCGATCGAGGAGCCGCCCGAAGAAGAGGGCGTCACGATCATCAACGCGCGCGGACGCATGGACACGGCAGCGATCGCGGCCGGCCTCGAGCCGCACAACCAGGCGCTGATCGACTGCTACCTGAGCAAGGTCGAGAGCCGGCGCTGGCTCGGTGGACACGTGGTGCTCCACTGGGACATCAAGAAGGACGGCACGATCACGGCGGTGAAGCTGGCCGAGTCCGACCTCGGCAACTGGCCGATCGAGAAGTGCCTGCTCGAGGTCGCGCGCGCCGCGACGTTCGCCCGGCCGATCGGCGGCGACGCCGACTTCCAGGTGCCGCTCGACTTCACCGCGAAGGGTCGGCTCGTGACGTGGGAAGAGGACAAGGGCCTGAAGGCCGTCGGCGGTCAGACCGTCAAGCTCGACGCGTGCGCGAAGGGCAAGGTCAAGGCACCGAACGACGTCACCGTGACGCTCTACGTCGGGCCCGCAGGCAAGGCGCAGTCCGTCGGGTTCTCGTCGGCGGCGACCGTGATCGACGATGCGTGGGGCGACTGCGCCGAGAAGGCCGCGCTCGCGTGGCGACTGCCGGACCCCAAGGGCGTCGTCGCGAAGCTGGCGATCAAGTACCGGGCGCAGTGAGTACGCGGCTCTCGAAGCTCGAGCGCGAGCGCCTCGGCGCCGTGGCGGCGGCGCTGGTGACCGCGACGCTCGACGAGCCGTACGAGGTCGCGTGGCCGCTCGTCCGCGAGCACGCGACGGACTCCGAGCCCGAGGTGCGCGCGGTGGCCATGCTGTGCATCGGTCACCTCGCGCTGCTCCACGGGAGGCTCGAGGACGCCGGGCGTGCGCTCGTCGAATACGCGCTCGGCGATGCCGATCCGCAGGTCCGCACGTCCGCCGAGGACGCGACCGCGGACCTCGAACGGTTCGCGAACGAGGGTGTCACCGCCGAGCGGCTCGACGCGCTGAGCAAGCGCGTCACGTCGTGGACGACGCGGCTCGGTGCACGCGAGACCGAGATCGCGGCGCTCGAGGACGCTGCCGGCTCGCTCCCCGCCGATTACCTCGCGTTCCTCCGGCGGCACGACGGCGGCGACGGGACGCTCGGGACGCTGCGACTCGTGGTGTGGCACGCGACCGAGGTGATCGATCGCGACCGCAGCTACGACCCGCCACCGGGCCTCGTCCTGATCGGCGAGGCCGGCGGGCAAGCGCTCGCGTTCGATACGCGCGGAGCAACGAGCTGCGTCGTGATCGTGCCGTTCGCCGGGATGGCAACCGCCGAGGCCATCGACGGCGGTGGCAGCTTCATCGCTTTTCTCGAGCGGGTCGCCGGCGGATACAACCCGCTTCGCTGATCACTCCGCTGATCACCTCGGCGGGCGTCGCACGCGTGGCGCCGGAGGTCCGTGCCGCAACGTGCTGGCGCCCGCGACTTGGCTGGGCGCGCGAGCTGTGGAAGATTCACGGCCAAAATGGACTTCACGCCCACCGAGGAGCAACTGGCCGTCCAGCGCGTCGCGCGGGATGCGGCCGATCGGATCCTGCTGCCCAAGGCCGCCGCCCGCGACATCAGCATGGAGTTTCCCGTCGCCGAGCTGAAGGAGCTGGCGCAGCTGGGCCTCCTCGGCGTGGCCGTGCCCGAGGAGCTCGGCGGCGGCGGCATGGGGCCGGTGTGCTACTCGCTCGCGATGATGGAGCTGGGCCGAGGCGATCCGAGCGTCGCGGTGGCGGTCAGCGTGACGAACATGGTGGCGGAGCTGATCGCGAACAACGGCAGCCCGGAGCTCGCGAAGCGCTGGGTGCCCGGGCTGGTCGATGGCTCGCTGTGCTGCGGCGCGTTCGCGCTGTCCGAGCCCGAGGCCGGCAGCGATCCGGCGGCGATGCGCACGACGGCGGTGCGCGACGGCAACCGCTGGCGCATCAGCGGGACGAAGCAGTGGATCACGTGCGGCGATCGCGCGGGCGCGATGGTGGTGTGGGCGGTGACGGATCCCGAGGCGGGCCACAAGGGCATTACCGCGTTCGTCGTGCCGGCCGGCGCGAAGGGCCTCGGCGTGTCGCGGCTCGAGGAGAAGATGGGGCTCCACGGGTCCTCGACGGCGCAGCTCGTGTTCGACGGCGTCGAGGTCGGCGACGACCAGATCCTCGCGGCGCCCGGGCGTGGCTTCGCGCTCGCGATGATGGCGCTCGACGGCGGCCGCATCGGGATCTCGAGCCAGGCGATCGGGATCGCGCGCGGGGCGCTCGAGGCGGCGATCCGCTACGCGGGGGAGCGGCAGACGTTCGGGCAGCCGATCATCAAGCACCAGGCGGTCGGCAACATGCTCGCGGACGCCGCGACGTGGCTCGATGCGGCGACGCTCATGACGTTGCGCGCGGCCGTCGCGAAGGAGACCAAGCAGCCGTTCAGCCAGCTCGCCGCGATGGCGAAGCTGTTCGCGACCGAGCACGCCTGGAAGATCTGCGACATCGCGCTCCAGGTGCACGGCGGCTACGGCTACGTGCGTGACTTCCCCGTCGAGCGCGCGCTGCGGGATGTCCGCGTCACGCGGATCTACGAGGGCACGAGCGAGATCCAGCGCATCGTGATCGCGAGAAACCTGATGCGCCAGGCCTGAGGGTCGCCCCGGGGGCGGCGCCGAGCGCCCATCACGGGCGCGGCCGGCCCGGTTCGCCGCCACGAGACGAAGACGGCAGTTCAGCGCGGGACGTTCGACCGCACCGGACGGCTTGCAGCGGAGGCGCGTTCGCGGGACAACCGCAGGCATGTCCGATGCGCCTCGCAAGCTCCGTATCCTCGTCGCCAAGCCGGGCCTCGATGGCCACGACCGCGGGGCGAAGGTGGTGGCGCGCGCGCTCGCGGACGCCGGCTACGAGGTCGTCTACACCGGCCTGCACCAGACGCCCGAGATGATCGCGGCGGCCGCGGTCCAGGAGGCGGTCGACGCGGTCGGCCTGTCGATCATGAGCGGCGCGCACATGACGCTGTTCCCGGCCGTGATCGACGCGCTGAAGCAGCGCGGTGTCGGCGATACGGTGGTGTTCGGCGGCGGCATCGTCCCCAAGGACGACCTGCCGAAGCTCGAGCAGATGGGCGTGGCGAAGATCTTCACGCCCGGCGCGAGCACGAACGAGATCATCGACTGGGTCGAGAATTCCCTGCGGCCGAAGGTCGGCTGATGCGCGCAGCCGCGCTGCTGCTCGCCGCGGCCGCGTGCTCGTCGCCGGCTGCCAAGCCAGCAACGCCGCCGGCGCCGGCCGGTGGCTCCTCCGCGCCGGGCGATGCGCCGAGCGCGAGCGACGAGGAGAAGCTCGCCGCGATCCAGAAGGCGATGAACGAGCTCGACGAGGCGGTGCAGGGCTGCTGGGCGATGGCGGCGACCGACCGATTCGACATCGAGGGCGACGTCAAGGCGCAGATCGACATCGGCTCCCCGGCGGGGACCACGGCGACCGTGCTCGAGGACACCACGCGCGCCAGGCGGCTCTCCGACTGCGTCGTCGCGGTGCTGCAGGGCTATCCGTGGGCGCCTCCGCTGTACGGCCAGTCGATCCAGCTCCCGTTCCGGTTCCGCGCTCCCTCGGGGCAGAACGTGATCGATCGCAAGCTGGTCGCGTGGAACGGGCAGGGCAACAAGGCCGTCTCGCTCGCCGTGCTGATCGACGACGCGAACACCGGCAACGACGCTGCGTCGCTGGTCGAGGTCGCGCTGCGGGCCGGTGGCTCGCTCGGGATGCGCACGGCGACGCGCACCGAGCTGTGGTACTTCCTGGGGCCGGCGACGGTCGCCGCGGTCGGGCGGCAGGGCAAGCAGCAGGTCGCCGCAGGAGACATGGCGTACGTGCCGAAGGGCGGCGCGCGCGACATCATCGCGGGCGCGGCCGACGTGCACGCGGTGCTCGTGATCCTGCCCGGGGGCAAGGAGGGCGCGGCGCGCGCCGGAGCGCTGCCGACGCCGCCGCTCGACGCGGTGCTCTCCGCGCCGGTCGGGGCGACGATCCTGCGGGCGTCCGCGGCGAAGACGTTCGGGCCGGCGACGATCTACGCCGAGCCGTCGATCACGAACGACAGGTCGTTCGCCGCCGAGATCCTCCAGCTGAAGGCGGGCACCACCGTGTCGGAGCACGTGCACGCGGGCGAGACCGAGCTGCTCTACGTCCTCGCCGGAGCCGGGACGATGACGATCGCCGGCACGCAGCTCGCGATCACGTCGACCAGTGTCGTGCAGGTGCCGCCGAACACGAAGCACGCGTTCACCGCGAGCGCCGACGTGACGGCGCTCCAGATCTACACCCCCGCGGGCCCCGAGCAGCGGTTCAAGAACCCACCCAAGCCATGACCACCGACGAATCACCGGCTCGCAAGCTCGCCACCACGGTTCTCGCGGGCGATGTCCGCGCCGCCGCGCGCCTGATGCGCGATCTCGACGATCGCCGGCCGAGCGCGCTCGACACGCTGAAGCAGCTGTTCCCGCACACCGGCAAGGCCTACCTCGTCGGCGTGACGGGCAACCCCGGCGCCGGGAAGTCGACCGTCGTCGACGCGCTGATCGCGCACTATCGCGCGGCCGGGGAGAAGGTCGGCGTCGTGTGCGTCGATCCGACGTCGCCGTTCTCGGGCGGCGCGATCCTCGGCGACCGCATCCGCATGCAGCGGCACGCGCTCGATCCGGGCGTGTTCATCCGCAGCCTCGCGACCCGCGGCCACCTCGGCGGGCTGTCGCGCTCGACATTCGACGTCGCCCACGTGCTCGACGCCATGGGCTTCGAGCGGATCCTGATCGAGACCGTCGGCGTCGGGCAGGACGAGGTCGACGTGATGAAGGCAGCGCACACCACGGTCGTCGTGACGGTGCCGGGCCTCGGCGATGACATCCAGGCGATCAAGAGCGGCCTGCTCGAGGTCGCCGACGTGCTGGTCGTCAACAAGAGCGATCGGGAGGGCGCCGACCGCACCGAGCGCGACCTCATGCACATGCTCGATCTGCGCGCGCACGGCGAGCGCAAGGAGGTCGAGATCGTGCGGACCATCGCGACGAAGGGCACCGCCGAGGGCTCGGGCATCGCGGAGCTGGCGACGGCCGTCGAGGCGCACCGCGCCCGGATCTGGCAGGGGCCGGCGGCGGCGGATCGCGCCCTCGCGCGGGCGCAGGCCCACCTCGGGGAGCTCGTGCGGGCCCTGCTCGCGGATCGGGCCTCCCGTGCGATGGAGGCGCGCGGCGGCCTCGGCGAGATCGCGCGCGGCATCGCCGAGCGACGAACCGACCCCTGGACCATCGCGGAACAGCTGGTCGGCGCTCTGTAGGTGTAGCGGCGGTCACGCCGCACGCGCCGGGAACTACGAGGCAACCGGGGCCCGGGTGCTATCATGGGCCCGTGCTTAGACTACCGACGCTGCTGACGATGTTGGGCCTCGCCACCAGTGGGTGCGGGCTGATCAGCTCGGACGTGACGAACTTCGACCTCACGCTTCCCGACAAGACCTTCACGATCGACGCGAGCGGCTGGAACGTGAACCAGCAGGCCGCGGCCGCGCTGCTCTCGACCAGCTGCGCGAGCCAGCCGACCGTCTGTGCATCGGCCGCGATGCAGGCGTGTCAGATGGGCTGCAGTGGCGCGTGCAGCACGCAGACGCAGACCTGCGAGCTGTCGATGGACGTGTCGCTCTATCGCTCGATCGACCTCGTGATGGAGAAGCCGGAGCTGAAGACGATCAACGACGAGCCGGTGATCAAGGTGACGATCGACAGCGTCACGTACGAGGTCACGGCGAACACGCTGAACGTCGCGACGCCGGAGATGAAGGTCTACGTCGCGCCGATGAGCGTGATGAACCCGAAGGATCCACAGGCCAAGGAGATCGGCGTCATCGCGGCCGTGCCCGCGGGCCAGACGACGTCCGGGCCGCAGAACATCGCGTTCAACGCGACGGGCAAGCAGGAGCTCGTCAACATCATGAGCACGTTCAAGACGCCGTTCAACGTGCTCGTCGGCTCGACGCTCGTCGTGAAGATGGGCACGCCGGTGCCGGAGGGCAAGCTCGACGCCGTCGTCCACATCAAGGCGCACGCTGGCCTGTGAGGCTCGCGGCCTGCCTCCTGGTCGCGGCGTGCTCGGTCGGTGACTCGGGTGGCGGCGGCGGTGGTGGGGGCGGGGGCGGCGGCAGCGACGCACAGAGCGACGGACCGAGCGGTGGCCCGATGTGGGTCGACGCGCCGCCGGGGCAGGGGCCCGCGGCCGATTGTCGGCCGCCGGTCACGCAGTACGACACCGGGCACCACAACACCGGGCGCAACTGTCTCGACAGCTGCCACAACCACGGCTTCACGCTCGCCGGCACGCTGTACACCGGAGCGCTCAACAACACCGGCTATGCGGGCGCGACGATCACCGTGAAGGACAGCGCGAATCGCACGCTCGACATCGTCGTGCACGCGAACGGCAACTTCTACACGTCGCAGGCGATCAGCTTCCCCGCCGTCGTGATGGCGAGCGCGTGCCCGCAGGGCGCGAAGATGACCGCGCAGATCACCAGCGGCGCGTGCAACACCGCCGCGTGTCACGCACAGAACGGCGGCGCCGCCGGGCAGATCCACCTGCCGTAGCGGGTGAAACGCGCGCGAGCGCCCGTTCATTGCCGTGGGTCAAACGCGCGACGCGCCGCGTGTCACGCCACCCACACGCGCCCACAACCGCGCGTCACCAGCCGTGCTCTCGGGTGGCACGTCCGATGCTGCATACCGCCTTCAGAAAGAAGGCAAGCCATGAAGTCACTGCGCATCGTTCTGTTCGCTCTCGTCCTGCCGGCCGCGGCTGCGTGCGGCGGCTCTTCCGAGTCGAAGTTGTCGCCGAGCGGCGAGGGCTCGGCGGCGGTGCTCTCGACGGTCACCTCGTCCGAGCCCGATCCGGTGAAGCCGATCGCGATCGAGGACAAGGGACCGCAGGTCGAGATCAAGGCCGACGAGCCGGTGGAGATTCCGGCGAAGTTCGGTGACGCGCTCGCGCTCGGCAAGGCGCTGTCCGCGAAGGGTGAACACTCGCGCGCCAGGGAAGTGCTGCAGGCCGCGGCGAAGATGGACAAGAAGTCGGCCGAGCCGCACATCGAGCTCGCGCGCGTGTACATCGCGACGGGCGAGCGGGCCCTCGCGATCCGCAGCGCGAACAAGGCGGTGAAGCTCGCGCCGAAGTCGAGCCAGGCGTTCAACACGCTCGGCCGCGCGGAGCTCGCCCGCTACAACTACGACAACGCGATCGAGGCCTTCCGCCAGGCGACCGAGCTCAACCCCGACAACACCTGGGCGTGGA
>JAEUJX010000104.1 GCA_016794545.1 Myxococcales bacterium
TCGGCAAGCTCTACGATCGCGTCGAGCTGTCCGCCGCGGTCCCGCCGTTCCTCGACGCGCACCACGACGCCCTGCGGCTCGTGGTCGGGGATCTGCTCGGCACGTTCAAGAACGGTCCCGTGATCGCGACCCAGGTCGCGATCAACGCCGAGGTCGAGCTGAAGGTCGTCTCGGCGCCGGGCGGAGGCCTGCGCATCGATGTCGGGACCCCGGAGATCTTCATCGACGTCCTCGACGAGAACGTCGACGGCGCGAACCAGCTGTCCAACGCGCAGTTCGAGGCGATCAGCTCGTTCGGCCTGTCGCGCATCGTGGCGTTCGGCACGGGCTCGCTGGGCGCCATCCCGCTGCCGGCGTTCGGTGGCGTCGCCGTGAAGAACGTGAAGATCCAGTCCCAGACCGGCTACGTGGTGATCGGCGGCACGGTCGAGTAAGTAGGCCTCACCAAAAGGATCTTGACGGCTCGGGCCACCTCGGGGGACACCGGTCCCGAGGGGAATATGAACCGTCGTCAAGACTGGATAGTCGTGCTCGCTAGTATGGCGATCGCCATCTCCGGGTGTGGTGGTGGGTGCGGTGGCTGCGGGATGCAGCCGATTCCCGGCGGGTTCCCCGTCGCGAAGCGCACGCCCAACGCGGCGCAGGTCCGCGTCACGCCGACCGCGCTCACCGCGATCACCGCGGACCCGGCGGCCGTGATCGGCCCGCTGGTCGGCAACGCGATGAACGGCGTGATCGAGTTCGCCGTGCCCGGCAGCTGCGGCGGCAATCCGGAGATCTGCTGCGTCAACGGCCAGCCGTCGGCGATGTGCGGACCGCTCGAGATCGACCTCGTGAAGCGGCCGACCGATCAGCCCCGGCTCGTGCTCGCGCCCCAGCAGGGTCAGTCGCGGCTCGACATGACGATCCGTGCGCGCGTGAAGACCAAGATGAAGCTGCCGATCAAGTACGACACCGGCATCCTCACGCTCGATTGCGACGTGATGATCGACACCACGAAGGGCAGCAACCAGGATCTCCGCATCGACGCGCAGATCCTGTTCTCGCAGGACCCGACGGTCGGCACGACGCGGATCGGCGCGCAGAACGTCGCCGTGACGCAGCTCGAGGGCGCCGACATCACGCTGTCGGGCAACATCGGCTGCACGATCGGCGGCGCGTTCGTCGGCGCGTTCACGGGCACGCTGCAGGACCAGATCGCGTCCGTCATCCAGGACACGATCAACGAGGCCACGTGCAAGGCGTGCGACTCGGGCCAGGTCGCCGAGTGCGGCAGCTCGTTCGCGACCGCGTGCACCAACAACACCTGCATGGTCGGCAACCGCTGCCTCCAGGAGCTCGGACTCGACGGCCGGATGCCCGGCTCGGCGCTGTTCGCGAGCCTGTCGCCCGGCACGACCGGTGCGCTCGACCTCTACGAGGTGCTCGGCGGCTACGCGAGGAGCGACAGCGGTGGGCGCGGCCTCGGCCTGCTCGGCGGCATGGAGCCGGGCGGCACCGAGCGCGACAAGTGCGGTCCGCCGGGCGTCGAGCCCGCGCCGGTCACGGTCGCCGAGTCGCCGGTGTTCCAGGCCAACACGTTCGCCGGCGCGCCGTTCGACGTCGGCATCGGCCTCCACAAGTCGCAGCTCGCGCGGTTCGCGTGGGCCGGCTACGACGGCGGCATGCTCTGCCTGACGATCGGCAGCTCGTTCGTCGCGCAGCTCAACACCGACACGCTCGGCCTGCTGTCGCGCTCGCTCGGCGACCTCGTCGAGACCAACTCGCCGATGGCCATCGGTCTGCGCCCGCAGAGCCAGCCCGAGATCGTGCTCGGCAAGAACACGTTCAAGGACGACGGCTCGGGCAACCAGGTGCTCGATCAGCCGCTGCTCGACATCACGTTCAAGGGCATGGAGATCGACTTCTTCGCGTCGATCGACGACCAGTACGTGCGCGTGTTCACCGTCGTTTCCGACGTGCACCTGCCGGTCGGCCTCCAGGTCATGGGCATGGGGCAGATCACGCCGGTCCTCGGCTCGGTGGACAACGCGTTCACGAACCTCAGCGTCAAGAACAGCGAGGCGGTCACCGAGTCGCCCGCGCAGCTCGCGCAGCTGTTCCCGACGCTGCTCAACCTCGTGCTGCCACAGCTGTCGGGCGGCCTCTCGCCGATCTCGCTGCCGGCGATCGGCGGTCTGAACCTGTCGGTCGTCGCGATCACCAGCGTCGACAACGACAACTTCCTCGGCATCTTCGCGAACCTGGTGACCGGCACTCCGATCCCGCCGCCGCCGGCGTCGACGACGGTGACCGTCGCGGGCGTGACGCAGCCGCCGGCCGAGCTCGCGAAGCGCCCGGCGCGCTGGGCGAGCGCGCCCGCCCCGAGCGTGCAGCTCGACTTCGGCGCCGCGCAGAACCTCGAGTGGTCGTGGCGGATCAACGGCGGCTCGTGGAGCGCGTGGTCGCAGAACGCGCGCCCGACGATCCGGAACCAGACGTTCTGGCTGCCCGGCAAGCACAAGATCGAGGTGCTCGTCCGCGAGCTCGGGAAGCCCGAGACCATCGCGGCCCAGCCCGAGGTCGTGTGGGTGCAGATCGGTGACGAGCCCGCGCGGGTCTCCGCGCGCGCGCCGTTCCACGGCCAGGCCGGTGCATCGGGGTGCTCGTGCGACAGCTCGGGCGCCGGTGCGATGGCCGCCGCGCCGTTCGCGCTCGTCATCCTGATGCTCCTCCTGCCGCTGCGCCGGATCGGCCGCCGCATGAAGAGGCTCGGCGGCGTCTACCTGCGCGCCGCAGCGCAGCGCTGCGCGCCCAGCCTGAGGCTGGGCTTGCCCGTCTGGCTGGCCGCGCTCGCCTGCCTGCCGGGCTGCGACTGCGGCTCGGCGCCGTGCGGCGACACCGACTGCCTCGAGGGCGAGGTGCCGAACGGCGGCCTCGGCCGGTTCAACAGCATCGCGGCCGACGGCGAGCGCGTGCTGGTCGCGACGTACGACACCGGCCTCGGCGACCTGGTCGTCGTCGACGGCACGGACGCGGCGGCGCCGAAGTACTACGTCGTCGACGGCGTGCCGACCGAGAACACCCCGATCTACGACCCGGGCACGTACCGCGGCGGGATCGAGGAGGCGGGGGCCGATGTCGGTGCGTGGACGGCGATCGCCTTGTCGAACGGCAAGGGCATGGTCGCCTACCAGGACCGCGAGGCGAAGGCGCTCAAGCTCGCGCGCGAGAAGAAGGCCGGCGAGTGGGAGACCTACACGCTCGACTCGCCCGACGACAACGAGGAGATCGGCGTCCACACGGCGATCACGATCGACGGGACGGGCAAGGCCGCCGTCGCGTACCTCGCGATCGGCCTCGACGACGGCGCGAACCACCGCCAGACCGAGCTGCGCATCGTGCGCGCGCTCGCCAACGAGCCGGGGGTGAGCGACTGGTCGATCGGCACGATCGCGAAGGGCAACGGGACGTGCGCCGGCCTGTGCGGCGCGGGCACGGCCTGCATCGCCGGCGCGAACGCCGGTGATCCGGAGACGTGTACGGCGACCACGACCGACTGCACCGCGCAGTGCGCTGACGGCGAGGTCTGCATCATGGGCGCGTGCACCGAGGAGATTCCGGATCCGACCGTGGCGTCTCCCGCGACCGGCACCGGCATCTACGTCTCGCTGAACACGATGCCCGACGGCCGGCTGGCGGCGGTCTACTACGATCGGTCGCGCCGCGCGCTCGTGCTCGCGCTCGAGAGCGGCGCCGGCTCGAACACGTTCGCCGAGACGGTGCTCGACAGCGTGACGCCGGGCGACCGCGGCATGTGGGCGACCTCGGTCGTCGACGGCGGGGGCACGATCCACGTCGCGTATCAGGACGGGCTCGGCGACCAGCTCATGTACACGTCGACGCAGGGCGCGGCGGGACCCACCGAGATCGTCGACGACGGCCTGCGCGCCGGCGACCGCACGCACCCGGTCGGCGCGGGCGCGGCGATCTACCTCGCCAACGGCTCGCCCGCGATCGCCTACCAGGACGGCCTCACCGCGGACGTCTACATCGCACAGAAGAGCGGCGGTGGCTGGTCGAAGGCCGTCGCCGCGGGGCAGACCAAGCTGCTCGACGGCTTCGCGATCGCCGCCACGTCGGCGGGTGGCTCGCCGGTCGCCGCGTGGGGCCAGATCGATCCCTCGGCCGCGCCGAACCGCCTGCTCGTGATCCAGGCGCCCTGAGCAGACGGGCTCAGAGCTCGCGCGAGATCGCCACGCCGAGCATGCCGACCGAGCCGGCGACCGGCACCTCGCCCGCGGCGGTGACATGGAGCGAGAGCTCGGGCGTCAGGTGCCACACGTCGGCGAACCGCCAGTCGAAGCCGACGAAGCCGCCGATCAGCGCGCCGCCCGCGGTGCCGCCGCCGGCGGGGCGCAGCAGGGAGAACGTCGCGATCGGGCCCATGTTCCACCCCCACGTCGTCGAGCGGTGCTTCGTCGCGACGGCGCCGAGCCGGAGCTGGGTGAGCCCCGCGGCGCCGACCGGGCTGTCCTCGTCGGTGACGACGCCGCCGAGCGAGCCGAGCAGGGCCCACGCCCAGCGTCCGTCGGCGATCTGGTGGCGGACGCTCGCCTCGATGCCGGCGGTGTAGAGCTTGAGGCCGACGTCGGTGTCACCGCCGACGCCGACGCGTCCCGCGAGCTCGAAGGCGCCCGTCGGGATCTTGGTCTCCTGCTCGGTGTCGGTGAAGCCGCCGGCGGAGGCGGCGAGCGCGACCGACCACGTGCCGCGCGGGAGCACGTCGGCGGACTGATAGGTCGTCACGGAGCCGCACCCCGCGGCCGCGAGCACGATCGCGATGGCGCTACGGGTGGACATGGCGGTCGAAGAACTCGAGGATGTCGGCGTTGTCGACCTCGCGGGACACGCGGCCGATGACGTCGTCGTCGGCGTACGCGTTGCCGTTCGGCCAGGTGTGACCGCCGCCGACGACGGTGAGCAGCTCGGTCGCGGCGGGGCAGTTCGGCCACGTCTTGGTCACCAGCATCGTGCCGTCGCTCGGGTCGCGCTCGCCGCGCGCGCCGTCGGCGGGAGTGGGGCCGCAGCCGTTGCGGGTGCGCCAGCCCTCCATCGTGACAGTCACGCTGGTCTTCGGCTCGCCGTCGTCCTGGAGGCACGCCTTCGCGCCGCCGTCGTACGGCCAGCACGGATCGGCGGTGCCGTGGATCTGGCGCACCGGCACGCGGGCGTCGCACGGCCCGCCGTCGTCGGCGAACTCGTTGAGGCCGGCGACGCCGACGATGGCCGCGACGCGCTCCGGGGCCTCGCACGCGAGGCGGTGCGCCATCGCGGCGCCGTTCGAGATGCCCGTCAGGTACACGCGCCTGCCGTCGACCGGGATCGCGAGCGAGACGGCCTCGAGCAGATCGCCGAAGTAGCGAAAGTCATCGACGCGCGACTTGCACGCCGCGCCGCTCGTGCACTGCAGGTCGTTGCCGCCGCCGCCGTTCCACGTGCGCAGCCCGCGCAGCGGCCGGGTGCCGGTGCCGTCGGGGATCACGACCGCGTAGCCGCGCGATGCCGCGAGCGCGACCAGGCACTGCGGACTGCCCTCGTCGCCGCCGGGGCACGTCGTCTTGTTCGCGCTCTGGCGATTCCCGCCGCCGCCGTGGAACAGCACGATCACGGGGAGCGTGGCGCTGCCGTTCCAGCTCGCGGGCACCGCGAGCTCGAAGCTGCGATCGAGCCAGCCGGGGACGACGCACTCGACGGACTCGCCGGCGGCCACGTCCTCGCGGCCGCACTCGGCGTGGCGATCGGGCGCGCACGCGGCAGCCGCCGCGATCACGAGCACCCAGGTCCGTCGCATCGAGCCGAGCGTATCAGACCCGCGTGGCACCTATCTCGATTTCGCGGCCGCGTGGAGGTAGCGCGTCAGGTCGTCGAGCGCGCGCAGCTCGTCGAGGCGGCGCGCGACGCTCCGCGCGAGGTTCTCGGGGGCGTGCTCCTCGGCCCGCAGGCGCCGGCGACCCTGCTCCACGGTCTCCGCGACGTAGATCGAGGCCAGCGTCGCGAGGCGGCGCGCGACCGCGTCGGGGTCGAGCTCACGCGCCATCGGTGCCCTCGAGCTTCTCGATGTCCGCGAGATCGATCGCCCGGCCCGCGAGCCGCTTCATGCGGAGCAGCGTGTCGCGCGAGACGAACGTGATCGGTCCCGCGGGGAGTGCGACGTCGACCCGGTCGTCGAGCACGCCGGCGTAGGCGGCCTCCGCGATCAGGAGGTCGAGGACGAGGTGATCGGAACCGACGATCTTGTTCACGCGCTGGACGTGGCGCTCCTGGGGAGTGCCTTCGCCGAACACCATCGGGCCCGCCGGGATGGTGTATCCGAGCGGCGCGACGGCGGCGATCGCCAGCGCGACGTGCTCGCGCGCGATGGCGATGTCGATGTCCTTCGTGGTTCGCGTCGCGCCGTAGGCCGTCACCGCGATGCCGCCGCACACCGCGTACGGCACGCCCGCCGCGCGCAGCCGCGCGGCGATGGCGTGGAGCTCGTCGACGATGTTCACGGGAGCAGGCTATCAGACGGGCCGTGTCCTACATCGGGGTGGGGGTGAGCACTCCTGCGTTTCGGCGATCTTGTGGGTCGTCACCCCCAAGGTCCGGCGCGACCGCGCGCTAAGTCCGTGAACGCGTCTGGCACGCGTCGTGATGAATGGTCGCTCCATGCGGAACCTCGGCGCGCTCTCGCTTCTTCTCGCGGCATCGGCATGCACCGGCTCGATCGATGGCGATGATGGAGGCGGCGGCACGCAGCCGCCGAGGAACGACGTGCGCGTGCGCGTGCAGGACGGCTTCTCCGGCGTCGCGTCCGTACGCGTGATCTTCCAGGACGCCGCGGACACGGTGATCGCGGACACCGTGACCGACGCCCAGGGGCTCGCGTCGGCGGAGATGAGCGCGGGCTCGGTCACCGTGATCCGCACGTTCCCGCTGATCACGCCGCCGCCCCCGGAAGGCCAGCGCGCCCCCGAGGTCTACACGTACGTCGGCGTGAAGAACGGCGACCTCCTCCAGGTCGGCGACCCGACGAGCACGAAGTCTCCCGGCGCGATCGTCGTGAAGGTTCCGGACACCGCCGAGGGCACCGTCAAGGTCACGACCCCGTGCGGCGCGGGCCAGGGCACCGCGCCGAACATCGCGATCACCGTCAACGACTGCCCGACGATGATGGGCTTCCTCGTCACCGATGCGCAGCAGAGCTCGTTCTTCCAGGAGGCGCCGTACGCGGAGAACGTCGACCTGTCGACGGGCACCCTGTCGGGCAACCTCGCCGCGACGCTGTCCGCGACGAACGTGCCGCCGAACACCACCGTCAACGCCGAGGAGCGCGTGGTCACGGGCCTGTTCACGCTGTTCAGCTCGGGCGAGAAGCGGGTCGACCAGGCGCCGCAGACCGTGACGCTGCCGAACCTGACCGGCGTCGATCAGCTGATCGTCGCGCGGATCTCGACGCAGAACATGGGCACGCAGATCGTGTCGGCGCGCGACACGTACTCCGGCTCGCCGGCGCTGATCGACGCGTCGGCGGATCTCATCCCGTACATCACGGGCAACGTGCAGTACGCGCCGACGGGTGTGTCCTGGACCGAGATGGGCAGCGGCACCGCGGACGCCGTGTACGTCACGCTGAGCGTCACGCGCGGTGCGGGGATGGGCGGGGTGCCGCTCGTCGATGCCGAGTACACGCGGCTCGTCATCGCGCCGCACGCCGGCACGTCGCTGCGGATGCCGGTGCTGCCCGACGCGCTCTACAACCCGACCTCGGCCGATCAGATCGGCGGCGCGACCGGGCTCGTGCGCGCGACCGGCGGCTACGACGCGATCCGCGCGAAGGTGTTCGCGGTCGACCGGCTCGCGGACGCCGCGCCCGCGGGGGGCAAGCTCGTCCTGTCGTACGCCGGCGGCACGGCGCCCGGCCGCTGAGCCTGCACACACTCGTTTGCGGCTGATCGACTGGCCGCTGAAGGCTGCTCGCGCGCTCACCGCGCCACGACCGCACGGCAACTCGTGCACGTGGTGCGCAGGGTTCGCGGCTTGGGACTCGAAATCCCGCGCCTCGGATCGGTATCGCGCGTGCACGAGGGCGCGCGCATCTCGTCATGCTTCGCCTCGCCTCCGTGGTCTGTACCCTCGCTCTGGTCGCCTGCGTAACCTCCGACGCACCCGGCGCCGATCCCGATCTCTCCCTCGCCGCCGGAGACACCTCGGCGTGGAACGCCGCCGCGACCCTGCACGTCGGCGAGGCCACGCCCGGCAGCGCCGGCGCGCACGCGCGCACGGTCTATCCGTTGTGGCTCGCGGGCTCGCCCGCCGCGCCGCTCGCGCTCGACGTCGCCGTCACCGCCGAGGATGGCCGCGACGTGCGCGTCGCCGTGCTGGGCCCGATCACGGGCGACGGCACGCGTCCCGTCCTCGGCGCCGGCGGGTACGCCCAGCCGCGCGGCAACGTCGAGCTGACGATCGAGGCGACCGCCACCGGCGAGCACCTGATCGTGGTCGGCAGCTACCAGCTCGCCACGCCGACCGAGTTCACCGTGCGCACCACGTGCTGGGACTGCGACGCCGCGGCGACCGACGCGCTCGCGGCTCCGAAGTCCGGCGCGCTGGTCGGCGAGGGCGACCGCACGATCCACGCCGAGCTCGGTGCGGCGATCCGCCCGCGCGAGGACGTCTCGATCGAGCTGTGGACCTCGCCGCCGCTCCGCCGCGAGCTCGCGCAGCTGATCGCGACGGTGCCCGTCGCCGAGGGCCGCGCGGAGCTGCCGCTGCCCGCGAGCGCGACCGAGGGCGATGACCTCGTGCTCGTCGTGCGCGACAGCTCGGGCGCGATGCTCGACGCCGGCGTCGCCGCGCGCTTCGCGCCCGTCGCGCACGCCTTCGTCCGCACCGACGCGCTGATCTACGGCGCGGGGGGCTCGATCATGGCGAGCGGGATCGCCCCGATGTTCGAGGGCCGCGCGGAGCTCGTGCTGCACTCCGACGCGCGTGGCCTCGTGCTCGGCGAGGCCACGGCGGTGGCCGACAAGCCCGGTCACGCCGGCAACGGGTTCTCGGCGTTCGACGCGCGGTTCCCGGCCGCGGAGTACGCGCGCGGCGAGCGCCTGTCGATCGGCACCTACACCGGCAACGGCGACTACCGCGCGATCGCGTGCTTCTTCGCAGGTGGCACGGCACGTCCCTGCAGCCCCTGATCGCCGCCCGGGCGCTTCACGCGGAGTTCACGTGGTCACGGGTCGACGATCGCCGTCACGCGATCCACGTTCTAACCCGTGCAGTACCCGTGGCCGAGACGGCGGCCCAGGAGATTCCGGCGCACCGAGGCACCTTCGCCGGAGGGGCTCGCGTGCTAGGAATGGCGGTCTCCCCGATGCGGCTGGCCCACTGCTCCGACCTCCACCTGCTGTCGCACGACGGCGCCCGCTGGCTCGAGCTGGCCAACAAGCGGTGGATCGGGGCGATGAACCTCCTGTCGAGCCGCAGCCGCCACTACCACGTGGCCGCGTTCGAGACGATGGTCGAGGACATGAACGCGCTCGGCATCGACCACGTGCTGTGTACGGGCGACGTCACGAACCTCGCGCTGCGCCGCGAGTTCGAGTTCGCGAAGGGCAAGTTCGACAAGCTCGCCAACGGCCCGGTCGGCGTCACCGTGATCCCCGGGAACCACGACGCCTACGTCGCCGAGGGCGTCCCGCTGTTCCAGGAGATGTTCGGAGCCTACGCCACGACGGATCCGGGCTGGGAGTGGGCCGAGGATCACCGGCACGACGCCGACGACATCCTGCACTGGCCGATCGTGCGTGTGCGCGACGACGTCGCGCTGATCGGCCTGTCGACCTCGCGCGCGACGCCGTGGTTCACGGCGTACGGCAAGGTCGGTCACGGGCAGCTCGAGCGCCTGGCGATGGTGCTCTCGGATCCGCGCCTCGCCGGCAAGGTTCGCATCGTCGCCATCCATCACCCGCCCGCCGGCAAGCGAGCGACGAGCCGCATCCGCGGCCTGCGCGACCACACCGAGTTCGCGCACGTGATCGGCGAGCACGGTGCCGAGCTGATCGTCCACGGCCACGAGCACCAGGACCTCACGGAGGTGCTGCCCGGCCCCGGTGGTGCGATGGTGCCGGTCCGCGGGATCGCGTCGGGGACCTACTTCCACAACAAGCCGGAGCGGGTCGCGCGCTACCGGATCTTCGAGATCACGAGCGGACAGATCGTGTCCGACCACGTTCGGGTCTGGGACCGAGAGCGTGGGTTGTTCGAGGCGAACCCTAACCCTGGAACTTGACGTGAGTTTATCCCTGCGATACCCCCGCCCGGAGAACACCATGGGTGCAGATCAGCCCGACGCCGACGCGATCGAAGCCGACGACCTGAAGTACGTGATGCGCCCGTGGACGCACCCCAAGGGTGAGCCCGTGATCATCGCGAAGGCCAAGGGGTGCAACGTCTGGGACGTGCACGGCAAGGAGTACCTCGACTTCACGGCCGGGTACTTCGTGAACAACGCCGGCCACTGCCACCCGAAGATCGCCGAGGCGGCCGCGCGCCAGGTGCACGAGGTCCTCCAGGTCTCGGGCAAGCACGGCACCGTGCCGATGGTGAAGCTCGCGAAGAAGCTGATCCAGCTCGCGCCCAAGAGCGTCTCGAAGGCGTTCTTCTCGACGGGCGGCAGCGAGGCGAACGAGTTCGCGCTGAAGATGGCGCGTCAGTACAAGAAGAAGAGCGACATCGCGTACCTCGAGAACGGCTATCACGGCCTCACGCTCGGGTCGCTCGAGGTCACCGCGAGCGAGAAGTACCGCGAGAGCGCAGGCAAGCCGCTTGGCGGCGACAACTACGCGATCCCGACGGCGTACTGCTACCGCTGCAAGTACGGGCCGCACACGCAGTGCAAGGTCGAGTGCCTCGACTCGCTGCCCGCCAAGCTCGACGCGCGGCCGAACACCGCGGCGATCATCGCCGAGATCGTGCAGGCGGTCGGTGGCCTCGCGCCGCCGCAGCACTGGTGGGACCGCGTCGACCGCGAGCGCAAGCAGCGCGGCATCCTCCTCATCGCGGACGAGATCCAGACCGGCCTCGGCCGGACCGGCAAGATGTTCGCCGTCGAGCACTACGGGCTCGAGCCGGAGATCATGACCGGCGGCAAGGGCCTGTGCGGCGGTGTCGGCTCGCTCGGACTGTCGGCCGCGAACGACGAGATCGCGCAGGCGTTCTTCGGCGGTACCACGCCGACCAACGGCGGCAACGCCGTGTCGTGCGCGGGCGGTCTCGCGATGCTCGAGATCCTCACCGAGGAGAACCTGATCGAGAACTGCGCGAAGATGGGCCGCTACTTCTCCGAGGCCGCGTGGGCGCTCGGAGACCCGTGGATCGGCGACGTCCGGTTCACCGGTCTACTCGGCGGCATCGAGCTCGTGAAGAACCGCGAGAGCAAGGAAGTGCTCGGCAAGAACGAGATGGCCGCCATCAAGGACGGCCTCCACGACGCCGGCATGCTGATCACGATCTCGGGCCTCCACGGCAACGTGCTGCGCCTCCAGCCGCCGCTCTCGGTCACGTCGCAGCAGATCGACACCCTCCTCGCGGCCCTCCGTAAGGTGCTGATTTCGGTCCGGGGATCGGAGAAATAATCCCCGTACCGCTCCGCCTCGTACTGGGGATATAAGGGCTCCCACGTCACGGACACGACTTCTCGAGAGCTAACACCTCCATGGCCAACCTGTTCGCTTTCCGCAAGACCGCCGACAAGGTGCTGCACCCGATCGTGTCGGGGCTGGCGCGATTGCCGTTCCACGCGAACACGTGGACCATCATCGGGGCGGCGATCGGCCTCGTCGGCGGCGTGGTCCTGTTCTACGGGATGTGGTGGCTGGGCTTTGGCCTGCTCATCTTCCGCGGCCTCGTCGATCACATCGACGGCTACAAGGCGCGCAATCACAACCAGCGCTCGACGTTCGGCGCGGTGATGGACGACGTCTGCGACCGCTGGGTGCTCGGCGTGATGTTCGCGGGCGGCTGCCTGAACCTGTCGTACGACTACCCGCACATCCTCATCGTGCTCGGCTTCGGCATCACGGGCGCGCTGACGAACGTGATCATCAAGCTGTCGATCTACGCCGAGTCCCAGCAGGACATCTGGCGCAAGGAAGGCAAGATCGGCCACCCGGTCGACGTCGTCGGCCTGTTCGGCTCGGCAGAGTTCATCATCTACTACGGCGCGGGCATCTTCGCGACCGCGCTGCTCGACGACCCGCGGCCGCTGCTCGCGGGCTGCTGGGCGGTCGCGATCATGAGCCACGTCTCGCTGCTCCAGCGCGTGCGGTTCGCGTGGAAGCGCTACCGGTTCGTCGATCCAGGCCTGGCCCAGGCCGAGAAGACCGAGGCCGAGGCGAGCTAGTGGTGTCGACGGCAGTGCCCGCACCGACGGCCCCGGCGCGGGTGGTCTCGCCATGGAATCCCGCGAACGCCGTCACGGCGTCTCGCTTCTTGTGCCTCCCGCCGTTCGTGTGGGCGGTGCACGGCGGCCATCACCAGTGGGCGACGATCATCATCCTGGTGTGCGGCCTGCTCGACAAGCTCGACGGCCTCGTCGCGAAGATCTTCGACTGCCGCTCGCCGTTCGGCGAGATGTTCGACGCGATCACCGACGGCATCTGCTACGGCTTCTGCCTCCTCGTCGTCGCCTGGTACGGCTGGGCGCCGGCGATCCCGGTCGCTGCCATCCTGATCCTGGGTCTCGCGAACACCGCGATGCGGGGCATCTACGCGAAACGGGCAGGGCGCACGGTCAACTACAAGAGCTACGCGATGGAGCGCATCGTCGCATACACCGGCTACCTGATCGGCTTCGCGACGGGCGGCATGGAGGTCACGTACTTCTTCTGGGCGTACGTCCCGATGATGACGATCATCGTGCTGCACGACGCGAAGCGCATGCTGATCGACGCGGTCCCGGGGGCGCAGCTGTGAACGAGCTGATGACCGCCACGCAGTTCAAGTGGTTCCTGACCATCCTGACCGGCGGGCTCGCCGGCGTCTGGGTGATCTACGACCTGTGGAACCTGTCGAGGCTGCGCGGGAAGGACACCTCCGATCCGATCGTCGCCGACAAGCGCTTCGGCTACTACATGGGAATCCTGATCGGCGTCGTCGGCGTGGTCGGTGTGCTCCGCTTCCACGGCGTGGTGTGACCGGTCTAGCGCGCGGCCGCGGGAAGACTCTCGCCGTGCGCGAGGATCTTCACGCCCGCTAGGCCGCGCTCCGCCATGAGCTGCTCGAGCCGCAGGCGCGGAGCCCGCGGGCTGCCGAACCGCAGGTTCAGCGTCCCCCAGTGCACCGGCACCATCTGCTTGGCACCGAGGCGCTCGAAGATGTCGACGGCGCAGTCCGGATCGATGTGCACGCCGCGGTCGAGCAGGTGCCGGCGGCGCTGATACCAGCGCAGCGGCATCATCCCGCCGATCGGCAGCATCGTGATGTCGATCGCGTGCCTCTTGCCGATGTCGTCGAACACGGCGTGGTCGGAGAAGTCGACGTCGCCGGCGTGGTGCACGCCGATGCCGGCGGCGCGGACCACGTAGCCGAGCACGTCGGGCTTGTCGCCCTTGCGCCACCGGCCCTGGTCGTGGCGGGTCTCCACGGCGTGGACCTCCATGCCGGCGATCTCCAGCGCGTCGCCCGGGCCGACCTCGGTGACCTGCCGGAACCCCAGATCGGCCACCACGTGCTTGGCCCCCGTCGGGACCACGAGGTGGGTGTCGCGGTCGACCGCCTTCAGGGTCCACCGGTTCAGGTGGTCCACGTGCGAGTGCGTCACGAGCACGGCATCGACCTTCCCGGCCCGACGGGCGCGGGAGCGAAACAGGGGGTCGAACAGCACCCGCGCCGTCCCGAGCTCGGCCAGCGCCGTGGCGTGGCCCAGCCAGGTGACCGAGGGGCCGCCTGGCGGGAGTGCGAGGGTGTCACCGGTAGCAGCCGGGCTCACGGTCCTGCTATAGCACGGGGCATTCCGTGCTGATGTTCCTGCTGATCGGCATCGCGGCAGGCGCGCTCACCGGCGTTCCGATCGGGCCGGCGAACGTCGCGGTGATCGACGCGGCCTATCGGTACACCCTGCGCCGCGCGATCGCGGTCGGTCTCGGCAGCGCCGTCGGCGACACCATCTACGCCGGCGCCGGCATCCTCGGCGTGACCCCGGTCGTCCAGACCTACCCGTCGGTGCTGACGATCCTGTACGCCGTCAGCGGCGTCGTGCTCCTGATCTACGGCTTCCTCACCGCTCGCAGCCAGCCGGTGCAGCCCGCGCTCCCGCACCCCGACCCCGGCGCCTCCGCGGCGACGATCCAGCGCAAGGAGGTCTGGTCGGGGTTCACCATCGGCCTCGCGCTGATCATGCTGAACCCGGCCGCGATCGTGACGTGGGTGATCATCGCGACGTCCTTGCCCGCGCACGACGGCGTCCTCGAGGGCCTCGCGTGCTCGCTCGGCGTGTTCGCCGGCAGCTGGGGCTGGTTCGCCCTCGTCGCCTACCTGACCCACAAGGGCAAGAACGTCCTCGGCGAGAAGGCGCAGTGGATCCCGCGCATCATCGGGATGGCGTTGATGGTCTACGCGCTCTACCTGCTCGCGAAGGCCGTCAAGATCGCGATCGCCTGATCAATTCTCGACGGCCTCGAGCAGCTCGCCGATGGTCTCCTCGACCTTGATCGCGAGCTGCTTGGGCACCGGCGCGCCGTTCTCGGCGATCAGCGCGGACAGGCGACGCGCGGTCGCGGCGATCGCGGCGCGCATCTTCTCCTTCTGCTCCTGCTTGGTCTGCGGGAACACCAGCTCGCCGAACTTCTTCGCGAGCATCGGCTTCTCGAGGCCCTCGTCGAACGCGGCCCGGGTGATGGTGCGCAGCGTCTCCTCGTCGGCGTGGCCGGCGGCGGTGGCCTTCTCGACGAACTCGACGGTGGCGATGCTCGGGATCGGCGCTTCGTAGTGGTCGGTGCGGGCGCGCTCGATGACGCGGGGCGCGGACGTCTCGAGGAAGCGGTAGCTGCCGAGGAGCTTGGCCACCGTCGAGCCGCGAAGGTGGAGCTCCTTGCGGCAGTACGCGTCGAAGTCGGAGAAGCCCCACTTCTCCCAGAGCTTGCCCTCGCTGACCTTGGAGAGGGCCTCGGCGAGCTCGAGCCAGGTGCGCTTGAAGGCGCGCGCCTTGGCGAGGGTGTCGGCTCGCACGGGATCGGCGGAGACCGCGAGCATGCGGTCTTCCATCATCATGTCGGTCTTGGTGAGGATCTTCGACGCCATCGCGCGGAGCACGCTACGGGACGGGTCTGATCGTTCACGGAAAACTGAGGTTCCATGACCGGATGTTGCGCAGTTACACTGCGGCACGGGGCGTGCTCTACCCTCCCCGGAACCACCGTGCGCGTCGTCGGTAACCTTCTCGTACTGCTCCTGCTCGCGCTGGGCGGCTGCCCGACGGCGAGCAAGGAGTCGCTCGGCGCCGACAACGGCGACGACGGTGCGGGCGGCGGAGCGCCGCGCGGCTGCTTCCGCGATACGGACTGCGCGCTCGCCGCCGCGACCTGCTGCGACTGTCCCGCGTTCGCGGTCAGCGTGGCGGATCCCGCGGTGCGCGCGTGCACCGGCGTGCAGTGCCCGCCGCCGTCGTGCGCGCCGAACGTCGAGGCGCAGTGCAACGACGGGCAGTGCGAGCTCGGCTGCATGCCGGTCGCGTGCAACGTGACGTGCGCCGACGGCTTCGCGATCGACGAGACCACCGGTTGCCTCGCGTGCGAGTGCGCCGCCGTTCCTCCGGGCGGGTGCACGGCCGACAGCCAGTGCGTCGCGACCCGCGCGGATTGCTGCGGCTGCCACTTCGGCGGCAGTGACACCGCGGTCCTCGCGAGCGAACGCGCCTCGTTCGATGCCGCACTCGGCTGCCCGCAGACGCCGTCGTGCCCGGCGGTCGATATCTGCGAGCCCGGCGCCGCGCCCCGCTGCGTCCAGGGCCGCTGCGAGCTCGTCTCCTCGGCCGGTCTGCCCGCAACCGCGTGCGGCCGCGCCGATCTGCCGGCCTGCGCGGCGGGGCAGGTATGCACGATCAATCGTGATCCCGCGGCCTCGGCCCTCGGCGTGGGCGTGTGTACGCCGGAGCCCGCACCATAGGTCGCCGGGCGGCCTGGCGCGTTATAATGACGACCTCATGACTGCCGATGGAACAGGGTCGGGCTCGATGCCCTACGCCCAGGCTGCACCCTCCCTGGTCGGCGAAGTGCTCGATGGCCGCTACAAGGTGCTCAAGAAGCTGGGCGAGGGCGGGATGGGCGAGGTCTACGCGGCCGAGCACGTGCACATCGACAAGCGGTTCGCGATCAAGCTGCTGCGTCCGGAGATCGTCTCGAACCAGGAGGCGGTGACGCGCTTCCAGCAGGAAGCGCGGTCCTCGAGCTCGATCAAGCACCGCAACATCATCGCGATCGAGGACTTCGGGAAGCTGCCCGACGGCCGCATCTACATGTGCATGGAGCTCCTGAATGGTCAGGCGCTCAACGATCTGATCCAGCAGCCGCAGCCGATCGATCGCCTCCTCAACATCCTGATCCAGACCGGTCACGGGCTCGCCGCCGCGCACGCGCGCGGCATCGTCCACCGCGACATGAAGCCCGAGAACATCTTCGTCACGTTCCAGGGCAACGACGACATCCCGAAGATCCTCGACTTCGGGATCGCGAAGGTCGCCGGCAACGACGGCCAGAACAACCTGACCCGCACGGGCACGATCTTCGGCACGCCGTTCTACATGGCGCCGGAGCAGGCGCTCGGAAATCCGGTCGACGCGCGCACCGACATCTACGCGATGGGCGTGATCATGTACGAGGTGTTCGCCGGCTCGCTGCCGTTCCAGGGCGAGTCGTTCATGGGCATCCTCACCCAGCACATCACCACCGAGCCCGAGCCGGTGAGCCAGCGCGCCGCGAAGGCGCAGCGCCCGATGCCGCCGCAGCTCGCCGACATCATCATGCGCTGCATGCGCAAGGATCCGCAGCAGCGGTTCTCCACGATGGACGAGCTCGTCAACGCGCTGATCGGCGTCTATCGCTCGATCGCCGGCGCCGGCATGAGCACGTACATGGAGGCGTTCCCGGTCTCCGCCGCGCATCCGGTCCAGGGCGCGCCGATGACCGGGGCCCACCACATCGGCGGCCCCGCCGCGGTCGCGAAGACCGTCGGCGTCGGTGGCCAGCCTTCGGGCGGGCACCCGATGCCGTCGGGCGGGCATCCGATGCACACGCCGCCGGCAGGGCACCCGATGCAGACGCCGTCGGGCTCGGCGCCGGCCGTCCCGAACGCCTCGAGCTCGTCGGGGCTCTACGATCCGTCGGGCTCCTCCGTCGTCGCGCCGAAGAAGTCGAGCATGGGGCTCATCCTCGCGATCTTCGCCGTCCTCGCGATCGGCGGCGGGATCGCGCTCGTCGTGATCCTGTCGAACAAGGACGAGAGCGGGGCGAGTTCGGGCTCCGGGTCGCAGGTCGCCAGCGGCTCGTCGGACTCGGGCTCCGGCTCGGCGACGACCAGCAGCGGCTCGGGCTCGGCGACCACCGCGAGCGCGGGCAGCGGCTCGGGCACGACGACGAACAACGGCTCGGGCGCGACGAGCGGCAGCGGCTCCGCGGTCGCGAGCAGCGGCTCTGCTGCCGGCAGCGGCAGCGCGACCACCGCGGGCAGTGGCAGCGACGGCGGCAGCGGCACGACGGCAGGATCTGGCACCGGCAGCGGGAGCGGCAGCGGCAGCGCGACCGTGGCAACCAATGGCTCGGGCGCCGGGTCCGACAGCGGCAGTGCAGCGACCGTCCAGAAGGAGATCGACGCGGGTGTCCCCGAGGTCAAGAAGGCGCAGGTGACGCTCGTCGCGAAGGGCGGCCTGTCCGCGTTCGAGGTCTACATCGACGGCGCCGTGGTGCCGCTCGTCGACGGCGAGCACGTCGTCGAGGTGCCGGAGGGCGAGGAGGTCGAGGCGGTCATCAAGGCCAAGAATTACAAGGACAAGACCGTCAAGATCGGGTCGAAGAAGCGCGTGTTCCAGTTCGCGCTCGAGAAGATCAAGGTCGTCACGAACAACAACAACACGACCACGAACAACAACACCACGAACAACAACACGACCACGAACCCGCCGCCGGCCAAGTGCACCGGGACGAGCGCGGACCTCTCGCGGAACGCCCCGAAGGGGTGCCGCGAGAAGTTCTGCGCGACGCACACGGATCCGAAGAGCCAGGCGATGTGCGACGCCGACTAGCCACGATGCCAGAACTGGCCAGTGCCACCCATCACCGCATGTGGCACACCATACGAGTAAGACTTGAGGACCTCGCAAGCTCGGTCCCACACGAGGACCTCGCAAGCTCGGTCCCACACGAGGAAGGAACATGATCATGCGCCCGCTCCCCGCTCCGACCTTCCTTCGCCTGCTGTTCCTCGCGCTGGCGCTCGCCTTCGTCGGCGCGGCTCCCGCGGTCGCGGATGATCGCGCCGAGGCGCGCACGCACTACCAGGCAGGCGTGAAGTTCTACGCGGGCGGCGACTATCGCTCGGCGATCCGCGAGTTCAGCGCCGCGCAGCAGCTCGCGCCCGCGGACCTCAACAACTACAACCTCGCGCTCTGCTACGACAAGCTCGGAGACGCC
>JAEUJX010000116.1 GCA_016794545.1 Myxococcales bacterium
CGGGATCAACGCGACACACGCATCGGCGGAGTAGATCGCGAGGAGCGCCCACGTCGAGCGGCGCCCTGGTGTGTCGTGCGCGTGGGCGTGCGCGTGGGCGTGGTGGGCGAGCTTGCGCAGGCCCCACAGCGCGTAGGCGACGCCGAACCCGATCATGAGCACGCCCGCGACCGAGGCGATCTGCTCCCCGAACGCGGTGATCACGCGCGCGCCGGCGGCGAGCGCGATCAGGCCCAGGATCGCCGACACGGTGACGTGGCCCGCGCCGCACACGAACGCGACGCGCGCGGTGCGGCCGAGCGACCAGCCCTGCGCGCGAGACACCGCCGCGATCGGCAGCCAGTGATCGGGCGCGAGCGCGTGCAGCGCTCCGACGGTCGCGGCCGCCGCCGCGAGCGTGATGACGAGCATCACGGCCGGCGTGCCTCCAGCCACGCGAGCCACTCGCCCATGCCCTCACCGGTCTTCGCGGACACCGCGATGATCGCGGGCGCCTTCATCACGCGGCGCACGGCGTCGCGCAGCGCGTTCATGTCGACGTCGAGGTGAGGGAGCAGATCGATCTTGGTCAGCAGCACGAGATCCGCGCGCTCGAAGATCACCGGGTACTTGAGCGGCTTGTCCTCGCCTTCGGTGACCGACAGCGCGACCACGTTCGCCGCCTGGCCGAGGTCATAGATCGCCGGGCACACGAGATTCCCGACGTTCTCGATGAAGAACAGATCGAGCTCGCGCCACGGGACCTCGTGCAGCGCGTCGTGGACCAGCTTGGCATCGAGGTGGCACGCCGAGCCGGTGGTGATCGTCTTCGCGAGGATGCCCGCGCGGCGCAGCCGCTCGCCGTCGCGGTCGGTCGCGAGGTCGCCGCTGACCGCACCGAGCCGGTACTTCTCCGCGAACGCCGATGCCGTGCGCTCGAGCACCGCGGTCTTGCCCGCCCCGGGCGAGCCCATCAGGTTGATCGCGAGCACGCCCGCCTGGACGAAGTGCTCGCGCAGGTGCTCCGCGAGCCGGTTGTTGCCTGCGAGCAGGTGCTCGTGTACGTCGACGGACACCAGCTCGGGATCTCCGCAGCCGCAGTCTTCACACATCGGGCACCTCCATCTCGACGCGTTGCAGGATCAGCTCGTCGCCGGCCACGGCCTCGATCGCGAGGTCGGCGTGCTCGCACACGGAGCGTGCGCGGAACGTGTCGTAGGCGGTCTGGAGCAGCACGCGCTCGACGCCCGCGCGGTCGCCGATCCGGACGTGGATCCGCCGCACCACCGCGCGCGGATGGTCCGCCGCGATCTGGCCGACGCGCTCGACGAGCGAAGCGACGATGCTGTACTCGTGCATCACTCCACTCCGAAGCGCGGCGAGCGCTTGTCGAAGAACGCGGCGATGCCCTCGGCGAAGTTCGGGCCGTTCGCGATGCGGGCGAGCTCGGCGAGCTCGGCGTCGAGGTGCGTGTCGAGCCGCTCCATCCCGGCCGCCCGGTTGAGCAGGCTCTTGGCCACGCCGACCGCCGCGGTCGGGGCCTCGGCCAGCTGCGCCGCGAGGGCGAGCGCCCGCGCGTCGGCATCGGGCACGACCTCGTTGATGAGCCCGAGCGCGCGGGCCTCGTGCGCGTCGAGCCGCGGGCCGAGCAGCACGAGCTCCATGGCCTTGCGCAGGCCGACCAGGCGCGGCAGCAGGAACGTCGTGCTCTCGGCGCCGGTCAGGCCGGTCTTGAAGTACGCCCACTCGAACGTCGCGCGCTCCGAGGCGATCACGAGATCGCAGGCCATCGCGATGCCGAGCCCACCCGCCGCCGCCGCCCCGTCGACGCAGGCGATCCACGGCTTCGGCGCGCGGCGGATCTCCGAGATCGTCGAGTGGATGTACTCGAGGATCTGCTTGAACACGGCGCCATAGCCGCCGGGGGCCGGCCGCGCTCCGGGAGAGAGGTACGCGACGCCCTCGTCACCGCCCTTCACGATGTACTTGAGGTCGGCGCCGCTACAGAACACGCCTCCGTCGCCGCGCAGGATCACGGCGCGCACCTCGCGGTCGCGCGCGAGCTGCAGCCCCGCCTTGCGGAGATCCTGGGCGGTCTCGACGTCGAGCGAGTTGAACCGCTCGCGGCGCGCGATCGTGAGCACGCCGACGGCACCATGATGTTCGACGCGGATGTGACTCATCAGCAGATCCTCGGTAGGAGCTCGCCTTCGGCCTCGCCGAGCAGGCGGCGGCCCAGGCCGGTATCGACGATCACGCGGCCGGGGCGGTCCTCGATGGCCTCGCCGACGATCGCGGCGTCGCGCCCGAGCGGGTGGGACCGCAGTGCGTCGAGCACGCCGGCGGCGGCGCCGGCCCGGACCCCGAGCACGGCCTTGCCCTCGTTCGCGACGAGCAGCGGATCGATGCCGAGCAGCTCGCCCGCGGCGCGCACCTCGTCGCGCACCGGCACGCTGCGCTCCTCGAGCAGGATGCCGACGCCGGCCTTCTCCGCCATCTCGTGCAGGGCGCTGGCCAGACCGCCGCGCGTCGGATCCTTCAGGGCGACGACGCCCTCGCCGCCGACCGCGAGCGCGCGACGGACCAGGCTGTTCAGCGGCGCCACGTCGCTCGCGAGCGTCGTCGACAGGGCGAGCTCGGCGCGCGTGGCCAGCACCGCGAGCCCGTGGTCGCCGACCGTGCCCGTGACGATGATGCGATCGCCGGCGCGCAGGCCGTTGTCGCGGACGGGACGCCGCGTGATGCCGATGCCGGTCGTCGTGATCGCGATGCGGTCGAGCTCGCCGTGACGCATCACCTTCGTGTCGCCGGTCACGATGGTCGTGCCCGCCTCGGTACACGCCGCGCGCATCGATCCCCAGATCCGCTCGAGATCGGCGCGCGGGAAGCCGTCCTCGAGGATCACGGCGCACGCCAGCGCGAGTGGCTCCGTGGCGCCCATCATCGCGAGGTCGTTGACCGTGCCGCAGACCGCGAGCCGGCCGATGTCCCCGCCGGGGAAGAACACCGGCTGGACCACGTGGGCGTCCGTCGTGAGCACGAGGTACGAGCCGTCGGGCAGCGGGATCGCCGCACCGTCGTCCATCGCGGCGAGCCCGATCCC
>JAEUJX010000167.1 GCA_016794545.1 Myxococcales bacterium
GACCATCCTCGTGCAGCCCGGGTCGCCGGCGAGCGACGGCGCCGGCGACGCGAGCTGTCCCCCGCGCGATCAGCGCGGGGTCGGCCGACCGCGCGGCGCGGGCGGCGATATCGGGGCGGTCGAGGTCCGGTAGAACCCGCACGAACTGCGCCGCGGCGTTGCCAAACACAACGCGACTCGGCCGCGCGCGCGGTGCCGTCGCGCGTCCTCGTCGGAGCCGCGCGCGTGGCGGGTTGGTACGGTCGTTGCTGTTTCCGCGGCGCGATGCGCACCTCGATGGGGAAGCTGGTGCTGGTCGTGCTCGCGTGGATCTCGGCCCGGCCCGCGCTCGCGGTGACCCAGCCCGACAACACGCCGATCCCGACCCAGATGGGCTGCAACGGCGGCCAGCCGACGGGCCTCGCGGCCATCTTCGCGTGCCAGTGCACGAGCGGCACGTGCAACATCGGTGCGGCGTGCCCCGGGAACCAGAATCCGAACAGCTGCGACCAGGGGCAGCATGGCACGTGCGAGACCCGGATCTGGCACACCTGGAACGACGACGCGTGCATCCCGAGCAACGTCGCCGGGCTGTCGCCCCAGCTGAACGCGTCGACGACGCCGGAGACGTTCCAGCCGACGTGCGCGTTGACGTTCGAGCTGCTCAGTCGCGGGACCTCGCAGTTCCGCAGCGTGTTCGGCTGGTACAACGTCACCGGGCAGAAGCCCGGCGTCGACGATCTCCACGTGATGATCGACTGCACGACGCCGCCCGGGACCGAGGTGGTGCTCGACGTGATCGGCGATCCTGCCTACAGGGGCGGCGAGATCGGGTTCTTCATCGCGACGCCGGAGTCGCGCACCAACCACAAGCAGTGCGCGGGCGGCGACTGCTGCGCGACGCTGCCCCGGCTCGCCCAGGCGGGCTACGTCTACTACTCGCAGCGCGCGTTCAACCCCGACGCGGCCGGCACGCAGTCGTTCATCCATCTGCTGACCTACGACTCGCTGATCTCGCCCCACAAGTTCTACTTCGCCTGGGAGGACCTCTACGCCGGCGGCGGCAACAACGACTTCACGGACATCGTCACGAGCGTCGAGGGCGTGGAGTGCTCGGGCGGCGGGCAGGAGTGCGACACCGGCGAGGCTGGCCTGTGCGCGAAGGGGGTGTCGCTCTGCATGAACGGCGCGATCGGCTGTGCGCCCCTCGCGGTACCGCAGGTCGAGGCGTGCGATGGCGTCGACAACGACTGCGATGGCGAGGTCGATGACAACGCGAGCTGTCCGCCGGACTTCGTCTGCGATCGCGGCGAGTGCCGCCCCAACTGCTCGATCTCGGTCGAGTTCGCGTGCGGCATCGATCGCGTGTGCGATCTCCAGAAGCACATCTGCGTGGACCCGTCGTGCGACGGCGTGACCTGCCCGGCCGGGCAGATCTGCCGCCAGGGCGCGTGCGGCGGCGCGTGCGACGGCGTGGTGTGCCCGTACGGTCAGGACTGCTTCCTCGGTGCGTGCATCGATCGCTGCAGGAACATCGTGTGTGCGGCCGGCGAGCGCTGCATCGAGGGCGCGTGCCTTCCGGGCTGCGGCACGTGCGACGGCATCCAGTGCGGTGCCGGGCTGACGTGTACCGCTGGCGGCAGCACGTGCGTCGACGGATCGTGCCCGAACGGGTGCCCGGACGGTACGCACTGCGAGGCCGGTTCGTGCGTGGACGACTGCGCCGGCGCCGTGTGCCCGCACGATCTGGTGTGCAAGCGCGGCGAGTGCGTCGAGCCCGGCGCCGGGGATAGCGGCACGGGCGATGGCGATCGCGCCGCCGCCGGGTGTGGATGCTCGACCACCGGCGCCGTTCTCCCTCAGGCGGTGCCGCTCGGCCTCGCGCTGCTGTGGATCGCGCTGCCGCGCCGGCGCCGGCGGTAGCCTTCTCGCGCGAATCCTTTCCGCGCCCCTTGGCTCTGATGGGCCAAGGAGTAACGCTGATGTGTAGACCCGTGACCTGCGAGACCTGCAAGCGCCCGACGTGGGCTGGATGCGGAGCCCATATCGAGCAAGCCCTCGGCGGGGTGCGTCCCGCCGACCGTTGCACGTGTCGGTCCGAGGCGGGGACGGCGCGCCTCGTCGACCGCCCCGAGACGAGACGGAGGTGACGGGCGTGTCGCTCGTGAGCCTGGGATTCGTCGCGATCGGGGCCGTCGCCGGCTTCGCGTTCCACCGCCTCGTCGGCTGTCGATCGGGTGCCTGCGTGATCTGGGCGAACCCGTACGCCGCGACCGGCTACGGCGCGCTGCTCGGGCTCTTGCTCGGGGCAGGGCGCTGAGCCCCGGACCCCGATGACCGATCTGTTTCGCGACAAGGCCGCCGACTGGGACACGCGTCCCGTGCCCGTCCAGATCTCCGAGGGCGTGTTCGCCGCGCTCGCCTCGAACATCGCACTCGATCCGAGCCTGACCGTGATGGACTTCGGCGCCGGGACCGGGCTCGTGGCGACCAAGCTGGCGCCTCGCGTGGCCAAGGTCATCGCGGTCGATGTGTCGCCCGCCATGCTCGCGCAGCTCGCCGCGAAGCCGGAGCTCGCGGGGAAGGCCGAGATCGTCTGCCAGGACCTGCTCGCGGCGCCGCTGGGGCGCACGGTCGATCTCGTGGTCAGCGCGATGGCGATGCACCACGTCGCGGACACCCGCGCGCTCCTCCGGACCCTGTTCGCGCACCTCGCACCTGGCGGGCGCATCGCGCTCGCCGACCTCGACACCGAGGACGGAACGTTCCACCCACCCGCGACCGAAGGCGTGTTCCACCACGGCTTCGATCGCGCCGCGCTCCGCGCCGAGCTCGTCGAGATCGGGTTCTCGGACGTCCGCTTCGTCACGGCGTGCGAGATCGAGCGCGACGGGCGGCGATACCCCGTGTTCCTGGCGACCGCGCTTCGACCCGCCTGACGAGGCTCCGGCCGTGTGGCGCCTGATACGCTGCACGGGTGTCGCGACCGAGCGTGCTCGTCGGGTACCGATCCTCGGACGAGCGCGAGCGTGCGCTCGAGCGCCTCGCCAGCGCCGCACGCGCGGAGCTCCACGTGCTCGGCGCGAGCGTCGAGGGGCGGCCGATCCACGCGGCGCGCGTGCCGTGCCGCCGGCCGGGCGATCACGCGGCGCTGCTCGTGTGCGCCGGGATCCACGGTCCCGAGTACATCGGCACCGAGGTCGCGCTCGGCGTGCTCGAGCGCGCGCGCGGCGCCGAGCTCGACGGACTCCTCGAGCGCGCGGAGCTGTGGGTGTTGCCTTCGCTCAACCCCGACGGCTACGAGCGCACGTGGGTGCGCGGCGGCGAGGGCACGCTGCGCGCGCTCCGCGCGAACGCGCACGGGATCGACCTCAACCGCAACTACCCGCTCCCGGCGCCGCAGCGGAAGGTGTGGTTCGACTTCGGCGGCTGGCGGACCGGCTCGGACGATCCGGAGAACCCGTTCTATCGCGGCCCGTCACCGGGCAGCGAGCCCGAGACGGCGGCGCTCCTCGGACTGCTCGCGCAGATCCGGTTTGCGGCGAGCGTGAGCCTGCACTCCGCGATGGGGATGTTGATCCCGCCGTGCACCGCGAGCGCGTCGAGCATCGCGTCGTATCGGATGCTGTGCGGTGCGTTCGCGGCGGCCCAGCCGCACACGCGCTATCGGCGGAGCGCGCACGGCCGCTTCGATCTGTTCACGGGCGAGCAGGAGGACCTCCAGCACCACGTGCACGGCACCTGGGCGATCGCGGTCGAGCACTACCCGATCTGGGTCGACGCGACGCGGTTCCTCCAGCCGAACCTGTTCCGGCGCTTCAACCCTCCGGATCCCGGGCGCTGGGTCACGAATGACATCCCGGGGATCGCCGCCTACTTCGAGGCTGCTCTCCGGCTGCCTCGGCCCGAGCACGAGCCGTGAGCTACGTGGCCCGACCGGTCAGCCCGGTGGCGCGGTCACGTCGGCGAGCGCCGCTTCCAGCGCACCGCGCAGCTGCTCCATCTGATGCCGCGCGAGACGCTGTCCGACCTGCGACGCCCACCACATCCCGATCATCGCGACGAGCGCGCCGCCGGCGACCCAGAGCGTCCACGGCTGGCCCGATCCCGGGACGAGCACCGAGGAGCCCGCGACGACGAGGGACAGCAGGAGCACGAGCCCGAGCCCGAGATACCCGAACGTGAAACCCGTCCACACCGACGGATGGGGGCTGAACTTGCCCGCCACGTGGACGCGTTCCCCTCGGGAGGTCACCTCGATCGCCAGCCACGGCGACCAGAAGTGACGTTCCGTGTCGACGACGGTCAGCATCAGGTGGTCCTGCTCGAGGCGCGCGTCGTCACGGCCTCCTCCGGGCGGCCGCGTGCGGCGCAGCACGAACGGTCCCGCCCCCAGCCGCGCGGCGAGCTGATCGATGATCTCGCGGCTCGAGCCGGTGATGTCGACCGCGAACGTCGGCCGGAACGCGATGGGCACGGCCGCAGTGTCTCGCCGCGGGCGACGCGTGTCACGGCCGTGGCTGCGATCTCGCAGCCGGACGTCGATGCCAGCGTCACTCCTCGTCGGCGACGGAGAGGGGCTCGGTCCGCGTGTCCGTGCGGATCAGGTACCCCGCCTCGGTGCGAACGAGGACGTCGCGCAGGCCGAGCTTGCGGAGCGTGGCGACCGCGGCCCACACGCGCTGCGCGCCCGACTCGGGCAGCATGCGCTCGCCCGGCCACCCAGCCTCGACGAGCTCGGGGGTGGCGACGGCACGCCCGGGCGAGCTGCCGTGCCGGTGGACGAGGTGCGCGAGGATGCGCGAGAGCGCGCGGCGCCGGCGCAGATCGATCAACGCGTCCGAGTCGAGCCCGACGCGCGTGTGATCGGGTGAGATCCGGAGGATCGGCGCGGGCGGTGGCGCGAGGATCTGCGGGGCGATCGCGCGCGCGGCGGCGAGGGCCATCCGGACATCGCTCGACGCGCCGGTGCGGACCTCGGCGAGGGGCGCGATGCGCCGCCCGGCGAGCGCGTCGGCGATGCCGCGGTAGATCGCGACGATCGCGGCGAGGTTCGGGTTGACCGCGCGCTCGAGGAAGGGCTCGAGCTCCGTTTGCGCGCGGTGGGCGTCGTCGTGCCGCCCGAGCCCCGCGTAGATCGCCATGCGCGCGGCGAGGAAGTTCGTCAGCCGATAGGCATCTCCGACGAGGCGCAGCGGCGGCAGCGCGCGATCGGAGCTCGCCAGCGCGCGGGCGAGGTCGTTGGCCTGGAGCAGGGCGATCGACAGGTAGCCGTTCGCGGACGCCTCGAAGATCACCATGCCCAGCCGCGCGAGCTGGTCGCGGACCCGCTCGATGTCCTCCGCACCGGCGCGCGCACCCTTCACCTCGAGCGCGAACAGCGCCTGCCACAGGCTCGCGATGGCGACGAAGTTCGCGTCGCGGGTCTGGCGGAACAGCTCGTCCGCGGCGTCGAACAGCGCGCGCCCACGTGGAAAGTCGTCGCGCTCGACGGCGAGCAGGCCGCACAGCGCGGTGAGCCGCGCGAGCTGCGTGCGATCGGCGACGCGCTCGGCGCGGGCGCGGCCGCGCTCCGCCTCCTCGACGGCGGCGTCGAGATCGCCGCGGTGCAGGGCGAGCACCGCCGCCGAGAACGACACGAAGGGCTCGCGCGACATCGGTGTGGACACCGACACCGACGCCGACGCCGACGCCGACGTCGGAGTCAGCGCCTGGCCGACCCACTGCGACGCCAGCATCAGCGTCGTCCGCGCGCGATCGGTCAGGGCGAGATCCCCGACGGTGTCCGTCAGGCTCGACGCCGCGATCAGGTCCGGCATCGCCGCATCGAGCCGAGCGCGCATGAATCGCACCGTGCCGCGCTCCAGGTGAAGCCGGAACCGGAGCCGCGGAGCGGCGTCCGCGCCGAGGGCCGCGAGCGCGGCGTCGAGTCGGTGCTCGTGCGACTCGAGGGGCCCCCGGGCGAGCGCGAGCGGAGAGGCGCAGATCGCGAGCCGGGCCGCGAGCTCCGGCGCGTGCTCGATCATCCGCGCGTGCGCGGCCCCGATCTCCTCGCTCTCGAGCGCGAGGCGATCGATCGCGGCCACGCCGTCCTGGTGCTCGCTCTCGCTCTCGAGCTGCTCGCCGAGCGCGACGAAGAACTCGGCGTGCGCGCGCTCGGCATCCCCGCGCTCCTCCGGTGCGATCTTCTCGAGCTCGAGCACGCGGATCGAGTCGAGCAGGCGGAACCGCGCGCCGTGGACCTCGGCCCCGGCCGTCCGGTGCACCATCGACGCATCGACCAGGCCCTCGAGCCGGTCCGGGGCGTCGTCGCCGCCGATCACCGCCTCGGCAGCCTCGGCGGAGAACGTGCCGCGAAATACGGCGAGGCGCGCGAGCGCGCGGCGCTCCCTCGGGTCGAGCTCGTCCAGCGAGAACCGGAAGGCGTCCTCGAGGCTGCGGAACCGTCCGCCCGGATCCTGCATCCGCGTGCGCAGCAGCGTGAACCGCTGATCGATCCGGGTGAGGAGCTGGCGCGGCGACATCGTGCGGCAGCGGGCCGCGGCGAGCTCGATCGCGAGCGGCAGCCGGTCGAGCCGTTCCACGAGCGCGCGGACGGCGGCCGCGTCGTTTTGGTAGTGCCGGAACGTGCGGGCGGCGAGGCGCGTGAACAGGGCGCACGCGGCCTCCGGCTCGAGCGGCTGGAGGTCGAATGCGACCTCCTCGCGCAGCCGCAGCCGGACCCGGCTCGTGACGAGCACGGAGAGCTCGCGCCTGTCGAGGAGGACCGGGAGCACGGCGGCGAGCTCGGTGCGCACCCCCTCGGCCTCGTCGAGGACGAGCAACAGGGGGCCGTGGGCGACGAGCCGATCGGCCACCTCGGAGAGCGGCGCGTCCGGCTCCGCGAGCACGGCGCGCCGGAGCGCGGCCTCGACGCCGCTGGTCGCGGCGCCCAGCTCCACGAGCAAGGTCGGCCGCGCGAGCGTTCGCGCCAGCGCGCGCGCCAGGGTGGTCTTGCCCACTCCGGGCGGGCCGAGCACGCTGACCAGGCGCGCCGTCGGAAGCAGGTCGCGAAGCGCGGCGAGCTCGTCGTCGCGTCCCAGCAGCTCGGACGTCACGCGGCCGCCTCCGGCGACAGCGCGCGCGTCTCTCCCACCCTCGGTTCGTCACGACAGCTCACGAGGGCACCTCTCCGCAGCATACCGCAGCTTCACGGGGGCTGGCCGCTTGCTGGAGCACGACCTGAAATCGCGCCTGAAACGAAGCAGGGCGGGTGAGGTCGACGACCTCGGCTGCGTAGTATCGAAGCGATGCGACTTCAAGCTGTCCTCATACTCGCCACGCTGACCTCCAGCACCGTCGCCTACGCGGACTACGAGACCGAGCAGGAGAACGCAAAGCTCGACCGGTTGGAGGAGGGCTTCACGCGGTTCCGGAAGGTCCCGTGGTTCGACGGCAAGGCCATCACCCCGGGCACCCACCCCAACCAGGTCAGAGACGAGCCCAGCCGGTGCATGTCACCCCTCGTGGACATGGCGTCGGTCTCGAAGACCATGAAGGACGCCACGAAGCGGGGGCCGCGCTACCAGGCCCTCATCCCGAAGCACAACGATCACCTGGCGTACTGCAACGCGCTCAAGGCGGCTGCCGAGAGCTACCTCCAGGCGGCTGCCGCCGCGAAGACGCAGGCGGCGGCGGATCACCAGGCGCAGAAGGCGCTCGACGCGCAGCGCGGCGCGTTCCTGCGGGACATCCCCGACATCGGGCAGGCGTTCCTTCTCAACTACGCGAGCGCCTACGACCCCAAGTACAATGGTGGGTCCGGGAGCGGGGCGTCGTTTCAGCCCGAGGCGCTGCGGGCGGCGAAGGCGGGCGCCGAGGCCGTGCGGGCGGCGTGCAAGCGCCATGGCCCGATCGCCGATCGACCGAACAACATCCGGCCGGGGTTCATCCTGGATTACCCCACGGTGATCTGCGCGATGGGCGAGCAGGGAGAGAAGCTGATCCAGAAGGCGCGACGCGACGCGATCGTGCGGACGATGCAGCACCAGGCCGAGGACGAGGTGAAGGAGGCGAAGCGGTTCATCGACGGCGAGGAGAAGGACCTGTCCGAGGTCGCCCAGCTGCGCATCTTCGATCGCGCCCGCTGGGAGGCGATCGTGAACGAGCCCTACGCGCCCCAGTGGAAGGAGATCGGCGACGTGCAGCCCGCGGACGCGTGGGAGCCCGCGTTCGTCCACGACGCCGCGGTGAAGGCGAAGATCGACGAGGTCGCCCCGACCCGCAAGTTCGACGCCCCCGGCTACAAGGACGGCGGTGCGGAGGGCGTCGCGAAGGCCGCCTGGGCCAAGGCGTTCAAGGGCGTCAAGATCCGCAAGATCGGAACGTCGTACAAGGACTGGCGCGCGTTCGACGAGAAGACGTTCGCGTACAGCGACGACAAGTACGACTACTACCGGGTCAACAAGGGCAAGAACCGCTACAAGCGCGGATGGGCGCTGCTCCAGATCCCCGGCCGACCGCAC
>JAEUJX010000171.1 GCA_016794545.1 Myxococcales bacterium
GAGAGCTACGGCGCGCAGGCCGAGTGGGAGCGCTCGACGGACGCGTACCGATTCCTGATCAAGATGGATCCGGAGGCGCTGAAGTCCGCCGAGTACCAGCGCGCGATCATCACGAACTGGAACAGCGCGCTCGACGTCGACCGCGCGCAGGACGAGATCAAGATCCTGCTCGAGAACTTCGGCCCCAACACCACGTGGGCGAAGGTGCAGAAGAACCGCGAGGCCCTCGCGCGCTCGCTCGAGACCACCGAGGAGCTGACGCGCACGACCGCGATGAACATCCACGGCGAGGCGCAGCGCCGCGACAAGGTCGACAGGAAGGCCGACCTGCCGCTCTACGGGCGCGCCGCCGCCGCGTACGAGGCCTACCTGGCCGCGTTCGGCACCGGCAAGGGCGCGAGCGAGCACGCGACCGAGATCCGCTACTACCGGGCCGACATCCTGTTCTTCAAGCTCGGCAAGACCGAGGAGGCCGGCGACGAGTACCTCGCCGTCGGCAAGAGCGCCCCGGTCGGCAAGCTGCACAAGGACGCGCTCCTCAACGCGATGAACGCGTACGAGAAGGCGCGCCCGAAGGACACGGTCGGCCGCGCGAAGCTCTACCCGGTCGACAAGAAGTTCGGCGAGGCGATCGACCTCTACGCGACGCTGTTCCCGGCGGATCCCACGCTGGTCGGCGTGATCTTCAAGAACGGCCAGATGTTCTACGACTACGGCGAGTACGACGAGGCCATCAAGCGGTTCGGCGTGATCGTCACGAAGTACCCGAACGATCCGAACGCGGGGCCCGCCGGCGACCGCATCCTGTCCGCGCTGAACAAGGCGCAGGACTACGAGAACATCGAGAACTGGGCGCGCAAGCTCCAGAAGGCGAAGTCGTTCTCGAGCGCGGAACAGCAGCAGCGCCTGACGCGGCTGATCGTCGAGTCGATCCAGAAGAGCGGCGACAAGTACGCCGAGGCCGGCAAGTACGAGCAGGCCGCGACGTTCTACCTGCGCGTCCCGAAGGAGACCAACGACGCGAAGGTCGCGGGCCAGGCCCTGATGAACGCGGGCGTGATGTTCGAGAAGGCGAAGCAGCCGGAGAAGGCGGCGGACATCTACCTCGACATCGCCGAGAAGTACGGCGACAAGAACCCCGAGCTCGGCGAGAAGGCCGCGTTCACGGCCGGCGTCGTGTACGAGCGCGTGATCTTCTACGACAAGGCGGCGAAGGCCTACGAGTACGTGTGGTCGAAGTTCCGCACGGGCAGCAAGAGCGCGGACGCGCTGTACAACGCGGGCCTGCTCCGCCAGGCGCTCGGCCAGAACAAGGAGGCCATCGCGCACTACCAGGAGTACGCGAAGAAGTTCCGCGAGCGGAAGGACGCTCCCGACGTGGCGTTCAACATCGGCGTGGTCTACGAGCAGGCCGGCGACGAGGGCCCGGCGTACGCGGCCTACGCCGACTACACGCGCACGTATCGCTCGAGCGGCAAGCGGATCATCGAGGCGTACACGCGCGCGGGCCGCATGAGCTACAAGCTCGGCCAGCTGCGGCGCGCGAGAGACGACTTCCAGACCGCGCAGAAGCTCTGGAAGGCGGCCAGCGGCGCCGACAAGAAAGCGGGCACGACGTGGGCCGCCGAGTCACGCTACTACGAGGGAGAGCTGATCTTCCGCGAGTACGAGAAGGTGACCCTCGACGTGAAACCCTCCCAGCTCGAGAAGGCGCTGAAGACGAAGTCGAAGCTCCTCGCCGAGGCCGAGAAGACGTACCTGTCCGTCGTCGACTTCCAGGACCTGCGGTGGGCGACCGCCGCGCTGTTCCGGATCGGCCAGGTCTACGACGGGTTCGCCGAGTCGCTCGTCAACGCGGCGACGCCGAAGGGCCTGTCGGCGGATCAGGCGCAGGCCTATCGCGACGCGCTCGACGCCTACGTCGTCGAGATCCAGGGCAAGGCGGTCGAGCTGTTCAAGGCCGGCTACCAGAAGGCGATCCAGATGCAGGTCTACGACGAGTACACCGCGAAGATCCGCGAGGCGCTCGGCCGGCTCGACGGCTCGAACTTCCCGCCGGAGCGCGAGTCGCGGCAGAAGGAGCGCATCGGCGATCGACCGCCGAACCCCGAGGTCGTGCAGGAGATCGCGCGATGAGGGCGGTGCTCCTCCTCGCCGCGGCCGTCTCGCTCGGCGCGTGCGGCCAGTCCGCGACGCGCAACATCGGTCCGGGCGGCAAGAAGGTCGTCAAGCTCGACCCCGTCAACCCGAAGGCAGCGCGCGAGTTCGAGGCCGCCATGCGGGCGATGCGCCTCGGCGGGCCGGAGTCCGGCGAGACCGCGAAGGCCCGCCTCAAGGCCGCGCTCGAGATCGATCCGAAGCTGTGGGAGGCGTGGCACGACCTCGGCGTGATCGCGTGGCGCGACGGCGAGGACACCGCCGCGGTCGAGGCGTTCACGCGCGCGCTCGCGATCAAGAAGGACCACATGCCGACCTTGCTCGCGCGCGCCGAGGCCAACCGCCGCGCCGGCAACAAGAAGGACGCGCGCGCGGATTACGAAGCGGCGCTGCGCGCGACCGAGGAGGACGATCCGAACCGGCGCGACGCCGCGGCGCGCCTCGCCTCGCTGCTCCGCGACTTCGGCGACTACGACGACGCGGTCTCGGTGCTGCGCGACACGGTGCGGCTGTCGGGCATCAACTCGAAGATCTACACCGAGCTCGGCCTGATCTACATCCAGCAGAAGCGGCTCGACCTCGCGCAGCTCGTGCTCGCGAAGGCCGTCGAGCTCGATGACAAAGACAAGAAGGACCCCGCGATCTACAACGCGCTCGCGCTGCTCGCCCAGCGCCAGGGCAAGGCGCAGGAGGCGTTCGAGCGGTTCGACTACGCGGCGTCGCTCGACGCGAGCTACATCGACGCCCGGTTCAACAAGGCCGCGGTCCTCCTCGACGCCGGTGACTACGCCCGAGCCAAGGCCGAGCTCTCCGTGATTGTCGAAAAGAAGCCCGACGACCACGCGGCCTGGGTCGCCCTCGGCGTCGCCCAGCGCGGGCTCAAGGACTTCGACGGAGCGAGACGCACGTGGGACAAGGTCATCAAGGAGGCGCCGCGGCGCTCGACGGCTCGCGCGGACGCGCTGTTCGACAAGGCGATCCTCAAGATCGACTTCACGAACGACATCCCCGGCGGCAAGGCGGATCTGGACCTGTACATGCAGGAGTCTCCGGCCGGTCACGCGAAGCGTCAGGCGGCCGAGGAGAAGCGAAAGGAGCTCGGGAAGTGAGCCATGCCGATACGAGGCTGCTAGCCCCCACGTGGGGGCGCGTGACCGCCGCGCTCGTCCTGATGTGCGCGCTGGTCCTACCCGCGGCGGCGCAGCCCAGGAAGAAGAACGGCGCGCCCCCGCCCCCCGCCGGCGACCGCGCGGCTCCGGAGAGCAAGACCGGCCCCGCGTCGGTGGGAGGTGACACCGCCCCCGCCGCCGCCGAGCCGAAGGACGACGGCAAGAAGAAGGGCAAGCAGCAGGGTCCGAAGACGTTCGACTTCACCGCGCTCGACCTGAACGGCCGGATGCGCTCGCCCCAGCTGCTCTACTTCCTCGAGCGCGCGAACGAGGAGCTCGAGCGCGCGAGCCTCGAGAAGCGCTCGTTCATCCCGCACATGGTGCGGTCCCTGGAGGAAGAGCAGCTGTGAGCCAGGCCCTGCGGGTCGCGCTGATCTGGCACGACGAGGTCATGCAAGACGTCGTGCTGGAGAAGCCGCGCGCGATCACGCTCGGCTCCGAGGGCAAGAGCACGTTCGTGGTGCCCCCGATCGGGCTGCCCGAGCGGTTCGCGGTCGTGCGGCCCGGCAACCGCGGCTATCTGCTCACGCTCGGCGAGCGGATGCGCGGCACGATCTGCATCGACGGCGAGGAGAAAGAGGTCAGCGAGTTCGTCCTGCGGGAGGGCGAGGGCGACGGCCCGGGCGGGTTCCGCGCCACGCCGATCAGCGGCAAGGACTGGGGCGTCGTCGACCTCGACGAGAGCGGCGACTACAAGCTGTTCTTCCAGTTCGTCCCGCTCGACGAGTCGCCGGTGTTCTTCACGCGCCCCGTGCTGTTCGCGGGTCTCGGCGGCTATCTGATCTCGAGCGCGGCGCTGACCACGCTGTTCTTCCTGCGCAGCAACGACGGTGATGTCGCCGAGGCGATCTTCCGCGGCGTCGGGCTGTCGACGGTGGCGCTGATCATCGGCGCGCTCGGCTTCTGGACGGTCAAGCAGGACGGCGAGTCGCAGGCCTCGCTCGCGTTCTCGGTCGTGATGCACGCCGCGCTGCTGATCATGACCTACCAGTTCTATACGGGCGAGAACCCGTTCGTGTGGCCCGGCCCGCGATCGCTGACCGGCAACTACCTCGTGACCAAGCTCGATCCCGAGCCGCCGCCCGATCCTCCGAAGGCGACGCCGACGGTCGGCAAGGTGAACAAGGACGATGCCGCGGCCGCGAGCCCGACGCCGAAGAACATCAAGACCGCGACGAAGAACGACGAGGGCGCCTCCGGCGGCAAGGGCGATCAGGAGCGCGCGCGCACGACCGATCCCACCAACGACAAGCCCGAGCCACCGAAGGTCGCGTTCTTCGAGGACAAGAACAAGAAGTACCTCGACAACATCATCGACCGGAACCTGTCGACGAGCCTGTCCAAGTTCACCGGCATCAAAGGCGACACGGTGCGCTCCGGCTCGATCGGCTTTGGCCCCGGCACCGGCTCCGGCGTCGGCGAGGGCACCGGCACCGGCACCACGCGCGGCAGCAAGGGCAAGGGCTCGGGCGGCGGTGGCAACGTCGACGGCGACTTCGTGACCAACAAGGGCCCGATCGACACCGGCAAGGAGCGCCCCGGCGGCACCTGCGTCGGCGCGGGCTGCACCGGCGCGGCGCCCAAGGCGGTCGCCGTCAAGATGGAGGACGCCACCGGCGACTTCATGGGCCTGACGAAGGAAGAGATCGATCGCGTCGTGAAGGCTCGCGCCGGCGTGTTCCGCGCCTGCTACCAGAAGGAGCTCAACCGCTCGCCCGGCCTCGGCGGCAAGCTCGTCATCCACTTCGTGATCGCGGCCGACGGCTCCGTGAAGAGCTCGAGCACGCAGGGCGGCACGCTCCGCAACGAGGGCGTCGAGAGCTGCGTGAAGGGCAACATCATGCGGCTCAAGTTCCCCGCCAAGGGCGGTGCGATCGTGAACTACCCGTTCGTGTTCACCCAGGGAGGCTAGCCATGAGGTCCATGACGTCCATGCTCGTTGGCCAGACCGCAGTCGTGTTGCTCGCCGTCGGCTGCACGAACGATCCGGCCTACCTCCCCTCCCCGACGAGCATCGACGCCGGCGAGATGACCGACATGGACGGCAACCTCGTGCCGGGTGTCGGCCGCCTCGTCATCCCGGTCGTGCGCGAGACGATGGAGGACGCGACCGACCGCATGCGCCGCCAGGCGATGATCACCGACGCCGCGGTCGTGCTGCCGTACATCGCGGTGGACGACCTCCAGATCTCGGTCGAGTGGACGATCCGCAACCTCACGGCGATGCCCGGCAACGCCACGGTCCAGCTCAACGGCGCCAACCAGTTCTTCCGCTACGACCCGACGATGCTCCAGCTGTCCGCCGACGACGAGGCGCCGCCGCCGCCGGGCCTCGACGGCGACGTGCCGCTCGACGTCCCCGCGAACGGCACGATCAGCGGCCTGTTCACCGAGGACAGCGTGCGCGAGGCCGCGGTCGACCTCGACCAGATCACGCGCGGCAACATCAATCCGTTCCGCGCGACGCTCACCATCAGCAAGAACGTCGACCAGTTCGCGCAGCTCGCGCCGCTGATGTTCGACATGGACGGCGAGCCGCTGCCGCAGATGCCGACGGGCAGCGTGTTCCCGCGCCAGGCGATCCCGGCGATGCTCGAGATCGACCTCGTGTTCAAGCCCGACCGCCACATGGTCCTCGAGTACACCGTCCGCGTTCGCGACGTCCGGGGCGACCTCTTGCCCGACAAGCTGCTCGCCGCGGACATGGCCGAGCTCGAGCCGTTCATGCCGGCCGATTTCGCCATCATGGCGACCGCCACGCCGTAGCGATCTGTTCTACGATTGCGCGTAGGGATGGGTCGCCACGCAGCCGTACTCTGCGCGCTCGCGGTCGCTTTCGCGACCCCGGATGTCGCCGACGCGCGCCCGGCGTCGAAGGGCTGGTTCGCCGAGGGCGGCCTCGGCGCCGTGAACTTCCTGCCGCCGCGGGCCTCGCGCGGTGCCGCGATCGGCCCGTCGCTCGGCGTGCGCATCGGCCGCGACCTGTTCTCCTGGCTCTCGCTCAACGTCCATGTCGCGGCCTCGAGCCACGAGGCGACGGTTCCGCCGCCGCCCGAGGGCGAGTGGTTCCAGCTCTACCGCGGCGCCGCGGACCTCCGGCTCACCGGGCGCTTCGATCGCATCGCGCTCTACGTCGAGGGCGGCGCGGGGCTCGTCATGATCTCGTCGAACGTCCTCGGCAAGCTGATGATCACCGACCCCGGCGAGGAGTTCGGGCTCATGTTCGGCGGCGGCGGCGGCGTCGAGTACCAGCTCGAGAACCGCCACTACTCGATCGGCGTCGGGGTCGACGCGTTCTTCGTGCCGCAGTTCGCGAAGATGAGCGGCCTCGATAGCCGCGCGTTCCTCCGCTACACGTACTGATCGGCTTACCGCAGCGCCTTCTTGCCGGTGCCGATCCGGTCGACCAGGATGCGCCGGAACGGCGCCTTCGCGTCGAGCATGCCGATCACGGCGGCGGCGCCGAGCCGCTGCCGCCACAGCATGAGTACCTTCGCGGGCAGCGCGAGCCCACCGAGCGCGAGCACGCGGCCGGTCGCGCTCGCGAGATCGGTGGCGTAGGTGGCGTCCCAGTGGAAGTCGCCGTGCGTGCGGAACGGCGCGGCCAGCGCGCGCTCCCAGTCGCGGTGCGCGGTCGACGCGAGCAGGTCCGCGCGGGCGAGCAGCCCGGCCTTCGCGATGCCCATGCGAAAGCGCTCCGCGGCGGTGCCGCTGTCGTCATCGAGGAGGCCCCACCAGATCTCGCGGTCGGCGTCGCGGACGTCGTCGGGGATCGAGAACGCGCAGCCGAAGTCGAGGCACCAGACGTGGACGTGCCCGTCGGGCTGCTCGTCGACGAGGAAGTTGCCGGGGTTCGGATCCGCGTTGAGCAGGCCGTGCACCAGCGGCGAGCACCACGCGACCTCGAAGATGCCGAGCGCGGCCTGCCGGCGCACGTCCGGCGACCCGAGGCCCGCGGCCTCGATGACGGTCTTGCCCTTCGCGCGCGTCATCGTGAGCACCCGCGTCGACGACAGCTCCGCGATCACGCGCGGGAACCGCAGCACGGGGTGATCGCCCCACGCCGTGGCGAAGTCGCCGATCGAGCGCGCCTCCGCGCGGTAGTCGAGCTCGCCGCGCACGGCCTCGCCGAGCGCGGTGAGCGCCGACGAATCGAGCGCGCGACCGACCTCGGAGCCCGCGAGCTTGCGGAGGAACGCGCCGTCGTCGAGGTCGGCGCGCAGCGACTCCGCGACGCCGGGGTACTGGACCTTGACCACGACCTCCGTACCGTCGTGGAGCTGGGCGGCGTGGACCTGACCGAGCGAGGCCGACGCGAGCGGCGTGGCCTCCCAGCGCGCGAACAGGGCCTGCGGCGCCTTGCCGAGGTCCTCCTCGATCACCCGCGCGATCGCCCCGGCGGACACGGCCGGCGCCTGGTCCCACAGGCCGCCGAGCACCGCGCGCGCGGAGCGGGTCGCACCGCTCTTGCCGCCGAGCGTGGCGCCCGGATCGTAGGCGGCGAGCTGCGCGACCTTCGCGAGCCCGCCCTTCAGCTTGCCGGCCTGCGCGGCGAGGACCTTCGCGGCCTCCTCGTCGACCAGCAGATCGTCCTCGTCGGAGCCGCTCGGATCGGTGGTGACGATCTGCTTCGCCCGCGCCCAGAATCGCGCGAACCCGACCTTGCGCTCGGCGCGCTTTCGCTCGTCGCTCACGAGTCTCCACCCAGTCCGGCGATGCGCACCGGTCCGCTCTCGTCGCTCCAGAACAGCTCGACCCGGTTCTTGCCGGTCTTCTTCGCGCGGTACAGCGCGCGGTCGGCCCGGCGGATCAGGTCCTCGCCATCGGCGGCCTTGCTCTCCGGGTACGACGCGACGCCGAACGACGCGGTGACGCTCAGCACCTTCGGCGGATCGGAATCGGTGGTCACGCGCTGCTCGGCGATCGCCTGGCGGATGCGCTCGCCGACGTTGTAGGCCGACACCATGTCGCTCCGCGGCAGGATGACCGCGATCTCCTCGCCGCCGTAGCGCGCGGCGGTATCGACGCCGCGGAGCTGCGCCTTCACGGTGTTCGCGATCGTACGCAGCACGCGATCCCCGATGAGATGTCCGTGCTCGTCGTTGAGCTTCTTGAAATCGTCGACGTCGATCATCAGCACCGAGAACGGCGTGCCGTAGCGCCGCGACCGCTCGATCTCCTCCTCGATGCGCGCGTCGAAGTACCGGCGCATGAACAGCCCGGTCAGGCCGTCGACCATCGCGAGCTCGTAGAGGTGGGCGTTCTGGAGCGCCGCCGCGATCTGGAGCGACAGCGACTCGAGCAGCTTCTGGTGGTCCTCGCCGAACGAGCCCGGGTGCGTGCTCTGCACCGCGATCACCCCCTCGCAGCCGCCGTACATCATGAGCGGCACGCCGAGCCACGCCCGGATCCCCTCCGTGCCCTCGCCACCGACCGCCACCTCGTCGTTCGACAGGTCCGCGATCCGGCGCGGCGTGGCGTGCTTCATCACCCACCCGGCAGCGCCCTCGCCTTCCTGCATCGGCTGGCGGAAGAACCGGTCCGCGTTGCGGTCGTAGCCGTCGATCACGAGCCCGGTCTCGCCGCCCGAGCGGCGGTGCACGAGCGCGACCGCCTCGGCCTCGGGGATCGCGTTGCACGTCTCCTTCGCGACCGCCTCGACCAGCTCCTCGAGCTGCAGCGAGGCCGACAGGCGCCGCGCCGTCGCCGTCAGGATCTCGAGGTCGTGGACGCGCTCCTCGAGCTGGTGCTGCGCGCGCGAGAGCCGCGAGAACACGAGGTTGATGAGGAGGTACGTCAGCGACAGCAGCAAGAAGCCGAGCGGCTGGTCGGGGTCGTAGAGCAGCACGAGCACGACGCCGATCGGCATCAGCGACGCCTCGGCGAGGATGCCGGGCAGCGCGAGGTCCTGGAGATATGTCCGCCAGCCGCGCCCGAGCAGGCGGAGCCGCACGCCCTGGATCGCGTAGTGCGTGACGAGCAGCGCGGTGGCGATCGCCACGACCCGCAGGGCGATGTCGATCGCGTCCCGGTGCACGCCGAGGCCACCGTGCGCGCCGAGCAGGTACGCCCAGATCACGACCAGCCCGCCCGACATCCCGCCGAAGTAGAGGACGTAGCCGAGCTCGGTCCACCAGCTCTC
>JAEUJX010000258.1 GCA_016794545.1 Myxococcales bacterium
CGGCGGGAATGCCGAGCACCGGCGCGAGGACGCCGCCGAGAGCCGCGCCGATGAAGAACAGCGGCGTGACCTCGCCGCCGAGGAACCCGGCGCCGAGCGTGATCGCGGTGAACAGGAGCTTCATCGCGAACGCCCACTCGACCACGCCCCCGTCGCTGAACGAGCTCACGATCATCGGCACGCCGAGACCGAGGTAGTCGCTCGTGCCGATCACCTTCCACAGCAGCACGATCACGACGCCGCCGATCGCCATGCGCACGCCGAGGTGCTTCACGCGCCGCTCGCCCTGGCGCCTCAGGAAGTGGGTCAGCTCGATGAACACGATGCTCGTCACCGCGATGGCGACGGCGAACACGAGCCACTGGAGACAGAGCAGCGGGGAGATCGCGACGTGCGGCGCGGCCGGATACGCCGTGTGACCGATCCCGAGAGCGCGCGTGGTCATGTCACCGACGACCGAGGCGACGAGCGCCGGGACGAGCGCCCGGTACTCGATGCGCCCGAGCACCACGAACTCGAGCCCGAACACGGCACCCGCGATCGGCGTGCCGAACACGGAGCCGAACCCGCCGGCCACGCCCGCCGCGAGCAGCTGCACGCGCAGCTCGCGGCTCAGCCTGGCGCGGTGGGAGACGAAGTCGGAGAGGCTCGCGCCCATCTGCACCGCCGTGCCCTCGCGGCCCGCGCTGCCGCCGAACAGGTGCGTGAGGACGGTGCCGACCAGGACCATCGGCAGCATGCGGAGCGGGATCTCCGGGCCCTCGTCGTGGATCGTGTCGATCACGAGGTTGTTGCCGGCCTTGATCGACTCGCCGAACCGCGCGTACAGCACGCCGATCACCAGACCGGCGAGCGGCAAGAAATAGACGATCAGCTCGTGACCGGTGCGGTACGCCGTGACCTCCTCCAGGAGGAACAGGAACAGCGCCGAGGCGGCACCGCAGAACACGCCGACGACGGCGCCCAGACCGATCCACTGGCCCAGGGCTTCGAGTGTTCGGCTTCGGCGATCGGTGCTCATCTCGGGGACTCCTGGGGAGCACCGAGGTCACACACGTCCTACGGTGCCCGGTTCGGGCTCTCGTAGGAGTCATTGGCGCCTCCAGCGGGCGCGGATATCGGCGGACTCCACCGCCATCGATGTGTGTGAGCCACGATCGTCCGCCCACGGTGACCGGATGTCAAGCGCGCGCCGCGCCGCGACGGCGCGAGACCTCGACGGCGCCCGGGCTAGGATGCCCTCGCCATGACCCGCCACCTCCGCATCACGCTGCTCGCCCTCGTCGCCGCCTGTGGCGGCAGCCCGCCGCCGAACCCGGCGCCCCCAACGTCGCCGCCCGTACCAGCGGCGGACGCGCCCGCGATCGCGCCGGTCGGGCAGCCGCCGATCCAGGGAGGCGTCAAGCGGTACAGCGCGGCCACGCTGTTCAAGAACGAGGGGGTGCTCGCCGCGGGCTTCTCGCACGACGGCTCGAAGATCCTGGTGTCGATGGACACGTCCGGCGTGTTCAACCTCTACGCGCTGCCCACCGCGGGTGGCGCACCGGTCCGGCTGACCACGTCGACCGAATCGCAATACGCCGCGGCCTACTTCCCGGCCGACGATCGCGTCCTCTACTCGCAGGACGCCGGCGGGAACGAGCTCGATCACCTGTTCGTCCTCGATGGCAAGGACGCGAAGGACCTCACGCCCGGCGACAAGGTCAAGGCAGAGCTCCTCGGGTTCTCGGGCGACGACAAGTGGTTCTGGGTCGCGACCAACGAGCGCGATCCCAAGGCGTTCGACCTCTATCGCTACGCGACCAAGGACTACAAGCGCGAGCTCGTGTTCACGAACACCGACGCGTACGACCTCGGCGACGTCAGCGACGACGGCACGTGGCTCGCGCTGTCGAAGACGCGCACGAACGCGGACAACAACCTCCTGCTCGCGGATCTGACGAAGCCGAAGGCCGCGCCGAAGGTGATCACGAAGCACACCGGCAACGTCATGCACCGGGTCCTCGGCTTCCGGCCGAAATCGAAGCAGCTCTGGTATCTCACCGACGCGTACGGCGAGTTCACCCAGGCCTTCTCGCACGACGCGGGCGATGGGACCAAGAAGCCGCAGATCGCCGCGCAATGGGACGTGGTCTCGGTGGGGTTCTCGAAGCACGGGCGCTATCGCGTCAGCGCGACGAACGAGGACGCGAAGACCGTGCTCAGGATGTGGGACGTGCCCGCGGCCAAGGAGCTCGCGTTGCCCGCGCTGCCGAACGCGGACGTCACCGGCCTGTTCTTCTCGAAGGACGAGAAGAAGATGGGCTTCTCGCTGTCGAGCGACCGCACGCCGCGCGACATCTGGGTGGTCGATCTCGATGGGGGGACCCCGAAGCAGCTCACGCGCACGCTGAACCCCGAGGTCAACCCCGACGACCTCGTCGACTCGCAGGTCGTCCGCTACAAGAGCTTCGACGGTCTCGAGATCCCGGCGATCCTCTACAAGCCGAAGGACGCGTCGCCACAGCACAAGGTGCCGGCGGTGGTGTTCGTGCACGGCGGCCCGGGCGGCCAGTCGCGGCGCGGCTACTCGGAGATGATCCAGCACCTCGTGAACCACGGCTACGCGGTGCTCGCCACGAATAACCGCGGCTCGTCGGGTTACGGCAAGACGTTCTTCCACCTGGACGACAAGAAGCACGGCGACGTCGATCTCAAGGACACGGTCGCCGCGCGGCCGTACCTCGCGAGCCTCGACTGGGTCGACGGCAGCCGCGTGGCGATCATGGGCGGCAGCTACGGCGGCTACATGGTCGGCGCCGCGCTCGCGTTCGCGCCGGACGCGTTCGACGCCGGCATCGACATCTTCGGCGTGATGAACTGGCTGCGGACGCTCGAGAGCATCCCTCCGTGGTGGGCGTCGTTCCGCGAGGGCCTCTACGCCGAGATGGGCGATCCGGCGACGGACAAGGCGCGGCTCACCGCGATCTCGCCGCTGTTCCACGCCGACAAGATCAAGAAGCCGCTGCTCGTCGTCCAGGGCGCGAACGATCCGCGCGTGCTGAAGGTCGAGTCCGACGAGATCGTCGCAGCCGTCAAGAAGAACGGTGTCCCCGTCGAGTACGTCGTGTTCGACGACGAGGGCCACGGCTTCGCGAAGCAGAAGAACTCGATCGCCGCCCAGGAGGCGTACCTCGAGTTCCTCGACAGGTACCTCGCGCCCAAGCGCTGATCGCGCCGCGGAGCGTCACGAGCCCGACCCGGCGGCGAGCGGCACGACGAGATCGCGGTGCTTCCTCCGCGCAGCTTTCGCGCGGCCCGCGCAGGTCCGTCGTGCGACAACATGCCCCGTTCACCGACGGGACCGAGGCGTAGAGTCGATCTCGTGAGCGTCGTGGGGCACCTAGGTGGGGCGGTCGCGAGTGTCGCGCGGGCGGCGTCGATCACGTTGATCGCCCTGCTCTGCGTCGTGGCGTACACCGCCGGATCGCTGCGGCGACTCGCGATCCGCGATCGCGCGGCCCGCACGTGTCATCGCGAGCGCCAGCGCGGCCGATTGCTGCGCTGGTCGTTCGCGCAGCTCGGCGCGACGTTCGTCAAGATCGGTCAGGTCGCGAGCTCGCGCCCCGACGTGTTCTCCCCCGGCGTGATCGACGGTCTCCGCTCGCTGCAGGATCGCGTGCCCGCGTTCTCGTACCGCCGCGTCCGCGCCGTCCTCGCGCGCGAGCTCGGCGCGCCGATCGAGGAGCGGTTCCGCTCCTTCGATCCGGTGCCGCTCGCGGCGGGCGGGATCGCGCAGGTCCATCGCGCCGAGCTGATGGACGGCACTCCGGTGGCCGTGAAGGTGCTGCGGCCGCGGGTGCGCGCGCGCGCGCACCGCGACGGTCGGCTGTTGCTGTGGCTCGCGCACATCGCGCACGCGGTCTCCGCGCGCGCGCGGACGGGCGATGCGATCGGCCACGCGCGCCGCCTGGTCACGGGTCTCGTCGCGCAGACCGATCTGCGGCGCGAGGCGCGCAACAACGAGCGGTTCCGCCTCGCCTTCCGCGAGTCGCGCGACGTCGCGTTCCCGCGCGTCTACCCCGAGTGGTCGACGCGCGACGTGCTCGTGATGGAGCTCGTCCACGGCACGCCCCTCCTGGAGATCGCCGGCGAGCACAGCGACCACGTGACGCGCTCGCTGCGCGAGGCGTTCTTCGCGATGTGCTTCGAACGCGGCATGGTCCACGCCGATCTCCATCCCGGCAACGTGCTGGTCCGCGACGACGGCGTGGTGGTGCTGCTCGACCTCGGGCTCGTGACGTACCTGTCGCCGACGACGATCGACACGGTCGTCGACTTCACGCGATGCATGGTGCTCGGCGACGCGCACGATCTCGTCGCGCACCTCCGCAAATATCACCGCGCGCCGCGCGACATCCGCTGGACCACCGTCGAGGCCGACGCGACCGCGTTCATCGCCGAGCTGCGCAGGCAATCGGTGGCGCAGCTCGAGGTCGGCAGCGTGGTGTCCCGGCTGTTCGGGCTCGCGCGCAAGCACCACATCCGCCCGATGCCGCAGCTCTCGCTCGTGCTGCTCGGCATGGTGACCATCGAAGGGATCGCGAAGCGGCTCGATCCGCGCGCGAACACGGCCGCCGAGATCGCGCGCTACCTCGGCCCCCGGCTCGCGGCCGGCGGTCCGCGCCTCGCACGCGGCTCGCGCGAGTTCCGGCGCGGCGCGAACGGCCAGCTCCTGGCGCTCTCCCCGCGCGGCGTGGCGCAACCACCGCGCGAGCACGACCGCGACCGCGAGCTCGTCCCGGGCGAGGAGTCGGAAGACCGCGCCGGGCGCCCCGAGCATCGGCCGCGGTGACGCTCGTGACGTGGTGACGGCGTGCGCGATCTGGCGTAGGTTCTCCGCGATGAAGACTCACATCGCGATGATCGCCGTCCTGGTCGCGGCGGGCTGCGGCAAGAAGAAGGGCGACAGCGACACGGACAAGGCGAGCGGCGACAAGCCCGCCGGCGACAAGGCCGCCGGCGACAAGCCCGCCGGTGACAAGCCCGCGGTCGACCTCAGTGGCCCGTGTCCCGCGCTGAAGATCACCGTCGACGGTGCGCCCCTCGAGGCCGCGTGGGTCGGACAGGGCGTGACGATGGTGAGCGGTAGCTACACGACCCAGATGGTGCGCCTCTACAACCACGACAAGGCGACCTGCGAGGAGGCGCTCAGCGGTCGCCACAACGTGCAGGACAACGAGATCAGCGTTCGTGCCTGGCACGGTGCGGCGCCCGGCGTCGGCATCGACGCGTACACGCACGTCCAGGGGACGCTGACGCTGGACAAGGTCACGGACAAGGTCGGCGAGGACCTCGTGATCTGCGTCCGCGCGCCCGTCGAGTTCACTCCGAACGCGGGTGCGTACAGCGGCAAGAAGGTCTCGATCGTCGGAACGTTCACGGGCAAGTACTGCGGCGTGAACAAGCAGTAGCGACCCCGGCGCGGGGCCGGGACGAGGACCTCGCGCCCCGCTACTTCTTCGCGTTCGCGGCCATCGCCTTCACGAGCTCGATCGACTCCTTGATCGTCGCGTCCACGCGGTCCCCCGCAGGCAGCGGCACCTTGGAGACCTGCGAGATCGTCGGCAACCACTGCTTCGCGAGCTCGGGGCCGTCCTTGGCCATCTCCTTCGCGAGGGCCTCGAGCTTGGCCTTCTCCACGTCGCCCGCGGCGATCTTGGCGCGCAGCTCGGCGGAGGTCTTCGCGCCCGCGCGCGTGGCGACGGCCATGCCGAGCCGCGGGTACGGGATCAGCAGGACCTCCTCGGTGGGCTCGTGATCCTTCAGCTGCCAGGTGATGCGGCCGGGCTCCCGCTTGCCGCCCGCGGGCGAGACGTAGAGCAGCTCGTCGTGCATGTGATCGACCGTGATGTTCAGCGTGCCGATCGGGCCCGCCCAGCGCGCGCCCGTGGTCAGCCGGTACGCGAACAGGCCCATCCCGCTCGCCGGCACGCTGTAGCGCTCGTTGACGAGCGGCGCCTTGTACGTCACGACGAGCTCGACCTTCTCGCCCGCGGCGAGCTTCATCGGCCACGTCCAGTGCGACTGGGTCTTCGTCTTCTTCGTCGCGACCTTGAGCCTCTTGCCGTTCGCCGTCACCGCGAGCGGGAGCTTGCACGGCGGATCGATCGCGCCGGCGTCTACGCCCACCGCGCACGGGAAGCCGACGACCAGCGAGGTCGCGTCGCCCTTGTTCTCGAGCGTGACCGCCGCGCGGACGCTGGCCGTGCGGAGGCCGATGTCGATCGCGAGGTTCTCGGCCACCATCGCGATGTTCGCGTCGGTCACCGGCGCCGGCGTCGCACCGCTCGACATCGGGTGCGGGTCGGCGAGCGCCGCTGGCGACAGGACGACACCACAGACCAGCACGGCCGCACGCAGGTTCATCGGCGCAGCATAGCGCAGTCCGTTGTACCGTCGCGCATGCGCGTTGGTTTGGCGCTGGTCGCGGGTCTACAAGCCGCGCGGGCGCACGTCGCGCGTTGTCGCGCCCTGACTACGGCGAGATCTCGAGGTGCACGCGGTCGCGCAGGCGCGAGGATCCGTCGCATCGCCGTGGCCCGACACAGCGGTCGATCCGCGCCTCGTGATCGGCAGAGATCACGATGCTCTGCTGGCCGGGTGAGGCCGAGCTCGGGATCGTGAACGTGAGGTCGAGCCCGTCGCGCGTGACTCCGTTCCCTTCGGTGAGCGTCACGATCGAGTCCGTGATCATGGTGACCTCGGCATTGGTGATCGTACCCATCGTCCGTGCGCGGTAGGTCACGGCCGTGCCCGCACGCACCGGAAGCGGGGTGAGCAGCGCGATCTCGGAGAACCCGAACGGCTGCCAGATCTCCATCTCCCACGTGGCGCTGCCGTCGGTCATCACGAGCGACGAGACGCCCGGACCGGTCGAGACCGTGTCCCACGACATCGCGGGGCCGTAGCACTCGCGGTTGCTGTACTCGGGGTTGCCCATGTCGATGTCTGCAGGAAGCCCGTCGAGCGTCGCGCGCGTGTCGCGGGGTGACAGCACGAGGCACGGCGCGCGATCGGCGACGACCCGGATCGTGTAGGTCTCGTGGAGGATCCGGTCGTCCGGCCCGACGCCGAGCTCGGCATCGAGCTCGGCGAGCGGGACGATGTAGGTGTCGGGCCGGTCGGTACACGCCGCCAGCGCGAGCAGGAAGACGGCGTTCACCCCCCTCACGATGTTTGCCGAGGATCGCATGCGAAACGCGTCGCCGGTGTGGAAAACTCGGTCCTGGTCATGGGTCGGGGGGCCTCGCTCGCCATCGTCGCGTGCACGCTCGTGGTTCGCTCCGCGCACGCGCAGCCCGGGCAGCAGCCGGAGCCGCCCTACCTCCCGCCCTGGCCCACCGAGCCGCCGCCGCCCCCGGCCCCGGAGCCGCGCGTGGAGTCACGCACGACCAGCGATCCCGTCGAGGAGGAGCCGCCCGAGCCGCCGGGCGATCCGTGGACGGCAGCGGAGCGCGTGCGCCTGATCAGCTCGATCGGCGTCTCGGGAAACGCGTCTCCGTCCAGCGATCTCGAGACGACGATCGGGTTCGGGACGCGGGTCAGCTGGCGCGTCCACGAGCTGGTGACGTTCGGGATCCACGATCACCTGCTGTTGCGGAACTGGCGCGAGACCGGGCGCTACTACGGCTACATCTCCGACTGCGAGAAGATCGACACGCGCTGCGACCGACGCGCGGACTACTGGGCGATCGGCTGGGCGATGGCGTTCTCGACGGCGCAGGTGGGCTGGGACGTCACGTTCCGCAGGGAAGGCAGCAACGAGCCGTGGATCTCCGCCGGCTCGGCGCTGATGGTTTACAGCTCGGGGCGCGGGATCGGTGAGGAGGGGAGCGCCGACCTCCAGATCGCCCACGCCGGCACGCTCGGTGTCGGCTTCGACTTCGAGGTGATCGGCGTCGGGTTGCGGGCGTCGTACGCCGCCGACTGGACGGCGTTCGCGGCGAGCGGACCACCGATCCTCTCGGTGCTCGTCTCGATCGACGTGCTGCTGCCGTTGAAGCATCCCGATCGGTACTGGACGCGGCCGCGGCGTTGAGGCTCGGCCGCTCTCCTGACGATCGAGACCTGGTCCCGAACTTGAAAGGCCCAAGAACCATGAAGCGCTACGAGATCCGGGTGTCCGATCTGATGTCGACTGCCGTCGTGACGATCAAGGCAAGTGCCCCCAGCAGCGGTGCGCATGCGGAGATGCAGGTCGGAGTCATTCACCACCTGCCCGTCGTCGACGACAAGAACCGCGTGGTCGGCGTGCTCTCCGATCGAGACCTCCTGCGCGCCCACGGCACGTCCCGACGGGTCTCGGAGATCATGACGCGCGATCCGATCACGGTCCGTCCCGACGCGATGGGACACGTCGCCGCGTCGGCGATGATCGAGAACGGAGTCAACTCGGTGCTGGTCACCGAGGAGGATGGCACCCTCGTCGGCGTCGTGACCTCGTCCGACTTCATCGAGCTCGCGCGGCGCGCCTTGCTGG
>JAEUJX010000265.1 GCA_016794545.1 Myxococcales bacterium
GATCGTGACGTCGCCGACCCGGAACGTGTCGCCGGGCTCCAGCGCGACCGGGTGTTGTGGTGCCAGCGGTTCGTCGCGGAGCGCCGAACCATTGCGACTGCCGAGGTCGACGAGGGTCATCGCCCCGAGATCGAGGGCGGCGTGCTTCCGCGAGACCGAGACGTGCGGGATCGCGATATCGCACTCGCGCGAGCGGCCGATCACGACCGCGCCGCTGGCAGGCAACTGCCGCAACACGACGCCGCCATCGAGGAACACGAGCAACTGGAGCGACGCCGGCCGGGCACGCATCGCACCTTCGCCGGTAAGCTCGTCCTCCAACTGCTCCGAGCCCATCGACAATTACTCCACAACGTACCGCGGTGCCGCAGCTCGACGCATCATCCAAATGCGCGGATCGCCCACCGCGGAATCCGACGACGCCCGTGTGGCACCTACACGTCTCCCGGGGGCGTGCTCGCCGATCCGCCGAACTGTCGCGCCCCCGGACGAACTGTACAGATTCTGGTGGCCCCCCCGTATTGCGGGTGCGGCGCAGATCAAGGACTTCCGCATTGGCTCACGTGTTGCTCGTGAGATGGCCCACACACACTGCAGGCGCGTCGCCTGCGGACAAGGGGGCTCATGTTCAACGTCAAGTCTGCAGGTCTGATCGCGATGTTCCTCGTCGGTTGTTCGGGAGAGGAGTCCACGAACGAGCTCGGGCTCAAGCTCACACAGCTCGACGATGGTCAGGTCGCAGGGACCATGGTCACGATGTCTGGTGCGGTCGACTTTGTCGCCACCGAGACGATCGAGGGTGAGTTCGAGATCCGGTTCGACCGTGGACATGGCGAGTTCGGAACCTCGGTGAACTGGAACGCCCAGACCGCAGACTTCGCCTGGCCTTCCGGCATGCAGGTGACGGACGACGATCGCTTCGTGCTCACCGCCCTGGCGCTCGCGGTCGAGGCCGAGGTCGGCAAGACGACCCGCGTGTCCGACAACCTGTTCCGTCAGGCCAGCCTCTGGGGCGCGCACCCGGTCGGCGACATCGTGCTGCTGCCGATCGCCGGAGACTCCGCGCGCGGCTACACGACCCTCTGCTCGGCCGGTGCGTGCAACAGCACGGCGCCCTCGCGCACCTTCTACCACTCGGGCGGTGGCACCGAGCGCAGCGCACCGTGTGGCAGCCACGCCAGCACATCGAAGGGCTACAGCCGCAAGTTCGGCAAGGCCGACACGATCAACCCGTGCAACGCGCGCTGCGGTGCCGGTTGCGGCGCCATCGGCACCAGCACGTACACCCAGGACTGCGGCAACCACGACATCTGCGAGTACTGGCACACCAGCGATTGCGGTGGCGAGCTGACCGCCGCGAGCGACGACTACACGCTCGCGCCGAACTGCGGCTGCTAGGTCCGTCGCGAATCGCGGGCGCCGCATCGTGGCCGGCGATGCACGTTCTGTTCCCACAGGAGGCCGTGAACGCTGCAGTTCACGGCGGCTCACCCGGGATGTGCGAGCACATCCGCAACCAGTCATGTGCACTCTCGATGAAGCACGTGGCGATCGCGGCTCGCAGCAGGATGCCGATGGGCGCGAACCAGCTCAGAGTACCTGGAGCCCGCGCGGCGGCGAGGCGTTGACCAGGAGGCCTGCGCGGCAGCGGATCGCGAGCTGCGTGAAGGTGACGCCGCTCTTGTGAGCTGTCCACGTGTACTCACCTGGGGGCACATTGACGTAGAGCACCCCACCGTCCTCGCTGGTCTCGGTCAGCGCTCGATCCGGACGTACGCTCGCGTTGAAGTAGATCGGACCGTGCTCCGCCGGAAGCGGCGGATCGATCATGACGGTCGCGCCGGCCTCACCGTGGGCCCCTTCATCGTAGAGTGACTTGCCCACGCGCGTGACCGTGGTGACCAGCTGGCACCGCTCGGGATCTGGCGTGACCGCGATCATGTCGGCGAGGAGCATGTAGATCACCGGCATCACGGCCTGGAACGTGATCCGATCGAGCCCGCCCTCGTCGATGGTGTGAGTGGCGGTCTGGATCGGCATGTAGTCGGGATGATCGAGCACCAGCGTGAGCTCGCTGCCGACCGGGATGTCGTCGAGCACGAAGTGGCCTGACGTATCACTCGTCGTCGATCGTGACGGATCTTCGAGCACCGAGATCTTGGCGTTCTTGATCATCGGACCGACGAAATCGAACGCATCGCCGCTCACGGTGACGCCCGGGTCGCCACAACCGGTCCACGCGAGCACAGCCAGCCAACACGTTCTCCGCATGGTCGCCACGTACCACGAACGAGCACTGCGGATCGTCCGGTTGGTCGCGTCGTTGGAGCGGTGGTACGATCGGAGGGTCGTGAGACTCTCGGCGATCGCTGCCGTCCTCCTCGGGTGCAGCGAGCCGGAGCTCGGCGACTCGGAGCACGCGATCGTCGGCGGCATGCCGGCGCCTGCCGAGACCGCGGTGGTCGGGCTCGCGCGCCACGCGACGAGCTGCACACCCGCGACGATGATCGACTGCTCGGGCACGCTCGTCGCGCCGCGTGTCGTGGTCACCGCGGCGCACTGCCTCGGTCTCGATCCTCCGAACATCTACCTCGCGTTCTTCGGCGAGTCGGTCACCGCCGGTGGCAGGTCGATCGCGGTGGTCGGCGGGCGCGCTCACCCCGACGTCGATCCGGCGACGTATCGCAACGACATCGCCGCGCTGATCCTCGCCGAGGACGCTCCCGCCGGGATCACCCCGATCGCGATGCACATTGGCCCGTTGCCCGATCTGACCGGCACCGACGTCACGCTCGTCGGCTTCGGCGTCACCGCCATCGCCGCCCAGGATGTCGGCGTGCGCCGGGCGGGCACCGCCCGGGTGACGGCGGTAGGCGCGGACGAGATCGATCTGGCCCCCGCACCCGCGATGTCGTGTCATGGCGACTCGGGCGGCCCGGTGCTGTGGAGCGGCAGACTCGTCGGTGTGACCACGCACGGCGACACGGCGTGCGTGCAGCGCGGTCACGCGCAGCGGGTCGATCGCGAGGAGGCCTTCGTGGCGGCCGTGCTCGCCGAAGCCGCCGCCGGTGCGGCGAGGCGACCGTTCGATCCCGCCGAGGATCTGTGCAGGCTGACGTGCACGAGCGATGCGGATTGCCCCGCCGACACGGTGTGCTTCGCGCACGAGGAACAGGCACGGCGCTGCGTCTATCGCGGTCTTCCGGCGGGCACGTTTGACGACACGTGCGGCGCCGGCGACGAGGAGCCCTGCATCACGGTGCCCGACGGTTCGTGCCGGCGGTTCGTCGGGTGCGATGACGTGCCGCCCGACGAGGGCTGTGGCTGCCGCTCCACCCGACCGGCGAGCGCTCTCCTCGTGCTGCTGTGGCTCGTCAGCGTACCTCGGCGCGCTGCTCGGTCCGCTCGACGCACGGCATCGACGTGCCGCGGCGGCGAGCCTCCTCGATCGCGCAGGTCTCGCCGCTGAGACCCGGGTCGAGCTCCTCGTGGGCGATGTCATCGATCCGGATCGTCGTGTCGTCCACGCGGCCAAGTGTGCGTTCGCGATAGCGCAGCGTGCACCCCGGGTCGAGCGCGACGGCGACGGTCGTGACCCAGCGATCGCCGTCACGACCGAACGACCGATAGAGGTCGTGCTCGGCACGGCACTCGCCAGGCGCCACGCACGGGAAGTAGCCGACGAGCAGTCCGGACGGCGTCTCCACGTCGGCGAGCTGGAACCACCGGACCTCATCGGAGATCGGCTGGGGGCCACCGGCGACCTCGCAGGCGCCCGAGACGATGGAGACCAGCTCGTAGTCCCCGGTGTACCCCGATCCATCGTCACACCCGGCGACGAGGAGGATCGGGACGGCTATACTGAGCCCTATGCTCCGAGTCGTCGTTCTCCTGACCGCGCTCGCGAGCTGTCGCGAGACGCCCACCACCCCGAAGAAGCCGACGATCACGCGCCTCGTCCCGGAACAGGTGACCACCAAGGGCTATCGCCTCGGCAGCATCGAGGGCGACAACTTCGACACGAAAGCACCGGTGAAGGTGTGGTTCGGCTCCACGCCCGCCACCCGCGCGGCGGTGATCGCGAAGACCAAGATCCAGGTCGAGATGCCACCGGGGACCGAGGGTACCGCAGTCGACGTCCGTGTCGAGCTCGAAGGCTACCCGCCTGCGCTCTCTCCGATGAAGCTCCGCTACATCTCCGCCGGGCACGGCAGCGGTGACCACGAGCACGGCGATGAGGCCGAGAAGGGCTCCGCGCCGTGAGCTAGCCACCGCGTTCTCGGAATCGAGCTGCCGTCGCGAGCTCGGCGATCATCGACCGCGTGGCCACGATGGTGCCTGTTCGCACTGGTAGAGTGCCCGCCCATGGCGCGCCTCTGCACGTTCGGCCTCCTCCTCCTCCTCGCGTCCTGCGGCCCGAAGAACGCCGCTCCGGCGGTCGCGGCTCCTCCGCCGGTCGACCCGCCGCAGCCGCAGCAGCCCGCCGTGGACCCGGCGGTGGAGGCACACGCCCGTGCGAAGGCGAACGTCTCGCGGCTGCGGGCGGAGGCCGAGAAGGATCCACTTCTCGCGCCGTGGACCGGTCCGTACGGCGGCGTTCCGCCGTGGGACCAGGTGAAGACGCCGCTGTTCGCGCCCGCGTTCACCGCGGGCCTCGCGCTCCAGACCGCCGAGATCGAGGTGATCACCTCGAACCCCGAGCCGCCGACGTTCGCCAACACGCTCGTCCCGCTCGAGGACCTCGGCCGTCACGTCGATCGCGCCCAGACGCTGTTCTCGGTCATGACGAGCAGCCTGAACACGCCGGACGTGCAGGCAGTGGATCGCGAGTGGTCGCCGCGGTTCGCGGCCGCGTACGACGCCATCATCTTCGACGCGAAGCTGTTCGCGCGGCTGTCGGCGATCCACGCGGCGCGCGACACGAGCGGTCTCACCGCGGAGCAGCAGCGGCTCGTCGAGCTGACCTACGACCGGTTCGTCCGCGCGGGCGCCAAGCTCGATGCCGCGCAGAAGGCGGAGATGGGCCGGATCAACCAGGAGCTGGCGGTGCTGTTCACCGACTTTGGCAACAAGGTCCTCGCCGACGAGAACAGCTGGGTCACGCTGGAGAACAAGGCGGATCTCGCCGGTCTGCCAGCGTCGCTCGTCGCCTCGTACAAGGCGGCGGCCGACGAGCGGAAGCAGTCCGGCAAGTGGCTCGTGGTGAACACGCGCTCGAGCGTGGATCCGTTCCTGGCGTCGTCGTCGCGCCGCGATCTGCGCGAGAAGGTGTGGAAGGCGTTCAAGAACCGCGGCGACAACGGCGGCGACAACGACACGAACGCGACGATCGCGAAGATCGTGAAGCTGCGCGCCGATCGCGCCGCGCTGCTCGGCTACGCCAGCCACGCGCACTGGCGGATGTCGAACACGATGGCGATCGATCCGGCGAAGGCCGAGGCGCTGATGAACCGGGTGTGGCCCGCCGCCGTCGCGCGCGTGCGCGAGGAGGTCGCCGACATGCAGAAGCTCGCCGGCAAGGCGCCGATCGAGCCGTGGGACTACCTCTACTACGCCGAGAAGGTGCGCAAGCAGAAGTACGCACTCGATCAGGACCAGCTGAAGCCGTACTTCGAGCTGAACAACATGATCGCCGCGTCGTTCGAGATGGCCGACAAGCTCTACGGCCTGTCGTTCACGGAGATCACCGGCAAGGTCCCCGTGTTCCACCCCGACGTCCGCGTCTGGGAGGTGACGGACAAGGCCACCGGCGCCTACCGCGGCCTGTTCTACGGCGACTACTTCGCGCGCGCGAACAAGCGCTCCGGCGCGTGGGCGCAGGGCTACCAGGGCCACGAGACGTTCACCGGCAAGACGGTCACGTCGATCACCTCCAACAACAACAACTTCGTCCGCGGCGCGCCCGGCGAGCCGATCCTGATCTCGCTCGACGACGCGGAGACGCTGTTCCACGAGTTCGGCCACGCGCTGCACGGCCTGCTCTCGGAGGTCAACTACCCCGGCCTCGCGACCACGCCGCGCGACTTCGTCGAGTACCCATCCCAGGTCCACGAGATGTGGGTGATGACGCGGCCGATCCTCGACAAGTTCGCGCTGCACTACCAGACCAAAAAACCGATGCCGAAGGCGCTGCTCGACAAGGTCGACGCCTCGAACAAGTTCAACCAGGGCTACGCGACGGTCGAGTTCCTGCTGTCCTCGATCCTCGACATGGCGATGCACACCAGCAAGACGCCCGTCACCGATCCGAAGGCGTTCGAGCGCGAGATGCTCGCGAAGCTCGGCGCGCCGAAGCAGGTGGCGCTGCGCCACCGCCTGCCGCAGTTCAATCACCTGTTCACGAGCGACGCGTACTCCGCCGGCTACTACAGCTACCTGTGGTCCGAGACCATGGACGCCGACACGCGTCAGGCGTTCAAGGAGGCCGGCGACGTGTTCGACAAGACGACCGCGGAGAAGATGCGCAGGTACATCCTCGCGCCCGGCAACTCGACCGATCGCACCGAGGCGTACCGCCAGTTCCGCGGCCGCGACCCCGACGTCAAGTACCTGCTCGAGAAGCGCGGCTTCCCGATCCGCTGACAGCCGCCTCAGTGGCAGAGGGCGCCCGTGCCCTGCCGGACGCACTCGGTGTAGCCGAGGTCGCTGCAGGCCACGTATCGGATCTGGCCGTAGGCGCACGTCAGCAGGTGCGTGCCCGAGACGCACTGCATCCCGTAGGTCGCCGGCGAGCAGGCGCCCTGCGTGCTCGTCGGCACGCACGACACCGTCGTGGCGGAGGCCTCGCACATCGCGCCTTCGAGGCCGCAGTCCTCGAGCGTGAGCTGCTGCGACGCCGAGCAGGTTCGAACGTCTCCGGACACGCACGCGGGCGGGTACGCGAGGCACGCGTTGCTGCCGGGCAGCGCGCAGCCATAGCCCGAGGAGCAGACCGTGCCTCCGCCGCACGCGACCTCGAACGTGCGCTGGCCGGGACACCACTGGAAGTTACCGCTGCCATCGCACGTGTTGCAGTTCCCGGCGACGTACGGCACCTCGTTCGAGCACGGCCCGGTTCCTCCGGGTCCACACGTGCCGCCGGACAGCGTGCACTCGAGCGGACAGGACGACGTCGCGAGCGCGGAGAGCGATGGGCAGCTCGTGGCCGCGGCGATGAACCGCGCGCGCGCCGCGACGAGGCCGGGCCGAGTGGCGTCCTCCGTGATCCACTGCTTGAGGCAGCTCTTGTAGTCGTACGTCGGGTCGAAGAGGCCGCAGCCCGCATACACGGCGCACGCTCGCTCGAGCTCGTTCATGGGCTGCGCGCCCGCGGGGAGGTCGACCGTCGCGCCCGGAGGAGGCACGGCGCCGGTGATCGGTCCGAACCTCGGACGCTCGTGCGCCATGTAGATCGCCTGCTTGCCGTGCGCATCGAGGACGGTCGTGTAAAAGACGAGGTACTCGCCGCCCTCGAGCGGCAGGATCCATTGCACCTGGCCATAGCCGAACGTCGGCGTGCCCTCGAAGCCGTCGTCCTGGAAGCCGCAGCCCTCGTCGACCACGCACGGCGTGACCGGGAACTCGACGCGCTCGGGTCCAGCGTCGGCGAGGCGCGCGAGGTAGCCGATCCCGCCGGGCTTCTCGATCAGCTCGAAGCTCGCGAAGCGATACCGGACCATGGAGCCGGTGCGGAAGCCGGTCGAGATCTTGCCGGGGCCGAGCATCAGGGTCTCGGACACCTTCGTCGGATTCCCGGGGATCAGCGCGGTGGCGTACGCCTGCTCGTTGCCGTGTGTCCCCGTCGACCACGCCATGTACGGCGTCGTCCCCCGGAACATCATCGTCGGGATGTAGTTGTAGTCGACCGCCGGCCACGCAGGACGATTGACGCACACCTGGGTCGCCTTGATCGTCGCGACGTCCCAGTGCGTGAAGCACACCGGGAGGTTGGGCTGCACCTGCGTGTAGCCGTCCCACGTCTCGCCGCCGTCGACGGAGTGGAACATCGGCGTCGTGCACCCCATGCCCGTGCATGGAAACTCGTCGTACGAGCCCGTGCCCGTCGCCGGGTCGAACTCGAACAGCGTGAGCGGGGAGGCCCCGAAGAGGTTGGAGGCCAGCGCGTAGCGGAGCGTGCCCTCGGGTCGCTTCTCCGCGAACCAGCCGGTGCGCGTCGCCGGGATCACGAGCTCGGTCGCCGCGCCGGTCGTCAGGTCGATGTCGAACACCGCCCACGCGGGGAGGTGGCTGCCGATGTCGCGCGACAGCATCAGGTAGAGCTTGCCGTGCTCGAGGTGCACGCCGATCTGGTGCGTGTCCCCGCCGAGCTCCGACATGACCTCGCGCGGGACCTGGAGGTGGCGCCACGTCTTGCCGAGATCGTCGCTCAGCGACAGGTAGACGTAGATGAACGTGCTCTGCGTCGAGCTGCTCGGGCGCAACAGGACGGTGCGGTCGCCCTCGCGATCGACGTCGGTGATGATCGTCTCGTCGATGATCGCGGCCTCCGAGGAGAGCACCGTCGTGACGTTGGGCCGGAGCTTCCAGGGGCCGTCGTCGCCGCCACACGAAGGAAGGAGCGCGAGCGCGAGCACGCTGCCGAGTACAGACCGAACAACGCTTGGCATCACCTACCAGGGTATCGCGAATCGGAGTCGAGGATCCGCGTCAGCCGGCGATGTTCGTCCCGGTCACTCAGTCGCGGCCGGTGCGCGTGAGGACGAGCGTCCCCGGCTCGGTGTCGAGCGCGAGCCCCGGGACCGTGACGGCGCCGGTGGCGTCCGCGGTCACGACGCCCTGCTGATCGCGGAACGTCCAGGCGATGGTCTCGCCGGGGAGGCAGCGGAACGCCTGCACGCGGCGCGGCGTCACGTCGACGATCACGGGGAGCGTTCCGTCGAGGCGGTCGCCCGTCGTCGGGTCGCCGGCGCGCGGCGGCGGTCCCCCTTCGCCGTCGAGCACGCGGAGCGGGATCTCGAAGCGGTCGATCGTGTCGACGATCCCCGGCGCGTCCCACCGCAGGAAGCGGTTGATCGCCCCCGCACGCTGTCCGTCCCAGCCGGTGTCGCCGGCGACCGAGACCGTGCCGGCGTAGCCGGTGTTCGGGCTGAACGCCCGGAGCCCGTTGCCCTTGCCGGTGCCCCAGTCGCGGTCGATCGAGGACTTCGTGAACGCGGGGAACGCGCGATCGACGCGGAGGTCGTCGACGATCGGATCCCAGCCGTTCGACCACCAGCTCCCGCCGAGCACCGGATCGCTCTCGCCGTGCCCGCCCTCGTCCCAGATCGCGAAGTGACCGATGTGGTTGTCCTGGAGTGCGGGGTACAGCGCGCGCTGCGTGAGCGGGCTCGGCATGCTCGCGGCGCCGAAGTGGATCGTCCCGTCGTCCTTGCTGTGCTTGACCGTGAGGAACTGATCGCGCGCCTCGGGCTCGTCGCGCAGCGCGCGCGTGAGATCCATGCGCGTCCACACGCCCATCCCGGCGCCGTCGTCGAGGTCGAGCGCCGGCGTCCCCCACAGCTGCTGCAGCTGCGTGATGCGCGCCGGGCGATGGTTCTTCGGGACCGCCTGGCCCCACAGCGCGCGGACGTGGGCGACGCGGCGCGCGTGCAGGAGGCCGATCGTCATCGCGCCCGCGCCGCCCATCGAGCCACCGTCGATCACGACGCGCGCCGGATCGGCCTGCGGGTACGTCGCGAGCACCCACGCGAGGAGGTTCAGCACCCGGCGCGCCGTGTACTCCGGTACCGGGCCGCTCGTGGCACCGGCCTCGGTCGCGTAGCCCCACCAGTACGTGTTCGACGGATCGTGCGGGAAGATCCGGAGCTCGCGCGTCGAGCCGGTGCCGCCGGGGCTGCTGGTGCCAAAGCCGTGCAGGTAGATCCGCACCGGGAAGCGCTCCGGCTCCGCGACGCCGGCCGGGACCATAACGCGCGCGGTGAACGTGCGCCCGGCGTTCGCGGGGCTGTCGAGGAACGCGTCGGTCGTCTGCGTGACCGTCAGCTGCTCGTACCCGCTCGTCGTGGTACGCGCGGTGACCTCGGGCGCGGGCGGGCGGATGGTGTCGTTCGCCGCGATCTCGACGCTGCCCCGCGCGCGCGTGACCCCGTCGTCGGCGGTGATCGTGACGGTCCAGCGCTGACCGCCCTGCAGGAAATCCGGGACGAACGCGAGCGTCCGCGCGGCCTCGTCCCACACCGCGCCGGGCGGGAGTCCCTCGACGAAGACGCGCGGGTCCGCGACGCCGCCCTCGGTCTGGACCTCGATCGCGAGGCGCTGCTGCTCGTCGACGGACTGCGGCGCGAGCTCGACGACGCGCAGCGGAAGCGCTGCGTCCTCGGGCGTCTCGGCGCCATCGCAGCCGCCGAGCGCTGCGAGCGCGAGAGCGACGACCGACAGCCTCGACATGGCCGGAGGATGCGCAGGGTTGGCGAGCGAAGGCAACCGCCGCGATGCGTCCCGCGACCAGCGTGCGGGCTCCGCGCTGGGCGGGGGGGACCGGCGGCGTCTCACGGCGACGGCAGCTCGACCGCCAGCGTCCCACGGCGACGGGAGCTCGACCGGCGGCGTCTGACGGCGACGGCAGCTCGACCGCCAGCGTCCCACGGCGACGGGAGCTCGACCGCCAGCGTCCCACGGCGACGGCAGCTCGACCGCCGGCATCTCACGGCGCCGGCAGCTCGACCCACGCGACGCCGCGGAGATCGCCGAGCGCGTACCCGGTCGCCCGGTCGTTCGGATACTTCTCCGCGAGCGCGGCGGTGACCTCGGGCGCGAGCGTCTGACCGTGGCAGGTCAGGCAGACCTCCTGGATCAGCAGCGGCTCGGCGTACCCGACCTTGCCACCGTCGAGCATGCGCGCGAACGACGCCCCCGCGAGCGGAGCCTTCGCGGCCTGTTGCTGCTCGAAGTACGCGAGCGCGTCGGCCTGCCAGCCCGCGGCCTCGTTCTTCGGATTGCGCGGCTTGCGCGTCGCGCGCCCGACCACCGCGCCCTCCCGCGCGATCCGCGCCGTGATCGCCGGCGCCTCGTCGTGACAGGCCGCGATCGCGCTCGGGATCCCCTTGGACATCGCCGACGTCACGGCGCCGAGCAGGGACTTCTTGAGCTCGCCGATCAGCGCGGCGGCCTTCGCGCGCTGGGCGGCGGGGACCTCCGTCGTGGTCGGTTCGGACTTGCTGCACGCACAGACCACGAGCAGGAGAGCGCTCCACCGCATGCACGTCGGTTAGCACGAATGGGGCGACCGTGGCTCGCTCCCGGCCGGCGGCGTGTTGGTCAGTTGACCAAATTTTGCTTGCCTGCGAGGCCAGGGATCGGGCAGTCTGTTGGTCAAGTGACCAAGGCCGCCGCTCACGCCCGTGCCCACGACGACCGCGCCCTCCAGGCCGCCGCGCGGCTGTTCCGCGAGCAGGGCTACGCCGGGACGTCGCTGCGGGACATCGCGCGCGCGGCGGGCATGCTGCCGGGCAGCCTCCACTATCGCTACGCGAGCAAGGAGGACATCCTGTCCGCGCTCATGGAGCGGGCGATCGATCGCCTGATCGAGAGCGTGCTCGCCGCGACCGCGGCGAGCACGGATCCCCTCGAGCGCGTTCGCCTCGCGATGGTCGAGCACGTCCGGATCCTGCTGTCGCGCGAGGACTCCGTCTACGTGCTGCTCTATGACTGGCGCTCGCTCTCGCCCGCGGCCGAGCGAGCGATCGCGCGGCACCGCCGGCGCTACGAGCAGTTCGCCGACGAGCTGCTCGCCCAGGCCGCCGCCCACGCCCCGCTCCAGCCGGGCGTGGATCTGTTCCTGGTGCGCCAGTTCGGCTTCGGTGCCGCGAACTGGGTGGCCCAGTGGTTCGATCCCAAGGGCCCGTACACGCCCGAACAGATCGCGGACTCGTTCTTTCGTTACCTGACCCTCGGCACGCTGAGATCCGGAGGAGGATGACATGTCGCTTGGAAAGCTGATCGAGAACCTCAAGGTCAACGGTCCCCACGTCCGCGACGCGACAGGGCGCGGCAACCTCGCCGTGCTGAAGTCGATGCTCGGACCGGCGTGGCGCGGGCTCATCAAGCAGACCGGAAAGGAAGGCACGACCACCGCGCTGCCGGTCGCGCACGACGTGCACTTCGACTGGCAATACGAGCGCGATCGCACCGAGATGGCGCGGCTCTACGAGGCGGCGAAGGTCTCCCAGTGGAACGCGGCCACCGATGTCGACTGGTCGCTCGACGTCGATCCCGACAACCCCGAGCGCGCGCTCCTGCCGGATGCCTACGTGCCCGTGAAGGGCCTGCCGATCTGGGAGAACCTGTCGCGCAAGGAGAAGAACAAGCAGGTCCATGCCGTGACGAGCTGGATGCTCTCGCAGTTCCTCCACGGCGAGCAGGGAGCCCTGTTCGCCGCGTGCCAGGTCACGACGGCCGTGCCCTGGCTCGATGGCAAGCTCTACGGCTCGACGCAGGTCGTCGACGAGGGTCGGCACGTCGAGGTGTTTCACGGCTACCTCACGCGCAAGCTCGAGAAGCTCTACGAGATCAACGACAACCTGTACGTCATCGTCGACGCGCTGATGAGCGACTCGCGCTGGGACGTGAAGTTCCTCGGCATGCAGATCATGATCGAGGGCCTCGCGCTCGGCGCGTTCGGCACGCTGCGCAAGATGACGCGCGAGCCGCTGCTGAAGGACATCCTCAAGCTCGTGATCACCGACGAGGCACGGCACGTCCACTACGGCGTGCTGTCGATCCAGGAGTTCGTCGAGAAGGGGATCTCGGAGCGGGAGCGCCGCGAGCGCGAGGACTGGGCCTTCGAGGTCGCGCTGCTGATGCGGAACCGCTTCCTCGCCCACGAGTTTTACGACGAGTTCTACGCCCACGCGATGACCCGCAAGGAGTGGGACGAGGTCGTGAACCGCTCGGAGATGATGCAGATGTTCCGGCAGACGATGTTCAAGCGGATCATCCCGAACCTGAAGCGCATCGGCCTGCTCGGCGACCGCGTCCGCCCCTACTACGAGCAGTACGGTCTGCTCGCGTTCGAGCACGGTCGCGCCGCGCCCGAGCTGTCCGCCCAGGACCTGCTCGACGACGCCGCCTGACGCCACGGCGAGGGCGATTCGAGTCGCCAGGGTGGTTGCGTCTCGCAACGCGGCCAGATCCGGAGACGTCATCACCGCGATCGGACTGGGGTCGCTTGCGGCACGAGGGTTGCGTCGCAGGGGGCTCGCCATGCCCGAATCCACTTCGCCCCTGTTCCGTACCGCCCTCGATCGCCTGCGCCGTGGTGGCGCCCTCGGCGGTGCCCTCTCGAGCACCGTGCTCCTCACCCTCCCGTCCGCGGCCGCCTGCATCGACCAGCAGAGCGAGACCTCGACGGTCGAGTCGCCCGAGTGGGCGCAGTTCGAGGGCACGCGCGACACGCGCATGGTGAGCTACAGCGGCTCGTGGTGGTCGGCGTGCTCGAGTAGCAACACGCGGTACGGCTGCGGCGCGACCGCGATCCACGTCAAGGTCCGCGTGCGCCCGGTCGCGCACGCCGACCTCGCGTGGAAGCGCGTCGGCGTCGTGTTCCACACGCCGGATAACCCGAGCGACCAGACGGCGATCGGCTCGTACTACGCGACGCTGGGTGACGGCACCGAGGAGTGGCACGTCACGATGACGGTGCCGCAGTGGCAGACCGTCGTCCTGTTCGACGCCTGGTACCAGGATGGTCGCGGCCACACCTGGATCGACGACAACGAGGGCGAGCTGCACGTGGTCAACGCCGGCCCCGACTACCAGGTCGTGCGCGTCGAGCCCTGGATGAACACGATCACGCTCGGCGAGGGCGGCGTCACCGGCCGGGTCTCCGTCCAGGTCGCCGACCTCGACTACGACAAGGAGCTCGAGCTCGTCGGCTCCGACGACGGCTGGCAGACCGTGCAGCACTTCGGGATGGGCGCGCCCGGCGACCGGAACCGGTTCTACTGGGCCGAGGATCTCGGCTCGCGCGAGCGCTGGCAGATCGACTTCGACCTCCCCACCACGTCGTCGCACTTCGAGTACGCGGTGGCGTACCGCCACGGCGTCGTGAACCACGCGCGCCGGTACGCGTTCTGGGACAACAACGGCACCGCGAACTGGAGAGTCGATCGCGCCACGCCGGTGACCCGGTGAACGTCCCCACCGATCTCCACGGCCACACGCGGCTGTCGGACGGCCGCGCCGAGCCCGAGGACTACGTCGCGTTTCGTGCCGAGCTCGGGCTCGAGGTGATCGCGGTCTCCGATCACGACACGTTCGCGGCCGTGCCGCGCGCGGCCGTCGCCGCCCGGCAGCTCGGCGTCACCCTCGTCCCCGCGATGGAGGTGACCTCGTTCATCCACTTCGGGACGCCGCGCGCGGAGCAGATCCACATCCTCGCGTACTTCCCGGCCGAGCGCGCCCTCGACGGCACGCTCGGGACCACCGCGCTCGGCGCGCGCGCGGTGGCGGTGAGCCGCCGCTGGCGCGAGTTGTGCCTCGCGTGGCTGACCGCACTCCCCGAGGAGCAGCGCTACTTCATCGATCCGGACGCCTCGCTCGCGAGCAAGCACGGCACCGAGTTTCCGCAGCTGCAGGACTTCCTGAATCTGGTGTTCGATCGCAACCGGGTCGTCTACCAGGACTTCATCCGCTACCACCTCCAGTTCTGGAACGACGGAGCGGACCTGTTCTCCTGGACGCCCGAGCAGGCGATCGAGTGCATCCGCGCGGACGGCGGCCTCGACGTCGTGGCGCACCCGATCCGCGTGCGGGACAAGGCGCGGATGGAGCGCGTGATCGACGCCGCGAGCGGGATCGAGGTCTACACGTCTCGCCACCGGCACGACGTCGCCGCGCGGTTCCGCGCGCAGGCCGAGGAGCTCCGCAAGCACTGGACGGCATCCGCCGACGACCACGGTCACACGACCTACCTCCGGCCGCCCGAGGGCACGCCACGCCGCACGGTCGATCGGATCCTGGCCGGCGCATGAGCGCGAGCGCGGTCACGCCGGGCGCCGAGCGCGTGCTCGACGAGCGCGGCGTGCTCGTGACGATCCACGCCCGCGCCCCGCGCCCCGTCGGGGGGCTCGAGCTGTGCGGCGAGCTGCCGTGCTGGCAGCAGCCGCTCGCGATGCGACCCGCCGGCGATGGCTGGGAAGCGCGCGTCCGCGTTTCGCCCGGGGTGTACGCGATCAAGCTGCGGGTCCCGGGCGGCGCGTGGTTTCTCGATCCAGCGTGGCGCACGATGACCTGCGACGGCGAGCACAACGGCGCGCTCGTCGTCGGCGGTGCCGAGGAGCCCGTGCTGCACGCGCCGGTGTCGCCGTGGCTCGCGGTGCGCGACGACGGCCGCGTCGTGGTCCGCGCGGCGCTGCGGCGCGGCGCCGGCGAGCGGCTCGCGCTCCGCGCCGACGACGGCGGCGGGGGCGCCCGGCGCGCGATGCGCCCGACCCATGCGGACGCCACGCACCTGTGGTTCGAGGTGGAGGTGGCGGGCGCCGGGGCGAAGCTCGAGTACGACTTCGCCCTCGGCGACGGGCGCACCGTCGCCGGGCCCGCCGGGGCGTTCCGGATCGCGCCGCGCGACCTCGCCCCGCGCGTGCCCGCCTGGTGGCGCGACGCGGTCGTCTACACGATCTTCGTCGACCGGTTCCGGCGCGGCGCCGGCCCGTGGACGGATCCCACCACGTGGAGCCGCGAGGTCCGCGCCGGTGGCGACCTCGACGGTGTCGTGGCCGCGCTGCCGTACCTCGCCGACCTCGGCGTCACGGTGCTGCACCTCACGCCGTTCTGCGTCGCGCCGTCGGTCCATCGCTACGACGCGATCGATCCCGAGCGCATCGCTCCCGAGCTCGGCGGCGACGCGGCGTGGGACCGCTTGATCGAGGCGGCCCACGCGCGCGGGATGCGCGTGATCGTCGATGTCGCGTCGACCCACGTCCACCGCGACCACGCCGCGTTCCGCGAGGTCCGCGCGCGCGGAGCGGCGTCTCCGTTCGCGCGCTGGTTCCAGCTTCAGCGCTGGCCGTTCGTCGACGGGCCGGACCCCGG
>JAEUJX010000305.1 GCA_016794545.1 Myxococcales bacterium
CGGGAGCTGATCAAGTCTCGTAGAGCTGCCAGAGCCGAAGCTGGAGGTCCGCGTCGATCGCCGCGAGCATCCGTCCGTCTTGCGAGATGGTCGCGCCATCGATCGCCACCTTCGGATGGAGCTCGAGCGTCGATGGCGACCTCCCGAGTACGTGCAGGCGCCCGGTCTTGCCGAGAACGACGATCCTCTTCGTTCTCACACCGACGATCCCGACGCAGACCGCCGTATCGCGCACATAGCCGAAATCGCGTCGCAGCGTCAGCGCATCTGCCGGAGTGTACATCCAGAGACACACCTGGCCGTCTGCAGACAGCGAGACGAACTGCAGACCTTCCTCTGGCGACACCACCCGGATGTCAACGATCCCGGCCTTGTGATGTCGGACGATCGCCGGCGACAAGAACGGCTCGTCGAGGACGAACACCCCACCATCGCCGAGCCCGCCGATCAGCTTCCCGTTCATCGCGAATCGCAGGACAGATACGGTGTCTGGAACTCGCCGTGGGGCAGTCGCGGATGAGTGCTGGACGAAACCCTGCACGAAGTACGCGCAGGCGTCGCCAGGCCCATCTGCAATCACACCGATCGGCGAGGCCTGGAGAATTGGTGTCGTGATCTTGGCAGTCGAGGGCTCGCCGTTGATCGGCCGGCGGTTCACCCTGTACCCCGTGCTCGACTTCGAGAGGTAAACGATCTCGGGGCTCGCGTCAGAGCCCACGAATGCGATCGGATCCCACGTGGCGCTGAGATCCTCCACCTCCAGGATCCGTTGATCGTAGAGCGAGTATTCCCCACCCGTGATCTGCCACTTCTCCGCCAGTTCGCGCAGGATGCCGCCCAGGTTGCCGTCCGCGACGTTGTAGCCGAGCCCCTTCACGGCACGCTTCACTTCCTGTCGTGCCTGGTCCACCGCGAGTCGCCTGGTCGCGGCATCGCTGACCTGCGCGAGCCGCGCCTTCCATGCATCCGAGATGGGTACCGTCATCGTCCAGGAGGAGTTCCTCCAGATGGGCATGTTCGTGACGCTCGCGGTGTGGCTGCGCCAGTGGGGCTCGTCGGAGTCGAAGAAGCTCTACGGATCCAGATCGCGAGGACGCCCCCTGGCCCGTGAAGAAGGGTGGCTGGATGCTGCTCCACGCGCGCGGCGGCGCCGAGGTCGAGAGCATCGAGCGCGTTTCACGAGGGGAGGAGCCGATCGGCACGATCGCCTACATGGGCACGTCCCGGTTCTGGTTCGAGTCGATGCAGAACTGGCAGCGCGAGTTCGTCAGCATCATCGCGATCGTGGCGTTCACGATCTTCCTGCGCCAGAAGGGCTCCGCGCAGAGCAAGCCGGTCGACGCGAGCCACGACGAGACGGGCGAATAGCTGCGACCGTCAGGCCGACTCGGCGGTCTTCTGGTCCTTCGAGTACGAGATCAACGCCGCGCCGTGACGCTCGATCACGTCCTCGTTGATCATCACCTCGGACACCGACTGACCGGGCGTGTCGTACATGATGTCGAGCAGCGCGCTCTCGAGGATCGCGCGCAGCCCGCGGGCGCCGCTCTTCTGATCCGCGGCCATCTGCGCGACCTTGACCAGCGCGCCCTTGCCGAACTTCAGCTTCACGCCGTCCATCTCGAACAGCTTCTGGTACTGCTTCACCAGCGCGTTCTTCGGCTGCGTGAGGATCTGGACCAGGGCCTCCTCGGACAGCTCGTGGAGCGGAGCGATCACCGGCAGGCGGCCGATGAACTCGGGGATCATGCCGTACTTGAGGAGGTCCTCCGGCTCGACCTCCTGGATCAGCTCCCACTGGTTGCGCTCGACCTTCTTGTTCATCCCGGCGCCGAAGCCGATCATCTTCTGGCCGATGCGGTTCTCGATGATGTCCTCGAGACCGGTGAACGCGCCACCGCAGATGAACAGGATGTTCGTGGTGTCGACCTGGAGGAACTCCTGCTGCGGGTGCTTGCGGCCGCCCTTCGGCGGGACACTCGCGGTCGTGCCCTCGATGATCTTGAGCAGCGCCTGCTGCACGCCCTCGCCGGAGACGTCGCGCGTGATCGACGGGTTGTCGCTCTTGCGCGCGATCTTGTCGATCTCGTCGATGTAGACGATGCCGCGCTGCGCGCGCTCGATGTCGTGGTCGGCGTTCTGGAGCAGCGAGACGATGATGTTCTCGACGTCCTCGCCGACGTAGCCCGCCTCGGTGAGGTTGGTCGCGTCGGCGATCGCGAACGGCACGTTGAGGATGCGCGCGAGCGTCTGCGCGAGCAGCGTCTTGCCGGAGCCGGTCGGCCCGAGCAGCAGGATGTTCGACTTCTGCAGCTCGACGTCGTCGTCACCGCCGGTGTTCGCGCCGGTCGACTTGTGGTCGATGCGCTTGTAGTGGTTGTGCACCGCGACCGCGAGGATCTTCTTCGCGCGGTCCTGCCCGATCACGTACTCGTCGAGCACCTTCTTGATCTGGGCGGGCTTGGGGATCGTGGTGGACCCGTACGACTGGTCCTCCTTCTCGATCTCCTCCGCGATGATGTCGTTGCACAGGCCGATGCACTCGTCACAGATGTAGACGGTGGGCCCGGCGATCAGCTTCTTGACCTCCTTCTGCGCCTTGCCGCAGAACGAGCAGGTCAGAGAGGCTCCATCGCGTTTCTCGATCGGCACGGCGACAGCCTAGCTCACTTCTTGTCGGACTTCTCGTCGGGCTTCTTCTTGGCCGTGATCAGGACCTCGTCGATGATCCCGTACTCCTTGGCCTGCGCCGCCGACATGAAGTTATCGCGGTCGGTGTCGTTCTTGATCCGGTCCGCGGGCTGCCCCGTGTGCTTCGCGTAGAGCTCGTTCAGGGTGTCGCGGGTCTTCAGGATCTCCTTGGTGTGGATCTCGATGTCCGTGGCCTGGCCCTGGAAGCCCGCGAGCGGCTGGTGGATCATCACGCGCGAGTGCGGCAGCGCGTAGCGCTTGCCCTTGGTGCCCGCGGCGAGCAGGAAGCTGCCCATCGACGCGGCCTGGCCCATGCAGATCGTCGCCACGTCGCAGTGGAGGTACTGCATCGTGTCGTAGATCGCGAGACCCGCCGAGACGTGACCGCCCGGCGAGTTGATGTAGAGCATGATGTCCTTCTCCGGCTCCTCCGAGTCGAGGAACAGGAGCTGCGCGATCACGACGTTCGCGACGTCGTCGTTGATCGGCGTGCCGAGGAAGATGATCCGGTCCTTGAGGAGACGCGAGAAGATGTCCCAACCACGCTCACCCCGGTGGGTCTGCTCGATGACCGTCGGGACCAGGTAATTCATCGTCGGCTTCATTCCTCCGACTCTACGAGCGCGCCCGACGACGCGCAACGCCGACGGGCGCTGCCCGACTGGTCAGGTAGGCGAAAGGTGGGAACTAACCCGATTCAGCGCCGACGTGTGCCCTTCGAGTACGAGACGAGCTTCGCCTCGACCTCGTTGGTCGTGCCGTGGTGCGCGTAGTGAAACCGCGAGATGCCGGTGCCGGGCTCGAGCTCGAACGTCTGCTCGTCGGGGCCGGTCAGGAACGACAGCGCGTAGCCGGTCTCGACCGCGGTGACGATCCAGCAGTAGACCACCTCGGCCGACGGACAGATCTTCTGCCCGTCGAGCACGGGCCACGAGAACCAGCCCTCGGCGCCGTCGAGCGTGGGCTCGGCGCTCGCGCCGAACAGGAACGAGTTGCCGCTGCGCAGCACCGTCTTCACCGTCGCCGTCGGAGCTTCTCCGGACTCGAACGTCGCGAGATCGGTCGGCCAGCCCTTCACCCGGAACGCGACCACGCCGTTCGCTTCCTTCGCGTCGACGACCTCGGTGGTCCACGACAGCTGCTTCGTGACCTCCTTGTCGGTCTCCGCGTCGTACCGCTTCACGGTCACCGCGTACGTCCACTTCGCGCCGGGCGCGAGCGGGAGCGGATCGGCCGAGATCATCTCCTCGGTCGTCATGATGTGCTTCTTGCCGCCGCTGCTACAGGACGCAGCGACACCGACGGTGACCGCGACGCACGAAACCCAGGCGAGAACCTTCATGGAGGACGCGCTCATCCTACTCCCACCACCGTGAACCGACGCGCCGCGGCGCGCACGAAATCAGCGGAGATCCGGAACGGATTCGGGTAGGGTCCGCCGATGCCACTCGCCGACCGGCTCCGTCCGTTGACCCGGCTCCTGCCGCTCCCCGCCCTCGACGGCAATCGCAACGTCATCAAGCTCGCGTGGGACACGCTGAGTGGGATGCCGGGAGGCAAGCTCGTGTTCAGCCGGCTGGTGGGGCGGATGGCCCCGTACACCGGATCGATCCACGCCACGGTGACCGTGCTCCGCGCGGGCTACGCCGAGGTCGTGATGCCCGACCGCCGAAGCGTCAGAAACCACCTCGACTGCATCCACGCCATCGCGATCGCGAACCTGGCCGAGCTGGCCGGCAACGTCGCCCTCGCCTACTCCCTGCCCGACGACGCCCGGTTCATCGTCGCCGGCATGGAGATCGAGTACTTGAAGAAGGCCCGCGGGACCATCACCGCCGCCGGCGAGCCGCCCATCCCGCGGACGTCAGCCCGTGCTCACTACGACGTCCCCGTCACGCTCCGCGACGCCTCGGGCGAGGAGGTCGCCAAGGTGATCCTCCACTCCCTCGTCGGGCCCAAGCCCGGCGCCGCCGAGCCCGCGCGCCACGACGTGAACTAAAACACCCGGCTCCCGCGCAGCGGCGCCGAAGGGCGCCGCGACGTGTGAATTAGCCAAGAAATAGCGTCGTCGGACTCGCCGTCATATCTCTGTTGGAGGACCTCATGCGCAGCTCGCTTGCCGCCCTCGTGATCCTTGCTGCATCGGCAGGCACGGCGCCGGCGCTGGCCGAAGCCGACGACGCGGCCGACTTCATCGCCGACACGAAGCTCTACTACCGGGTCGTCGCCTGCGGGACCGCCGACCCCCTCCCCGCGGGGATGGACCAGGCGATCGTCGACAAGCACTGCGCCGAGATGGCCAAGCGGTACGCCTCGTTCACCGAGAAGTACATCACGCCGGCCCAGGCGTTCTTCGCCGAGAAGCGCCCCGCGGGCCTGCCGACCTCCGTGGTCTACCCGTTCGGCGGCGGCGACCTCGCCGGGGCGCTCGTCACCTACCCGGACGCGCGCGAGATCACCACGATCTCCCTCGAGCACGCCGGTGACCCGACGAAGCTCGCGAAGCTCGACAAGGGCAAGCTGCGCGTCGCCCTCGCGAACTACCGCAACGCGATCGCCGGCCTGCTCTCGCTCAACGACTCGACGACCGAGAACATGCGCAAGCTCGAGGTCGGCGGCATCCCCGGCCAGCTGTCGTTCCACCTGACCGGCATGACCGCGCTCGGGTTCGAGCCGGTCGCCCTCAAGTTCTTCAAGCTCGAGGACGACGGCACGCTGCACTACTACACGAAGGCCGAGGTCGACGCGCTCGAGCCCAAGAAGGCGAAGAAGATCAAGGGCGGCTGGGTCGACACCGACTGGTCCCAGGCCTACACGAACATGGAGCTGTCGTTCCGCAAGGCCGGCGACGCCAAGGCGCCGGTCATCGTCCACCGCCACTTCGCGTTCAACCTCGGCGACAAGCCGTTCAAGGGCTCGGCGCTCGAGAAGCACCTGGTCGGCAAGGGCAAGGTCGCCGCGATGACCAAGGCGGCCAGCTACCTGATCTGGAACAGCTACTTCTCCGGGATCCGGGACTATCTGTTGACGAACATGGTGTGGATGGCCTCGGACTCGACGGGGATCCCGCCCCGGTTCGCGAAGAAGGCCGGGTTCGAGCAGGAGACCTACGGCACGTTCAAGGGCGCGTTCCTGGAGGAGGCCGACCCGTCGACCAGCGAGGCCTTCGTAAAATTGTGGGCATCCCAGCCCCGCCGGAAGCTGCCGTTCCGATATGGATATCCGGACTCGGAAAAGCACATTCACCTGATGATCACCAAGCCCGCGGAGCCACCGAAGAAATGACGTCCTCGCTCGCTGTCTGCGCCGCTCTCCTCCTCTCGACCTTCGGCACCGCCCGCGCGGACGACCCGATGCCCGTCGAGGAGGCGCCGCCGCCCGCGAGCGAACCGGCTCCCGCACCGATCGAGGCCGAGCCCGCCGTCGTCGCTCCGGCGCCCGCGCCGCCCGCGCCGCCCGCGCCGAGTGACACGCCCGCCGAGAAGAAGCCGACGGTCAAGGCGCGCATCAGCTCGCAGCAACCCCGCACGATCCGTCCGCGGATCAAGGACGACGGCGAGAGCCGCCTCGACAAGGTCGAGGACACCGTCGCCGGCGGCCGTCACTTCCGGATCAAGACGGCGCAGGGCGCGGTGCACGTGTGGTTCCCCGAGAACTACGACCGCGCGACCGCCGGCACCGTGGTCTACGTCCACGGGTACTGGACCGACGCCGACGGTGCGTGGCGCGACCACGGTCTCGCCCGCCAGTTCCGCGCGAGCCGCCAGAACGCGATGTTCGTGGTGCCCGACGCGCCGTCGTCCAACGAGGAGAGCGTGCAGTGGCCGGCGCTCACCGATCTGCGCCGCGCCGTCACGCGCGCGAACATCAAGATGCCCGACGGTCCGGTGGTCGTGATGGGCCACTCCGGCGCGTTCCGGACGGTCATGCAGTGGGTCGATCACCGCCTCGTCGAGCAGATCATCCTGCTCGACGCGATGTACAGCGGCGAGTCCGCGTTCGACGAGTTCATCAAGACCGGCAAGCGCGCCGACGACCACAAGCTGATCGTCGTCGCCGCGAGCACCGCCGCCGAGTCGCGGTCGTTCGCGAACAAGTACAAGTTCGCCGTCGCGCGCGAGCGGATGCCCGACTCCGTCGGCGGCTTCACCAAGCGCGAGAAGAGCGCGAAGCTGCTGTACATCCGTTCGCAGTTCGAACACATGCAGATCGTGACGAGCCGCAAGGTCATCCCGATGCTGCTCCGGCTGACGAAGCTGAAGGCGCTCTGAACCTGATAGAATCGGCGAGTGACCTGCGTCCTCGCCGTGCCCGGCAACGAGCTGCACGCCCAGCAGCTCGCCGAGCGGCTCGGCGTCTCGCCGTGTCCCGTGGAGCTCCGCCGGTTTCCCGATGGCGAGATCTACGTGCGCGTCGACGGCGACCTCGCCGGCCAGGAGGTCGCGCTCGTCGGCAGCCTGCTCGGCGGCGGCGACTCGTTCCTCACCATCGCGTTCCTCGCCGGCACCGCGCGCGACCTCGGCGCGACGTCGGTCGGTCTCGTCGCACCGTACCTCGCGTACATGCGGCAGGACGCGCAGTTCCATCCCGGCGAGGGCGTGACCGCGCGCTACGTCGGCCGGCTGATGTCGCAGGTCGTCGACTGGCTCGTCACCGTCGATCCGCACCTGCACCGCCTCGACGCGCTCGAACGCGTCTACTCGATCCCGACCACGATCGCGCGCTCCGCGCCGGCGATCGCGAGCTACGTCCGGAGCCAGGTCGAGCACCCGGTGCTGGTCGGCCCCGACGCCGAGAGCGTCCAGTGGGTGTCGGCGGTCGCCGAGAGCTGCGGCGCGCCGTATACGGTGCTCGAGAAGACCCGGCGCGGTGACCGCGACGTGTCGATCACGGCACCCGAGACGGCGTGGAACGGCCACACGCCGGTCCTGATCGACGACATCGTCTCGACCGGCAAGACGATGATCGAGGCGACGCGTCAGCTGCGGGCCGCGGGCAGCGCGGCGCCGCTGTGCATCGCGATCCACGCCGTGTTCGCCGACGCGCTCGAGGCCGAGCTCCTGTCGGCGGGGGCCCGCGGCATCGTCACGTGCGACACCGTCCCCCACACCACCAACCGCATCTGCATCGCCGACTCGATCGCGAGCGCGGTGCGCGCCCGCCTCGGCTAGGTCTCAGAACCAGTTGATGCCGATGCCGACCGAGCCCGCGGTGATCGAGTTGTCGATCCCCTTGTAGGCGCCATTCAGCACGCGCCCCTGAAGGTCGAGCGAGAAGTACCGCGACGAGAGCAGCTCGAAGCCGATCGCGCCCATGAGCGCCATGCCGTTGTCGACACTCTCGCTGGTGCCGTAGTAGGTGTCGTCGACCGCGACGTTCGCGAAGCCGATGCCGCCCTTCACCCAGAGCTGCGGCGTCACCCAGTACTGGCCGGCGACCATCAGCGCGCTCTGCACGAGCACGGTGTCGTCGTAGCCGTCGGTCGCGAGCGTCTGCATGTTGGCCTGCGCCTCGCCCATCAGCGCGAACCGCGGGCCGATGAAGCCGCCGATGTGACCCGACACCTCGCCCGACGCCGTCGAGAACCGGCAGTTCGCGCACTCGATGTCGCCGCCGCGGTCGTGCATGCCGCCGAGACCGAGCGAGAAGCCGAAGATCAGCCGCCCCTGGCGGTTGTGGAAGCCGCCCGGCAGCACCGAGTTCGACGGCGGCTGCGCGTAGTAGCCGCCACCGCCACGGCCACCGTAGTAGCCCTGCGCCGACGCGATGGCCGGGAACAGGAGCAGGGCAGCGAGCACGAACAGTGACTTGGTAGGCTTCATGGCTAGCTGATTCTCGCAAGTCTGGGGCCAGAGGGCGAGCCGATGGCACGCCCCTTAGTACGAGGGGTTACGTGGTCCGACCTACCTCTGGCATGTGCTGGCCAGCCACGTTGTTAATCACCGTTCACTCCACGCCGAGCAGCTTGTCGACGGCCGCCCGCGCCCGCCGGGCATCCCCGTGGAGTGTGACGCAGGGAACATCGCGTGCGGAGAACAGCGCCTCGATCCACTCGCTCGACATCTGCGGGGAGAGCCACGCGGCGTCGATCAGCGCGGCGTCGACGGGGCGCGCCTCGGCGCTCGCGAGCTGCACGAGCGCGCCGGGATCGGTCCCTCCGGTGACCGCGTAGCCCGCGGCGGCGAGGCACGTCTGGAGCTCGCTCATGCGCGCAGGGGATGCGCCGATCAGGATCCGTCGCTCGGCGCGCTTCTCGATCCGCGCGAGGAACGCGAGCCAGCGCGCGCGCGCGTCGTCGCCCATGTCGGTGATCGACAGGCCGTAGCCCGCCGCGAGTCCCTGGGAGCGCGCATCGGCCTCGGTGATGTGCCGGATCACCTTCGCGCGGCCGTTGACCGGCGCGCCGCCATCGTCGAGCACCGACGAGAAGCTCACCGCCGCGCCCATCGTGAGCGCGTGCAGCGGCCGCACGAACAGCCCGGCCATCGAGACGTCGAGGGCCTCGGCGCGCACGACGCCCTTCGACGTGCCGAGCCCCACCGGCCACTCGACCGGGAACCGGCGCGCCGCGCGCGCGGGCGGCGGCTTGATCGTGACCTTCGCCGCGCGCGCCGCCGTGAGGAGCCCCGTGAGCTGCCGGCGCGACGCCTCGTCGAGCCGGAAGTCGACGGAGAACGTCGAGGTGCCGCTCGCCGAGGTCTCCTCGCGCGAGGACACCTTGCCGACGCTCCCGCGCACCAGCGCGCGGTGGCCTCCGAACGACAGCGCGACGTCGACGTTGTCGTTGATCCGCGGGAGCGCGCCGGTGAGCAGCGCGGCGCCCTTGAGCGACAGCGAGCCGATCCGGATCGGGACCCAGCGCCCGCTGCGCAGATAGCGCGCGTAGATCATCGCCGACGACGGCGCGAGCGACGGCAGCGTCTCGACGGCGTGGCGCGCGACGTCACCGGCTTCCATCTCGACCGTCTCGGCGCGGTGGATGTCGGGCACCGGCTTCATCCGATCGCTGCCGGTGGCGCGCGGTCCGAGATTCTCGCGCGTGCCCTTCGCCTTCACGAGCAGGTGCGGATCCTCGGTGTCGCCGCGCGGGATCCGGGCGAGCGCCGCGGCCGGCACCGGCGGCGGAGAGACCGCGCGCGGGGAGGACGGCCGCTTCGGCAGCGGCAGCATCGCATTGGAGACGTCGGCGACGGTCGGCAGCGCGGCCGGCTGCTTGGAGCCGCGCTGCTCGCGGATCCGGCGCACCAGCTCCGTCAGCGCGCTCGTGACGTGGTGCGCGTCCTCGACGGTGAGCACGCAGCGCGCGAGCCGCTCGGTCAGGAACCGCTTGCGATCTCCGTCGGACAGCTCCGCGGGCTGGATCACACCGACCTCCGCGAGCAGCGCGAGCTCGACGAGGAACGCGAGCCCCTGAGCGCCGAGGTTCGCGGCGTCGTAGCGGAGCGCGATCAGCCCCTGGTCTAGGAGTGGGTCGTAGTGCGCGATCACCGACGCGTACGGCGGCGCCTGCGGATCGTCGAGCGGCGACAGCGCCGTCGTCCAGTGGCTGAGCCGCTGGCGCGGCTGGTCGATGACGAGGAACGCGAGCAAGGACATGGATCGCGCGCGAAGGGAGCAGCGGGGATGCCACCGCACCAAACGGCATGCCCCGTTACGGCTGATCCGGGATCGAGCTGGAACCGCTCGCCGCCCGCGTGTGGGCACGAAAGGCGGGAGCGCGGCATCCGTGCCATGGCCAATGCGGCAATCCTGCCACCGACTGGCCTGATTTCTTGCTCAAGTACCCGTCCACCCTAAAGTATCGGACGTATGACCAAGCCGGGTGCGGGCTATCGTCTCCCACTTCTACCGCTGCGCGACATCATCGTGTTCCC
>JAEUJX010000365.1 GCA_016794545.1 Myxococcales bacterium
GCGCACGATGCCTTCGATCGCACCGCCCGGCACGAGCTGGAAGTCCGCCACGGCCCCGGTCGGGCCGACCTCGACGTAGCGCGACTGCGCCGCGTAGTCGGGGCTCGACACCTCGACCATCAGCTGACCCTCGGCGACGGCGAGCTGGTACGAGCCATCGGCGCCCGTCGCCGTCGTCGCGACCGCGCGGCCGGGGCGCATCATGTCGCCGAGCTTCGCGGCGTCGATGCGCGCGCCGGCGACCGGCCCGCCCGTCGCGTCGGTCACCGTGCCCGACAGCGTGCGACCTCCCACCGGCAGCGTGATCGCGAGCTCGACGGCGGCGCCCGCCGACAGCGTCTGCCGCTCGAGCCCGGCCGGCTCGTGACCCGCGGCCGACGCGCTGACCTCCCAGGCGCCGGGCGCGAGCTGGGCGGCGCGCGCGATCCCATCGGCGCCGGTCTTCACCACGATCACGTCGCCCTCGGCAGGCGAGAGCCGCACCGATGCGTCCGCGACCGGGCCCTTGTCGTCGGTGACCTTGATCGTCGCGCTCGCGGGCGCATCGCTCTTCGCATGCGTCGCGACCGGCGCCGTGGTCGCGCTGCCCGAGCCGGATGACTGCGTCACCGTCGACGTCGCAGGCGTCGCAGCGCCGCGACCCTTCCACCACCACACGAAACCGCCGGCGACGACAGCGACCAGCGCGACGACAACAACGACCCTCCGGTTCGTCATGCGCGACGAACCACACACGCACCGACAGAATTCCCCGCTTGGACAGCAAATCGTCTTCCGGGTTCCGTGGAACTCTCGCGGCGACAGCGTTGTCGCGAGGTCATGCAGAAGACGCTCGCCCGCTGCCTCCTCGCCGTGCTCGTCGCCGCCGGATGTCGCTCTCACACGCACGAAGGCTCCAACATCGAGCTCAGCTCGCGGGAGACGTTCAGCACCCACACCACCGCGACCGCGGTCGACGAGGCACCGCCGCCCCCGCCCGCGCCGGAGGCGAAGCCCGGCGAGACGTCGAGCGGCTTCGACTCGACCAACGTGTACGGCGGCGTGATGGCGCTCCAGGAAGGCCAGATGGGCGTGAGCGGCGTGGTCGGCACCGGCCGCTACGGGACGCTCGGCAGCGGCGGCGGCGGCACGGGGACCGGCTACGGGTACGGATCGGGGCGCGGTGGGATGCGCGGGCGCTACGCGATGGCGGATGGTCAGAGCGGCGAGTCGTACAAGCAGTACGACGCGAACGGCTGGACCGAGGCGGCGAAGGACAAGCTCTCGACGTTCGCGGCGGACGTCGACACCGCGTCGTACACGATCGCGCGCCGCAAGCTGACCGAGGGCACGCTGCCGCCGACCGCATCCGTGCGCGTCGAGGAGATGGTCAACTACTTCCGCTACGCGTATCCGGCGCCCGCCGCCGGCACGCCGTTCGCGGTGACCTCCGAGCTCGCGCCGTCGCCGTTCGACGCGTCGAAGAAGATCCTGCGCGTCGGCGTCAGCACGAAGCAGCTGTCGGTCTCCGAGCGCAAGCCGGCGAACCTCGTGTTCCTGGTCGACGTGTCGGGTTCGATGAGGTCGGACGACAAGCTGCCGCTCGCGAAGCGCTCGCTGCGCATCCTCGTCGACAACCTCAAGGACGGCGACACCGTCTCGCTCGTCACGTACGCGGGCTCGACGCGCGTCGTGCTGCCGCCGACCGGCCTCGAGAATCGCAACCAGATCCTCGCGGCGATCGAGGATCTCCAGTCGGGAGGCTCGACCGCGATGGGCGACGGCATCCAGCTCGCCTACGCGCAGGCCGAGCAGGGCCTGCGCCCCGGCACGATCAGCCGCGTGATCGTGCTCTCCGACGGCGACGCCAACGTCGGCCGCACCACCCACGAGGAGATCCTGAAGACCATCAAGGGCAAGGTGAAGGAGGGCGTGACCCTGTCGACGATCGGCTTCGGCATGGGCAACTACAAGGACGAGACGATGGAGCAGCTCGCCGACAAGGGCAACGGCAACAACTTCTACATCGACGGGCTCTCGCAGGCGAAGCGCGTGTTCCAGGAGCAGCTCGGCTCGACGCTCGAAGTGGTCGCGAAGGACGTCAAGCTGCAGGTCGACTTCGACGCGTCGCAGGTCAAGAAGTACCGCCTGATCGGCTACGAGAACCGGGACGTCGCCGACTCCGACTTCCGCAACGACAAGGTCGACGCCGGCGAGATCGGCGCGGGCCACCAGGTCACCGCGCTGTACGAGCTCGAGCTCGCGGCCGCGCGGTCCGACGCTCCGCTCGCGACGGTGCGCGTGCGCCACAAGGCGCCGAACGGGACGGCGGCGACGGAGGCCGCGTTCCCCGTCACGATCAGCGCGCCGACGTTCGCCGCGGCGAGCGCGGATCTCCAGTTCGCGCTCGCGGTCGCCGCGTTCGGCGACATCCTGCGCGGTGGTGCCGATGCCAAGCAGTGGTCACTGTCGACGGTGCGCTCGATCGCCGCCGGCGCCGCGGGGACTCACGACGACCGCAAGGAGCTCGTCCAGCTCGTCGATCGCGCGATCGAGCTGCGGAAGAAGACGACCTAGAGGCAGGCGCCGTACTCGGTGCCCGCGATCGTGAACGGGGTCGAGAAGCCCCCGCACGTGGTCCCGGTCGGGCAGCCCGTGTTCGAGGGCGGCTTGCAGATCTTCGCACACCGCGTGCCGCCGGTGCTGAGCGTGACGCACGTGAGCCCCGCGGCGCACGGCACGGTCGCCGAGCACGTCGCGCCCTGCGCGGCGGTGCCCGCGGCGCGGCAGTCGGAGATCTTGTGCTGCGTGCCCATGAACGTCGCCGTGAACAGATCGCACGACCAGCCGGTCGGGCACAGCGGGTTCGTGGTCGTCGCCGGGTCGCAGTTCGACGAGCACGTCGTCGCGCCCGGGATGGCCATGCCGTTCGCGGTGATCTGGATGACGCACTGACCGCGCGGGGACAGGCAGTCCGCGTTCGTGGCGCAGTAGCGGTTGCACGAGCGGTCGTTGCCGCTGCCGATGCAGATGTACCCCTTCGCGCACTTCTGCGGCGACCCGAACGTGCCGCCGCAGTTCGTGCCCTCGACGCCGGTGTCGGTCTTGGGCCGGCACGCGGTGCCCATCAGATCGGAGAAGTCGACGTCGCACGCCATCGTCTGATCGCAGCCGCACTGCGTCTGGATGTCACACGGCGAGGTCGCGCAGACCTGCGCGTCGATCATCGGCGAGTCGATCGCCGGCGCGTCGATCTGGGGCGGCGGCGCGTCCACCTCGCGCGCCGCCGGCGGCTCGGCCTTCGCGCAGGCGACGAGGCCGAGAGCGATCACGAAGGAGGTCAGGCGCACGGCGCCACTCTATCACTCGTCGAGGTAGCGCCGCCGCAGGTGTCGCTCGAACGCGGAGGGATCGAGCGGCCGCCCCGTCGCCGCTGACAGGAGGTCGCGGGTTGTCAGGAGCGACGCCTTCGCGTGCACGTTCGCCCGCAACCACTGAACGAGCGGAGCGAAATCGCCGCGGCGCATCGCGTCGGGGATGTCAGGCGTCTGGCGCACGGCGGCGTCGAACAGCTGAGCAGCCGTCATGGCCCCGAGCGTGTACGTCGGGAAGTAGCCCCACGCGCCGTCGTACCAGTGGATGTCCTGGAGGCACCCGAGCCGGTCGTCGGGGGGCGTGACGCCGAGCAGCTCCTGCATGGAGGCGTTCCACGCGGCGGGCAGCTCCGCGGCGGGCAGCTCGCCCGACAGCAGCTTCCTCTCGAGCCGGTACCGGAGGATCACGTGCGCGGGATACGTGACCTCGTCGGACTCGGTGCGGATCAGGCCGCGCTCGACGCGCGTGTAGAGCCGGTAGAGGTTCTCCGCCTCCCACGCCGGGCCGCTGCCGCCGAACGCCTCGCGCGCGATGGGCGCGAGGTACTCGACGAACGCGCGGCTGCGGCACGCCTGCATCTCGACGAGCAGCGACTGGCTCTCGTGGATGCTCATGCCGCGCGGCTCGCCGACCGGCTGGTACCGCCACTCCGCTGGGAGCCCGCGCTCGTACAGCGCGTGGCCGGTCTCGTGGAGCACGCCCATGAGGCTCTGCACGAACAGGTCCTCGGAGTAGCGCGTGGTGATCCGCACGTCGTCGGGCGTGCCGCCGCAGAACGGGTGCAGGCTGACGTCGAGCCGCCCGTGCTTGAAGTCGAAGCCGAGCGTCCGCATCAGGCGCTCGCCGAGCGCGCGCTGCTGCTCGACCGGGAACGGGCCCGGCGGGACGATCGGCGCCGGCCGCGAGGCCTGGCGGTCGAGCACCTGCTCGATCAGCGGCCGCAACAGCGCCGCGAGGGGATCGAACACCGCGTCGATCTCCGTCGCGCGCCCGCCGGGCTCCCACTGATCGAGCAGCGCGTCGTACGGCTCGACGCCGAGCACGGCTGCCTTCGCCTGCCCCGCCTCGCGGTGCAGCGCGATGACGCGCTCGAGCTGCGGCAGGATCATCGCGAAGTCGTTGTTCGGCCGGGCCTCGCGCCACATCGCCTCGCACTTCGCGTTCGCCTTCGACAGCTCCTCGACGAGCCGCGTCGGCAGCGCGGTGGCGTGGACGTACTGGCGCCGCATCTCGCGGAGGTTCGCGGCGCGCCACGCATCGTCCTGCGCGCCCGCGCCGTCGAGCAGCTCGCCGACCCGCGGATCGACCAGCAGCTCGTGCGCGACGACCTTGAGCGTCGCCATCTGCTCGGAGCGCGCGTCCATGCCGCCCTCGGGCATCATGGTCGCGAGATCCCAGTGCAACACGCTGAGCGCGTGGTTCACGCTGGCGATGCGATGGAAGCGGGTCTCGAGCTGCGCGTACGCGTCGGCCGTCATGGCCGCGACGTTACACGATCGGGTCGAGCCGCACGGCCGTGCCGTACGCGAGGACCTCGGTCGTGCCCTGCATGAACTCGGTCGCGTCGTAGCGCATCCCGATGATCGCGTCCGCGCCCATCGCAGTCGCGTGCTCCACCATCTGCACGTACGCGTCGTGGCGCGCGCGCTCGCACACCTCGGTGAACTCGGTGATGTTGCCGCCGCCGAGCGACTTCAGCGAGCCCCAGAACGACTGGCCGATCGACGCGGCGCGCACGGTGATGCCGCGCACGATCGCGAGGTACTTCACGATCCGGTAGCCGGCCACCTCGTTGCCGGTGGTGACGATCAATCGGTCGATGGGTTCTGCACCTACACGGTAGGGACCTTCGCTGGGCGTCTCGGCCATGACGTTTCTTGTAACATCGGGACCATGAAGCGACTCGTGGTGGTCATCGCGGTTCTCGCGACCGGATGCGGGGACGTGGTCAAGAAGGCGGAGATCGACGCTCCACCAGGTGGCGGCGACGGTGGCGTCGACGCGGTGGGCGATGCGTCGCCCGACTCGAACATCGATGCACCACCGGCCGTCGCCCCGGTGATCACGGGGATCACGCCGACGTGGGGCTCCTCGGCCGGCGGCACGGCCATGAAGATCACGGGCACGGGCCTGAACGGCTCGGGCCTCGTGGTCAACGTCGGCACCGGCACCGCGACGAACGTGATGGTGATCAGCGCGACCGAGCTGCGCGTCGTCACGCCGCCGGGTCCGAACGCGCCGGTCAGCGTCAAGGTCACGAACGACGCGGGGACCTCGACGGCCGCGACGCAGTTCCGCATGTACGCCCCCCTCTACGCCGCCGACGGGCGCGGGGTGTCGGGCAACCTCTATGCGGTGAACCCGGCCACCGGGGCGAGCACGTCGGTCGGTGCGATCGGTGCTCCGATCACCGGCCTCGCGTGGTCACCCGCGGGCGTGCTCTACGGCATCACGACGACGGCGATGGCGCAGCGGCTCGTCACGATCAACCCCTACACCGGCGCGTCGTCGGTCGTCGGCGACCTCAAGACCACCGCGGGTGTGTTCACGTGCCCGCACGACATCACGTTCGAGGGCAACCGCCTGATCGGCTGGAAGGGAACCTCGATGGTCGAGGTCAACGCGCTGTCGGGCCAGGTCCAGGTCTACACCGCCTCGGTCGGCGGCGGCGGTTGCGGCATCGCCTCGCGCGGCTCCGGCACGATGTACTTCACGCCGAAGTCCGGAAACATGCCGTTCTACACGGTGAACACCGCGACCGGCGCCGCGGCGACGAGCTCGACGATGAACGGTCCCGCGCAGACGATCAACAGCCTGACGTTCGTCGGCAACACGATGTTCGGTAGCTTCGCGTCGCCGAAGGGCGTCGGCCAGACCGTCGCGCTCTACTCGATCGACACGGCCACCGGCACGACCCAGCTGCGCGGCGCGCTGCCGCCGAACGTCGACGCGATCGAGGGCATCCCGCCGCAGCCGCCGATCGCCGCGGTCGCGCCGGAGGACCCGGGCACGGGCGCGCTGCCGGTGACGCCCGCGGCCGTCGCGGTCGCGCCCGAGCCTGCTCCGGCGATGAGGACGATCGCCGAGGTCGCACGCGGCCGGGCGCGGGTCACGCTCGTCGATCCGACGGGCGCCACGTTCACGGTGTCGGCGTCGAACACGCAGTTCGCGATCGTTCCGAATCACAAGGGCGAGCTCAAGCTGATCGCTCCCGCCGTGAGCACGAAGAGGATCTTCGGCCCGATCGTCGAGATCCGCTGATCAGAACGAGCGAGACTGCCCGCCGTCGACCGCGATCGTCGTGCCGGTGATCCAGCTCGCGCGCGGCGAGCACAGGAACGTCACGACGTCGGCGACCTCCTCGACGGTGCCGAACCGGCCCATCGGGATCTCGCGCTCGACGAACTCGGCGATCAGCTCCGGCTCGCTCTTCTGCCGCTTGTCCCAGCCGCCGCCGGGGAACAGGATCGAGCCCGGCGCGACCGCGTTCACGCGGATCGCGTCCTTCGCGTAGTCGCGCGCGAGCGCCTTCGCGAGGGCGATCACGCCCGCCTTCGCGACGTTGTAGCCGGGCGCGCCGCCGGCCTCCTTGCCGAACAGCGACGAGATCATCGTGATCGCGCCGCCGCCGCGAGCGATCAGGTGCGGCACCGCGCGCTGCGCCACGAGCATCGCGCTCCACAGGTTCGCGTCGAGTGACTTCCCGAAATCCTCGTCGTCCATCTGCTGCGCGCGCCGTCCGAACGACTTGCCGACGTTCGCGACGACGATGTCGAGCGCGCCGAGCTTCTCGACCGCACCGTCGATCGCGGCGCTCGCTCCCTCGGGCGTCGAGACATCGGCGAGCACGAGCGGATACGGCACGTCTGCCTCGGTGCGCGCCGCGCCGACCACCTTGGCGCCCTCCGCGAGGAGCGCGCGCGCGATCGCCGCGCCGATGCCGCGTGTCGCGCCGGTGACGAGCGCGCACGTCCCGTCGAGCCGGAGGTCCACTACGGGATCTCCCAGGTGTGGCCCCACAGCGCCTGGCCGCCGTCCATCCGCAGCGTCGCGCCGGTGATGAAGCTCGCGGCGGGCGACGCGAGGAACACGATCGACGCGGCGACCTCCTCGACGGTGCCCGCGCGCTTGAGCGGCGTCTCCGCGACGCCGCGCTCGAGCAGCTGCGGCGGGTACTGCGCCGTGCCCGACGAGATGATGATGCCGGGCGCGACCGCGTTGACGAGGATGTTGAACTGCGCCCACTCGACGGCGAGCGTCATCGTCATGTTCTCGACGCCCGCGCGCGCGGCGCCGGTGTGCACCATGCCGGGAAAGCCGCGGTAGATGTTCGCGATCACGTTGACGATGCGGCCGCGCTTCGCCGCGATCATGTGCTGGTTCGCGACCTCGCGGCACATGTGAAACGTGCCGACCAGGTTGTTCTTGATGACGGCGAGGAAGCCGTTCGGCGAGATATGCTGCGCGGGCGACGGGAACTGGCCGCCGGCGTTGTTGACGAGGATGTCGACCTTGCCGAAGCGCTCGATCACCTGCTTCACGAACGCCTCGACCTGGGCCGGCTCGCGGATGTCGCACGACGCCGAGTAGCAGGCGTCGCCCAGCTCGGCCTGCGCGGCCTCGAGCTTTGCCGCGGTGCGTCCACAGATCGCGACCTTCGCGCCGATCCGCACCATCTCGCGGGCGGTGGCGAGCCCGATGCCGGAGCCGCCGCCGGTGATGATCGCGACCTGACCGGCGAGGGTCCCGGTGGCGAAGACCCGTTGTGATTCGGCGGTGGGCGTTTCCATGTCCGCGCAGGGTCACAAATTGTGCAAGTGCTGGCAACTCGGGGAGCCAGTCTCCAGATGCTGGGGCCGGCCCCCCGGATCACCTCCCCCTCGCAACCCCTACCAGCCACTAACCGAACCGAAACCCTCGTCTGTTGGATCGGTTGGCTGCGGTACATCCGTTGCAGTACCGCCCCTCGTCGTGGCCGGGACCACCACATCACCCAAGCTGCGTCCTTCGTCCGAAGGCGGGAGCTCGAAGCGCGCGGGGCGCTACGTGCTGGGGGACCTCCTCGGCCGCGGCGGCATGGCCGAGGTGTTCAGCGGCCACGTGATGGGCGACCACGGGTTCCAGAAGCCGGTCGCGATCAAGCGCCTGCTCCCCGAGCTCGCGAACGACGAGGTGTTCGTCGAGCGGCTGATCCAGGAGGCGAAGCTCCTGGTCGGCCTCCAGCACGGCAACATCGTGTCGGTCCTCGACCTCGCGCGCGATGGCGAGGACGTGTTCCTCGTGATGGACTTCGTCGACGGTCCGTCGCTCCGCCAGCTGCTCAAGGCGCGCGGCACGCGCGGCCTGCCGCTCGGTGTCGCGTCGTACATCGTGCAGTCCGCGGCGCAGGGCCTCGAGTTCGCGCACGCGCGGCCGGGCGGCGCGATCATCCACGCCGACATCTCGCCGTCGAACATCTTGCTCACCACCTCGGGCGAGGTCCGCGTCGCCGACTTCGGCATCGCGCGCCGCGAGAACACCGGCGAGGGCATCGTCGAGGGCAAGTGGGCGTACATGGCTCCCGAACAGGCGCGCGGCGAGGCGCTCGCGCCGCGCTCCGACGTGTTCGCGCTCGGCGTCGTGCTGTACGAGCTGATCACCGGTGCGCACCCGTTCGGCCGCCAGGTCACCGCCGACGAGCGCGAGAGCCAGCAGCTCACCGTGATCCCGCCGCGCGTCGTGCGCCCGAGCGTGCCGCACGGCCTCGACCAGATCTGCATGAAGGCGCTCGCGATGGTCGCGCGCGATCGCTACGCCAGCATGCAGCAGATGATCGACGCGCTGCTCGACGAGCGCTTCGCGAACCAGTGGCGCGAGGGCGCCTCGGATCTCGCGCAGGCGATCCGCGAGTGCTCGCCCGACGGCGCCTCGCCCGCGAGTGCCGGCCCTCGCACCATGATCACCGACCGGCCCGTCACGATCGTGACGCGCTCGCTGATCTCGCAGACGCCGGCCTCGACGTCGGCGGCCGCCACCCGCGGCAGCGGCAGCGCGCAGGTCGCGGCGGTCGCCCCCGACGAGGCGACGCCGGCGCCGATGCCGCCGCAGGTCTACGAGCTGCCGGCGGCGCTCCGCATCGACGGTCCCGCGATGCCGGCATGGGGCACGGCCGTCCCGGCGCAGGACCTCGCGAGCGTGCACGGCGGCACCGCGCACTCGGTGCACGTCGCCGCGGCGCCGGTCGATCCGGGCCGCTCGAACAAGTGGCCGATCGTCGTGATGTCGACCGCGGCCGTGCTCGGCGTGATCGCCGCCGTCGCCCTGCAGATGCGCCCGACCGAGGTCGAGGCGCAGCCCGCGACGTCCCAGCCGGTGGTCCGGCCCGAGCCGGCGAGGCCCGTGACCGCCCCGAGCGCCGAGCCTCCGGCCGCACGCGCGCCGACGGTCGCGACGGTGTCCGAGACCGTGGGCCAGGAGCCCGTGAAGAGCGAGGAGCCCGCTCCGGCGGCGCCGCCCGAGGACGTCGCGACGACCGAGGCCGCCGCGCCGCCGGTGACGGAACCACGACCGCGCCCGCGCAAGGAGACGCCGGCGAAGAAGGCGACCGGCAGCCTCCGCGTGAACGCGTTCCCGTGGGCATATGTCTCGGTCGACGGTGGTGGGCGCCGCGAGGCGAACCAGGGGAAGATCCCGCTGTCGGCGGGCCGTCACACGGTGAAGGTGTGGAACGACGATGGCGGCCGGAAGACGGTCGTCGTCACCATCGAGCCGAACAGGTTCACGACGGTGAAGGTCAACTTCGAGGACGACACCGTGGAGACCAACTGATGGCGCGCCTCGCGATCCTCGCCGCGCTCGCCGTCGTCGCGCTGTCGCGCGGCGCGCTGGCGAAGGACGCGGTCGACGAGGAGACCGTGGACGAGACCGAAGGTCTCGTGCTGGTCAATGCCTCGTCGCGCCTGGGCGATGTCGGCAAGATCGAGAAGCTCCGCAAGGTGCTCGATTCGCGCGGCCTGCTCCACCGCCTGCCGCGCCGCCTCGAGGCCGCGCTCGACGGGCGCGCCGTGCAGATCAGCGACCTCGACGCGATCAAGGACGCGTACGCGAACCAGGAGTTCGACACCGCGCTGAAGATCATCGAGGAGGACGAGGACCGCATCCTGCGCGCGACGGCCGCCGGTGATCCGCTGCCCGCGCTCGCCGAGCTGTCGGAGTGGCGCGGCTTGATCGCGGCGCAGAGGAACAACGAGGAC
>JAEUJX010000368.1 GCA_016794545.1 Myxococcales bacterium
CACCTTCTCCGACGACGGCAAGCAGCTCCTGACCTCGAGCCACGACGGCCGGGTCACGATCTGGGACCTGTCGACGGCGGCGGCCGTGACGTCGGTCGTCCACGGCGACATCGTGCTGTGGGCGGCGTTCTCGCCCGACGCCGCGCAGTTCTTCACCGGAGGCGTCGACGGGCTGATCAAGCTGTGGGACACGCGGTCCGGCGCCCCGCTCGGCACGCTCGATACGCTCGGCGGCAAGAGCGCGCGGTTCTCGCCCGACGGCAAGCGCATCTACGCGCAGCGCGGCGACGGGCGGATCGAGATCTGGAAGACGCCGGTCGCGCGGCACACCTTCGTCGGCTCCGCGGGCGAGCGCGTGCTCGGGCTCGGCGGCGACGGACACCGCGTGGTGGTCGTCGACGGCGCGGGTGCCGTGACCGTGCGCGAGCTGGCGACCGGACGGGTGATCGCCGCCGCCGCGCTCCGCGAGCCGGCGGCGATGTCGGCCGATGGCCGCCGCATCGCGGCGACAACCGCCGACGGCGACGTCGCGGTCGTCGATGCGTCGAGTGGCTCCGTGCTCGGGCGCCTCCCGCTGCGCGATGCGGTGCGACTCCAGCTCTCGGAGGCCGGCACCCGGCTGCTCGCGATGCGCGCCTCGGCGCCCCCCGAGGTCTGGGACGTCGCCGGCGCCCGGCGCGTCGCCACGATCGACGGCGCGACCGAGGCTGCCCTCGGCCGGGGCGGCGCGCGCGCGCTCGCCTGGACTCGCGGCCGCGCGCCGTTCGTGTGGGACGTCGACGCGCAGCAGACGATCGCGACGCTCGGCCTCGAGGCGACGGGGCTCGACGTGATCGGCTTCTCCGCGGACGATCGGCGCGTCGCGGTGGCTCGACCGGAGCGTCGCGCGCGCGCCGTCACGGTGTGGGACACGGGCAGCGGTGCCCAGGTCGGTGGGGAGCTGGTCGACACCAGCGTCGGGGCGACGCTCGATCCGTCGGGCGCGAACGTCACCACGATCGACGCCTACAGCGTCGTCGTGGTCACGGCGCTCGAGGACGGCAGGACGCTGACGTCGTTCGTGCTCGAGCAGGCGCTCGGTGCGCAGGCCAACCGGGACGGCACCCTGATCGCCGTGCTGGCCGACAACGGGACGAGCGTCGCGGTGGTCTCGGGCGACGGCCGCACGCTGCTTCGCGCGCCGATCGAGCACGCGCCCCCGTCGGCGGTCGCGGTCGACGGCTTCCAGGCGGCCGAGGGCGTCGTGCGCTGGGCGGGCGACGATGCGATCGTGTCGATCTCGGCGACCGTCGTGCGCACGCCGCTGCGCTCGCAGCACGCGCGCCCCGAGGTCCCGTGGCGCGTGCGCGGCGGCCGGCTCGTGCCCGTCGGGAAGGTGCGGCTGCGCGGCCGCGTGACCGTCGACGGCGCACCACCGCCGGCCAGCACGACGATCAGCGTCGAGCTGCGCACCGTGTCGGGTCACGGCCCGGCGGTCGACTACGAGTCGCGCGCGGTCCAGGCGGTGACCCGGCCCGTCGCGCTCGACGCCGACGGCGACTTCGAGCTCCCCGAGCTGGTCGCGCCGGGCGACTACCGCTTCGTGCTGGGCGGCCGCGAGGCGACGGTCCACCTGGGCGTCGACGGGGCACCGGTCAGCGTCGTGCTGTAGGCCATGATCGAGAGGCCGAGCAGCGCGAGCACGATGACGCGCGCCCGGTTCACCATGGTGTAGAGCAGGCCCGCACCGCCGGTGGCGCCGAGGGCGCCGTAGAGCGCGTAGTTGCCGCCGTCGGCGAGGCCGACGCCCAGGGGGACGATGTTCGAGATCCAGGTGATGAGGATCCCGACCGACACCGTCGCGAGCGCGAGCGGCAGGGTGAGCGGGATGCCGGCGGCGGCGATCAGCGCGATCGATCCGGTCGAGAACAGGAGGCGCGACGCGATCACGAACAGGAACGCGCGCCGGGAGCCGACGGTCTTGATCTGCGCGTCGATGCCGCCGACCGCGGTGCGCCAGCGAGCCGCGCGCGCGGCCGAGACCAGGCCGATGCGCTGTGCGCCGCCGATCGCGACCCCGATCGCACCTCGGCGCACGATCACGACGAGCGCGATCGCGAACGCGGCGAGCACGAAGGCCGCGATCCACACCGCGGCCGCGAGGCGCGACGGCAGGTCGAGCGAGAGCAGCGTGAGGGGGATGCCGAGGAGGATCACCGCGATCGCGACCCACGACGTCGCGAGGTTGAACTTGACGACCGACGACACCGCGACGTCCCTCGGCACCTCGGCCATCAGCAGCGTGACCTTGATCGGCTCGCCGAGCGCGTTGCCCGGCGTCAGGCGATTGATCGCGACCCCGCTGGCCTGCGCGGCGAACACCCGGCCATACGAGACCGGGGCGTGGGCGCGCGCGTATGCGTGGAGCGCGCCCGCGTCACACAGGATCGCGCCCAGATCGATCACCGCGATCACCGCGAACCACGGACCGATGTGAGCGAGCGCGGATGCGAGCGTGTGCCAGCCCGCATTGTGGATGAGGAGCACGAGTCCGACGATGCCGACGATGAGCGCGAGCGCGTGCAGCCACCGCCGGCGCCCGCGGCTCGCACCGCCGGCCGTCTCCGCCGGCAGCGCGACCTCGTCGGCGATCTCGGACATCTCGGGATATCGTAGCTCGCCCGGACGAACCGCACAGAGCACCAATCGGGTACGACGTCCGGCAATGCCCGGATCCCGGACGGCCGTGGCCGACCACCGGACGAACCGGACAGCGAGGCATCGCAAGTGTGCGCGAACGCGTGCCACCGCGCTGGCCCGCCGCGTGCGTGACGGCGCGGTCATGCCCCTGCCCCGTCCCGCACACCCGCTCGACCATCATCCCTCGTTCCGCGCCGTGATCGATGCCGCGCCGGCGATCGCCGCGCTCGGCGGCGAGCTGATCGGCACGCTCGCGATCGCGTGCAGCGACCTCGCACACGGCTTCGCGTCGCCGCCCGACAGCAAGCGCCGCCTCGCCGCCCACCGGCGCGCCTGGTTCGGCGTCCGCCAGCTCGATCGCGCGGTCACCGACGCCGCCCGGCGCCGGCGCGCCCCGGCGGACGTGATCTCCCGGGCGCAGCGCGCGATCGATCGCGCGGACGTGCTGATCGGAGCGCTCCTGCCGGTGTGAATCCGGGGACTTGTGACGAACTGCGTCCGCCGATGCGACATCGAGCAGATGCCCTCCTCTGTCATGTAACCATGCAAGCCGGAGGCTCCCCGATGCACACGAAGCTCGCTCTCGTTCTGTTCACCGCGGCGATCGCCGCGAGCTCGACGGCCTGCAAGAAGAAAGGCACGGGCGACGGCGGCGGCGGCGGCGGGTGGTTCGTCGGCGAGGGCGGCATGATGCGCAACGTCCAGAACGGCGAGCTCGGCGAGCCGTACGAGCTCGGCGCCTCCGAGCGCCTGAACGAGATCGCCTGCCGCGGCCTCGGCGAGGCGTGGGTGGTCGGCGCGCACGGCACCCTGCTCTACACCAACGACGGCGGCGACTCGTGGAGCGCCGAGGTGCTGCCGACCACGGCGGACCTCCACGCCCTCGCCACGCAGGACGCCGGCCCGGTGTTCGTCGCCGGTGACGGCGTGTTCTTCTCCGCCGTGCCCGACGCGCTCTCCGGCGCGGCGACGTGGACGTCGCTCGGCGACGGCGTGACGCAGTTCCGCTCGCTCGCCGCCGCGCAGAAGGGCACCACGGTGCTCGCGGTCGCGGCCGATGGCGGTGTGTGGTCGTACGACCAGGGTGCGCTCGTGAAGAAGACGACGATCGCCGGGGCGCGCGCGGTCGCGGTGTCGCCCGACGGGCGCACCGCCCTCCTCCTGGGCGAGGGCCTGCTCCGCTCCCGGGACGCGGGCGCGACGTGGACGGCGCTCCCGGCGAACGCCGGGGAGGTGTTCGCGGATGGCCACGTCGAGAACGACGGCGCGGCGCTCGCCGTCGGCAAGGCCGGTGTCATGGCCATGGTCGATGCCGACGGCCGCGTGCTCCACCAGCGCGTCGGTACGGCCGATCTGCACACGATGCACGTGAAGGGGTGGACGGCGTCGGCGCTCGACGGCTACGCGGCCGGCGACGGTGGCGCCACCTGGATCACGCACGACGGTGGCTGGACCTGGGACGCGGGCCCGAACGTCGGCGCGACGGTGCTCGGCGTCGACGAGATCGGCGAAGGCCACCGGTAGTCGCGAGCCCGGGACGCGGACCGTAGGTCGCCTTACGCGGCGGCGCTGACGGACTCGGCGACCAGCGCGAGGCCGGCCCTGGCCCAGGCGGACGTGCCGCCGTCGAGGTTGTAGATCTTCGCGTAGCCGAGGCGCTCGGCGAGCTTCGCCGCCGTCAGGCTGCGGACACCGCGCGCACAGATGAACGCGACCGGCCGGTCCTTCGCGAGGTACGCATCGGGGTCGGCGCGGAGCGTCTCGAGCGGGATGTTGCGGCTGCCGGGCACGTGGCCCGCCACCCAGTCACGCTCGTCACGGACGTCGACCAGGTCCACATCGACCATCGCCGCCAGCTCGGGGGAAGTGACCGTCTCGACCATGCGTCCGTTATAACGGCGGACGTTATCGTTGGCAAGAGGTCTGTTCGGACGGATCCGCCCTAGCGGACGCCCTGCATGCGGTGGAGGGCCTCGACGAGCGCGTCGATGTCCTCGCAAACATTATAGAAAGCGAGTGACGCCCGGACAGTCGCCTCGTGCCCGAAGCGGCGGAGGATCGGCTGGGCGCAGTGGTGACCGGAGCGGACGGCGATCCCCTCCTTGTCGAGCAGGGCCGAGACGTCCTCGGTCCGCTGCCCGTCGAGCACGAACGACAGCACGCCCGCCTTGTGCGGCGAGGTGCCGACCATGGTCAGGCCGGGGACGGTCGCGAGGCGCTGCGTGCCGTAGACGAGCAGCTCGTGCTCGTAGCGATCGATCACGTCCAGGCCGATGCGCTCGACGTATTCGATCGCGGCACCGAGGCCCACCGCGTCGCCGATCGAGCCGGTGCCGGCCTCGAACCGCATCGGCGGCGGCTGATAGCGCGTCTTCTCGAACGTGACGTCCTCGATCATGTTGCCGCCGCCCTGCCACGGCGGCATCTCGGCGAGCACGTCCTCCTTGCCCCACACCACGCCGATGCCGGTCGGCGCGAACACCTTGTGGCCGGAGAACACGTACCAGTCGCAGCCGAGGTCCTGGACGTCGACCTTCATGTGGGAGACGGCCTGCGCGCCGTCGACCATGACCCGCGCCCCGTAGCGGTGGCCGATCTCGACCATCTGCTTCGCCGGCGTGATCGTGCCGAGCGCGTTCGACACGTGCGGGATCGAGACGAGGCGCGTGCGCGGCCCCATCAGCTTCTCGTACTCCTCGAGGATCACGTCGCCGCGATCGTCGACCGGCGCGACGCGCAGCTTCGCGCCCTTCTCGGCGCACAGCATCTGCCACGGGACGATGTTCGCGTGGTGCTCGAGGTGCGTGATGACGATCTCGTCACCCTTGCCGACGTGGCGGCCGCCCCACGCCTTCGCGATCAGGTTGATGCCTTCCGTCGCGCCGCGGACCCACACGATCTCCTTCGCGCTGCCGCCGTTCAGGAAGCGCCGCGCGGACTCGCGCGCCTTCTCGAACGCATCGGTCGACCGCGCCGCGAGCGTGTGCGCGGCGCGGTGCACGTTGGAGTTCTCGTGCTCGTAGAAGTACGCGAGCCGATCGATCACGTAGCGCGGCTTCTGCGTGGTCGCCGCGTTGTCGAGCCACACGAGGCGCTTGCCGCCGTGCACGCGCTCCTCGAGGATCGGGAAGTCCTTGCGGACCGTGTACGGGTCGAACGCATTGCGCCCGAGATCGCGCGCGATCGAATCGTCTCCGCTGCGCTTCGTGTCGTACGCCTCGAACCGCGCCGGCTCGCTCTCGAGCCCGAGCGCGTCGAGGCCGGGGAGGTAGTACGGCAGGTCGCTCGTCGTCGGCTCGGGGAGGACCGACATCGACATGCTCGGGATGCCGCCGAGCGACGACAGGTCGAGCGGCATGCCGAACGGATTGCCGGCGAAGGTGGGCACGGCGCCCGGCGACGTCGGAAGCGACGTTGCTGGGGCCTTCGCGCCGCCCACGCTCGTCGGCGCATGCGGCGCCTCGGGCAACGCGCGCGTCGAGGGCAGCGTGGTGATCGGGGTCGAATCCGTCGCGGAGCTCGCGTTCGGCGCGCCGCTGCGCCCCCGGCCGCCGTCGTACGAGGGAACCCCGAACGCGTCTCGGCTCCCCGGCAGTTCGCCGCCGGTCGGCAGGTGGCTCGAGGACTGCCACTCGTCGCGGGTCAGCGACGAGCCGGAGCGGCCGTTGCTCGCGAGTGTCGGTGCTGCAGCAGGCGGCGTCAGCCCACCGGGCGTTCCCGGTGAACCGCTGCTCGAGCCGTCGCGCGTCGGATCCACCGGCGCAGATCCACCCGGTGGCGAGACGCCGACGCCCGCCCCGGGGGTCTGCACGAGCGCGTGGGTCGCGGGGCTCGTCGGATCCGCGCCCGGCGTCGTCGGGCCGGGAATCAAGGTCGGCGAGATGCCGGGCGACGCGTGGGTCACGCCGGTCGCGCTCATCAGCTGCTGTGGGCTCGGCACCGGGACGGGCGAGGCACCGCCGAACAGCTCGGCGGCGGCGCGCGCGAACAGTAGCTGCATCGCGCCGATGTCGGTGGGATCGGGAACGGTGGGACCGGCGGTGGGCGGCGGCTGGACGGCGCTGTGCGAGAACCCGGGGCTCGCGCCCGCGGCCACGTTCGGCACCGGCGGCGGGGTCAGCAACGACGGAGCGGCACCGCCGGGGTCCATCGCGTGGCCCAGCGGAACGCGCACCTCGAGCGGGAGCCCGAAGCCGTCCCCAGCTTTGCCGCCGTCGAACGTCACTTGGGCTCGGGATAGTCGTGATAGCGGTCGACCTCGACACCCTCGAGGCAGCCGATCGCATCCTCGACGAGCACCGCGCTCGAGCAGTACAGGCTGATGAGGTACTGCGCCGCGCCGACGTTGTTGATGCCCATGAAGCGGATCGACAGCGACGGGCTGACCTCACCCGGGATGCCGGGCTGGAACAGACCGACGACGCCGCGCTTCTTCTCGCCCGTGCGCATGAGGAGGATGTCGGTCTTCTTGCCCGACACGTGGAGCTTGTCGCTCGGCACGAGCGGGATGCCGCGCCAGGTCAGCATCGGCGTGCCGAACAGCGTGACCGTCGGGGGCGGAACGCCGCGGCGCGTGCACTCGCGACCGAACGCCGCGATCGCGCGGGGGTGCGCGAGGAAGAACGCCGGCTCCTTCCAGACCCGGGCGATCAGCTCGTCCAGGTCATCGGGCGTCGGCGCGGTGCCGCGCGGCTTGACCCGCATCGTGTCGTGCACGCTGTTGAGCAGGCCGTACGCCCCGTTGTTGACGAGCTCGTCCTCCTGCTTCTCCTTCACGCGCTCGACGGCGATCGCGAGCTGCTCCTTGACCTGGTCGTACGGGGTGCGGAACAGGTCCGAGATCCGCGTGTGGACCTCGACGGTGGTCGTCACGCTCGACAGCGTGTACTCGCGCGGCTTGTCGGCGTAGTCGATCATGGCGACCGGCAGCGGCGCCGCGTCGTCGGGGCTGCACTCGACGGCGAAGCCCGCGTTGATGACCCGGTTCACGCGATAGACGCCGGCCTCGACGGGCGTCCACGGCAAGAGCTGCACGAGCCAGCGCGGGGTGCTTCCGACCCAGTACGGCGGGGTCTTCGTCGTGTTGGAGAGCTGCCTCGCGGCACGCTCCCCCAGCATGCGAGCATCGTTGTCGGCCATGGTCGCGATCTCTGTAACAGAAGACGCGCCGAGGCCGTCGCGTCGTCGCGGCGCAAAGCGCCGGGATCGCCCATCCGCGCACGATTCCTCCCATTCCATGGAGGCGTCTCCGCCTCACCGGATGCAAGGACGTTTTGGGGGCGTTCCCTGCGGTGCGTCATGTTAGCGTCCGCCGCGATGAGAGCCACCGTCGCTTTGGGGTTCGGACTACTCGTGTCAACGCTCGTCGCGTGCGGTCCCGCGGGCCGCGACAACGGAGGCGGTGACGACACCGGCGGCGGCCCGGACGGCGGCGGCGGCGGCAGCGGCTCCGGCGGCGACAACTGCTCCGACGCGGCGAAGCTCGTCTACGTCGTCGACTCGAACAACCAGCTCTCGCAGTTCGACCCGACGACGAAGACGTTCAAGGACCTCGGCGCGCTGACCTGCTCGGCGGGCACCGGCTACACGCCGTTCTCGATGGGCGTCGACCGCAACTCGAACGCGTACGTGCTCTACGTCAACGCCGATCCGCTGACCGGCGCGCCGATCGGCAGCAAGCTGTTCCGCGTCGACACGCAGACCACCGGCCTGCCGTGCACCGCGACGAGCTTCCAGCCGCTCTCGAGCATGCTCGGCTTCGGCATGGGCTTCTCCACCGACACGATGGGCGGCTCGACCGACAAGCTCTACGTCGCCGGCAGCAACACGGCGGCGACCACCTCGACCTCGCAGCTCGCCACGATCGACACGACGACCTTCCAGATCACCACGATCCCGGGCGGCACGATCCAGGGCTCGCCCGAGCTGACCGGCAACGCGAACGCCGAGCTCTGGGCGTTCTTCCCCGACGCGAACAACCCGAAGATCCAGGGCGTCAACAAGATGACCGGCGCGGCGATCACGCCGGCGCCCCTGCCACAGCAGCTGAAGGGCGAGCCCGCCGCGTGGGCGTTCGCGTTCTACGGCGGCGACTACTGGATCTTCCTGGCCAAGCAGAACGTCCTGACGGGCGCGGACCCCACGATCGTCTACCAGGTCAGCCCGCAGGGTCAGCTGAAGGGCATGACCCCGACGACGAACCGTCGCATCGTCGGCGCCGGCGTCTCGACCTGCGCTCCGACCGTCATCCTCTAAGCGCCGACGTATCGATCCGATCCGATCCGATCAGAACGAGACGCCGAGCTCGGCGGACGCGTTCCACGCCCAGCGGCCGGTCTGCTGCGTCGTCGTGCGCATCCACTGCGGCGTCGCCGGCATCGCCGTCACGAAGTAGCGGCCGGACGCGCTCGTGATGCGCAGGCCCCACGGCACGCGGAGGTCGTGCGCGACATGGCCGCCGCCGCTGGCCTCGAAGCCCAGCGGCAGCGCGAACCGGTAGCCGGCGTCGAGCGGCAGGTGCAGGCCGGCCTGGAACACCTTCGTCGTCGAGCGCAGCCAGCCGCGCGCGTCGTGCGCCCACACCTCGCGGACGCCGCCGCCGATCTCGAACACGTCGCCGAGGCGGACGCGCGCGACGAGGCCGGTGCCGGCCGAGTCGCCCGCCGACGCGGCGCCGGCATCGAGCGACACGGTCGGACGGATCACGGCGCGCCACTGGGCTCCGGTCGAGAACAGCGGCGTCGCCGACAGGCTCTCCGCGGGGGCGAGGCGCGGCGCCCAGGTGCCGCGCGGGTGCGCGCGATCCGCCTCGATCGCGAGATCGACGAGCTTGCCCGCGGTGTCGAGCGTGCCGTCGAGCGTCGGTCCCGAGGACCGGCCGGTGGGCCCGTCGTAGTTCTTCACGCCTCCCGCGGTGCTCGCGAGCAAGAGGATCGGCGCGACCACGACCGCGACGGCCGCGGTGCCGACGATCGCGCCGGCGGTCTTGCCTCCGGACAGGTTCCGCACCTTGATCGCCGCGACCTCGTCCCACCGCCAGCCGAGCCTGGTCGAGGTCGTGAGGAGATCCATGTCGACGAGGCGCGAGTGGTAGAGCGGCGCGCGCCAGCCCTGCTCCGCCGTGTGCACGCGGATCGCGTGGACCTTGGGTCCCGGTGACACCGCCGCGATCCACGCGGCGAGCACGCCGCGCTCGGCGGCGAGCACCACGGTGTCGCCGGTCTGGTGCAGCTCGGCGGAGGTCGGCTGCGCCGCCGCGAGCGCGGCGACCAGCTCGTCGGGAGCGCCCGTGATCTCGATCTGATCGGCGAACCGCACCGGCCGCACGTTCGGCGCCTCGACCCACACACCCGTCCCGTCGACGTGCAGGTCCCGGCCCCACAGCTGCGGGGTCCACGCGCCGCTGGCGTTGCGGAGCTGGATCACGGAGCTCGGATCGATCCGCTCGCGCCACGGCGTGGTCGTCTTCACCACGAACCCGGCGGTGTGCCCGCCGGTGCGCAGGCGCGGATCGGTGGTCGACGCCAGCTGGCGCGTCGAGGTGCAGCCGACGAGCAGGACCACGAGCAGCACGCGCATCGGGAGGCGGCGCTACAAACCACGTGCCGGCGCTAACTCCGCGATTGCCAGCGGGCGCCGCCCGGCCGCGCGTCAGCTCGCGAGCGTCTTCGTCAGCTTTCCGCCGCGAAATACCCACAGCGTGTGGGGCTCGCCGACGTGCCAGGTCTCGTCGCGGGTCAGCGGCATGGTCGCGACCACCGCGACGCGGTCCTTCGGCGTCGTGACCTCCGCGAAGTCGACGCTCAGCTCCTCGTCGCACAGCGTCGCCTTCTTGAACGGCGCCTGGCGGACGATGTGGTGGAGCTTCGTCGCGCAGCGCGCGTAGAGCTGCTGGCCGTCGCCGAGCAGCATGTTGAACGTGCCGCCCTTGCCGATCCGGCCGGCGTGGTGCGCGACCGCCGCCGCGAGCTCGGTGGCGCGCGGCGGCCGGGTCCCGAACTCGTTCGCGAGCGCGCCGAGCAGGTGACAGAACGCGTGCTCGCTGTCGGTCTTGCCCATCGGCCGGTAGCGGCCGAGCCGGAGGTCGAACGCGTTCTTCACGGTCCCGTTGTGCGCGAACACGAAGTGCCGCCCCCACAGCTCCCGGAAGAACGGGTGCGTGTTCGCCAGGTTGATCGCGCCGCGCGTCTTCCGGCGCACGTGCGCGATCGCGAGCAGCGTCTTGATCGGGTGCTCCCGCACGAAGCGCGCGAGCGGCGAGTCGCTCGCCGCGGCGGGCTCGAGGAACACGCGGGCGACGGGGCCCTCGTAGAGGGCGAGGCCCCAGCCGTCGGCGTGCGGCCCCTTGCGGCCGCCGCGCGCCGAGAGGCCGGAGAAGGAGAACACGATGTCGGTCGGGACATTGCAGTCCATCCCGAGCAGCTCGCACATCGAGGGACAGGTTAGCGCGCGACGCGCACGGCCTTCCACGGGTACGATGACCTGAATGGAGGCGGACGACGAGGACACCGGCCTGGTGCCGGTGCC
>JAEUJX010000384.1 GCA_016794545.1 Myxococcales bacterium
GATCGCCGGCTCGCGCGCGCACCTGCCGCCCGGCGCGAAGGCCGTCGTGATCGGCGCCGGTGGGCTCGGCCAGATGGCGGTCCAGCTGCTCCGCGCGACGACCGGCGCGACGATCGTCGCGGTCGACAAGGACGCGCGGAAGCTCGCGGCCGCGAAGTCGCTCGGCGCCGACGTGTGCATCGCGTCCGACAGCACCGCCGCCGATGCGATCGACAAGGCCGTCGGCCGCGCGGACGTCGTCCTCGACATGGTCGGCGCAGACGCGACGCTCGCGCTCGGCGCCAAGATCCTGCGCGCGGAGGGCCGGCTCGTGATCGTCGGACTCGCGGGCGGCACGCTGCCGCTCTCGTTCTTCGGCGTCCCGCTGGGCGCGCAGATCGCGACCAGCTACTGGGGCTCGCTGCCCGAGCTGATGGAGCTCGTCGCGCTCGCGCAGCGTGGACGGCTGCGGCTCGAGGTCGAGACCTTCCCGCTCGCCCGCGCTCCCGACGTCTACGCGAAGCTCCGCGCCGGCGAGATCCGCGGCCGCGCCGTCATCGTCCCGGGGCGCGTGTCATGAGGGCCGCGGCGCTCGCGGCCCTCGCGGTCGTCGGCTGTCAGCTCGACAACAACGGCGGCAGCGCCACCGCGGTGTCGCCGAACCAGCTCGCGGCGAAGCTACAGGCGCTCTCGCAGCGCATGCACGCGCGCTACCTCGGCGCGCATCGCCTCATCGCCGCGGTCGGCAGGAGCGACCTCGACAGCGCGCGGCTCGAGGCGCACGCGATGTCGGTGCTCGAGGAGCCCGACGTGCTTCCCGAGTGGCGCCCGTACTTCGTGGCGGTGTCGCAGGCCGCGCTCGACATCGAGCTCGCGCCCGACGTCGGCGTGGCCGGCCGGCTCGTCGCGACCCTGGGAGCCCGCTGCCTCGCGTGCCACACGGCCGCGCGCGCGAAGCCGAAGCTCGCCCCGCTGCCCCACGGTCCGACCCGCATGCTCGAGCACCAGCAGGCGGCGATCGCGATGTGGGACGGCCTCGTGATCTCCTCCGACGAGCACTGGCTCGCCGGCGCCGACATCCTGGCGACCGCTCCGCTCGCGATGGTCGCGCGCGCCGCGACGCCCGAGTGGCCCGACGACGTCGACGATGTCGCACGGCTCCGCATGTACGCGCAGCGCGCGAAGCACGTCACCGCTCCGGCGGAGCGCACCGAGCTGTTCGGCACGATCATGACGACGTGCTCGCACTGCCACACGGCGCTCCGGGATCGCTAAGCCCGGACCTCGCGGTCTCCGAAGTGCGTCTGCACGCGCACGCCCGACGACGCGAGCAGCTCCGTCGGGAGGTCCGATCCGATCAGCACGAACACCCGGTCGGCGCCGAGGTCGCGCGCTCCGCCGGGAGCCACGATCCGCGCGCCGGTCGGCGCGAAGCGCTCGACCTGCGCTTCGCACACGACCTCGAGCGCGCCCGCGCGCTCGGCGGCGGCGAGCCGCGCCTGGTTCTCGGGCTTCGCGCGATCGAACCGCGCGCCGCGGTGACACAGCACGAGCGAGCCCGGGTCGTGCTCGGCGAGCGCGAGCGCGGCCTCCACGGCGACGTCGCCGCCGCCGACCACGACGATCCGCTGACCGGCGTGCTCCGTCGGATCCGCGAGGTGGTGCTCGACGTGCGGCAGCTCCTCGCCCTCGACACCGAGCCGGCGGGGACGACCGCGCCGGCCGGTCGCGAGCAGCACGCGGCGCGCGCGAATGTCGCCCGCGGTCGTGCGCGCGACGAGGTGATCGCCGTCCGGCACGACCGACGTCACCGCGATGCCGAGCTCCGGCGCGATGCCGACCTGACCGAGCACGTCGTTCCAGAGCTCGATGAGCGCCGGCTTCGTGGTGCGGCGCAGGTGGACGCGGCCGTACAGCGGCAGCTCGACGGGCGCGGTCATCACGACCTTGCCGCGCGGGTACGAGCGCACCGCGCCGCCGATCGACGTCTCCTTCTCGATCCACCTCGTGCGCAGGCCGGCGCGGCGCGCGGCGAGCGCGGCGGCGATGCCGGCCGGGCCCGCGCCGATCACGAGGAG
>JAEUJX010000404.1 GCA_016794545.1 Myxococcales bacterium
TGCAGGTACCTCCGATCCTGTACGGGACGGCGTGGAAGGAAGAGGCGACGGAGGCGTGCGTGACCGCCGCCCTCGCGGCCGGCTTTCGCGGCATCGACACCGCGAACCAGCGCAAGCACTACTTCGAGGAGGCGGTGGGGAAGGCCGTGCAGGCCGCGATCCGTGCGGGCACGGTGACGCGCGAGGAGCTGTTCCTCCAGACCAAGTTCACGCACCGCGACGGCCAGGACCACCGCCTGCCGTACGACGAGCGCGCGCCGATCGGCGATCAGGTTCAGCAGTCGTTCGCGAGCTCGCGCGCGCACTTCGGCACCGACCGCCGCGACAGCCTCGTGTTGCACGGACCCTCGCGGCGCGACCACCTCGGCCCCGAGGACGTCGAGGTGTGGCACGCGATGGAGCGCATCGCGAAGGCCGGCAAGGTCGCGCGGCTCGGCGCGAGCAACGTCACCACCCAGCAGGTGCTCGAGATCGTGAAGCTCGCGAGTGTCCCCGTCTCCTTCGTGCAGAATCGCTGCTACGCCGAGCGTGGCTGGGATCGCAGCGTGCGGGCGGTCTGCACGGAGCACCGCATCACCTACCAGGCGTTCTCGCTGCTCACCGCGAACCGCCACGTCGTGGCGTCGAATCGCGTGGGCGCGATCGCGGTCAAGCACGGCGTGACCCCCGCGCAGGTGATCTTCCGGTTCGCGCAGCTCGTCGGCATGCTGCCGCTGACCGGCACGAGGGATCCGAAACACATGCGCGAGGACCTCGCGGCCGAGCGCATCGCGCTGACCGCCGACGAGGTGTCGGCGATCGACACCGCGGGCTGATCCACCTACACGCGCACCGTCCGCGCCGCTAGCGCCTCGACTGGCTCAGCTCTTCCTCGCACTCTTGGCTGTCTGATTCGCACTCCGAGAGTCGTCCTTCACGGGTCGTGACTCAGAGGGCGTCGTCGATCGCGTCGGCGAGCGTCCGCAGGACCTTCAGCCGCGCGTAGTACTTGTCGTTCGCTTCGACGAGCGTCCACGGGGCGTGCTCGCTGCTCGTGCGGTCGATCATGTCGCTGATCGCGGAGTGGTAGGCGTCCCACTTGTCGCGGTTGCGCCAGTCCTCGTCGGTGATCTTGTGCTGCTTGAACGGCGTCTCCTGGCGCTCCTCGAAGCGCCGGAGCTGCTCGTCCTTGCTGATCTGGAGCCAGAACTTCACGACCACGGTGCGGTTGTCGGCGAGCTCGCGCTCGAAGTCGTTGATCTCCCCGTAGGCGCGCATCCAGTGGGGCTCGGCGCAGAAGCCCTCGACGCGCTCGACGAGCACGCGGCCGTACCAGCTGCGATCGAAGATCGCCATGCGGCCGCGCTCGGGCAGCGCGCGCCAGAACCGCCACAGGTACGGGCGCGCTTTCTCCTCGTCGGTCGGCGCGGCGATCGGGATGACGTCGTACTTGCGGGCGTCGAGCGCGCGCGTGACGCGGCGGATCGCGCCGCCCTTGCCCGCGGCGTCCTGGCCCTCGAACACCGCGACCACCGAGATGTTCTCGAACTTCTTGTGCCGCGAGAGCTGGTTCAGGCGGCCCTGGAGGGTCGCGAGCTCGTCGTCGTACTCGTCCTTGGTCTCGACCTTCCTCGACAGGTCGAGGCGGTCGAGGACGGTGACGCCGTCGATCGGCGGGACCCGCGGTGCGGCGCGGGGCCGGTGCGGCTTCTCCCTGTGATCGAGCCGCCGTCGGAGGGCTTCGAGGATCGTGCGGCCGACGGTGAGGGAGCGGTAGCGATCGTCGGTGCCCTCGACGACGAGCCACGGCGCGTCGGCGGTGCTGGTCGCGCGCAGGATGTGCTCGCCCGCCGCCATGAACTCCTTGTACATCTCGAGGTGCTTCCAGTCGGTGTCGGTCACGCGCCACGCGGTCTTCTTGCTCTTCGACAGCTCCTTGAACCGCTTGCGCTGGCCGTCCCTCGACAGGTGCAGCCAGAACTTCAGGAGCAGCGTGCCCTCGTCGGTGAGCATCCGTTCGAAGCGAAGGATGCGCTCGATCTCCTGATCGAGCTTCGCCTTCTTCAGCTTGCCGTAGGCGCGGTTGATCAGCGGCTGCGTGTACCAGCTGCCGATGAACAGCGCGGTGCGGCCCTTCGGCGGAAGCGCGCGCCAGAACCGCCACATCGGCGGCCGTCCGCTCGGCTCCTCGCCCAGCGGGCGAAACGCGTTCGTCTGGATGTGGCGCGGATCCATCCACTCGTTGAGGAGATTGACGGTCTCGCCCTTCCCGGCACCGTCGACGCCCGCGAGGATGATCACGACCGGGAAGTCCGCCTTCTTCACCAGCTCGTACTGCGCTTCGAGCAGCTGGTGCCGCACCTCGGGCTCTTCCTTGTCGAAGCGCTCCTTGTCGATCGTGTGGCCGAGCTCGGCGGATTCGAACATCCCCGTGACGCTAGTACGAACCGCCGGCCCGCGGTAAGAGCTTGGCGATGCCACCCGTCACGCGCGCCGAAGCCACGCTCTATCAGGAGACCTCGCTGCACGCCGACGTGATGGCGTTCCTCGCGGCGCTCGACGCGCGCGGGGACCGGAGGTTTCACCTCACGCAGTTCGGCAAGAGCCCGCAGGGCCGCGAGCTGCCGCTGGTGGTGATGTCCGCGCACGGCCACAAGACGCCGGGCGCGGCGCGCGCGGCCGGTCAGCCGGTGGTGCTGATCATCAACGGCATCCACGCCGGGGAGGTCGAGGGCAAGGAAGCCTCGATGATGCTGATGCGCGACATCCTCGACGGCGTCCATGCGGACCTGATCGAGAAACTCACGCTCGTCATCGTTCCCCTGTTCAATCCCGACGGGAACGACGCGATCGATCCGGCGAACCGGAAGCTCGACCTGCCGAAGCTGGAGGGCCAGATCGGTCCCAAGCTCGTCGGTACGCGTGTCAACTCGCGCGGCATCAACCTGAACCGCGACTACATGCGCCAGGCCGCGCTCGAGATGCAGCTGCTGCAGGAGCGCGTCGTGCAGCAGTGGCTGCCGGACCTGACGATCGACACGCACGCGACGAACGGCTCGGTCCACCGGTTCGCGATGACCTACGACATCCCGCACACGGTCGAGAGCGGCCGGGCGGAGCCGATCCGCTTCATGCGGGAGACGATGATGCCCGTGGTCACGCGCGCGCTCGACGGCGCGCACCAGCTGCTCGCGGGCTGGTACGGCAACTTCGTCGAGGACGAGCGCGCGCTCGACGCGCGGCGCGATGCCGACCCGCACGCGCCCGTGCGCGAGGGCTGGATGACCTACCCGCACCACCCGCGGTTCGGCTCGAACTACCGCGGGCTGTCGAACCGGCTCGACCTCTTGCTCGAGTGCTACTCGTACCTCTCGTTCCCGGACCGCGTGCGCACGACGTACGCGACGATCCTCGAGGCGTTGCGGTTCGTCACGTCGCGGCCCGACGACGTCGTGCAGGTCGTCCAGTCCTCGAGGAGCCCGCGCGACAAGATCGCGGTGCGCTACAAGCTCGAGGCGTTCGAGCAGCCGATCCGGATCGCGACGCGCACGCCCCGCACGCTCGACGGCGCGGATGCGTATGTCGATGTCGCCTACTTCTCGAAGTTCGTCGGCACGAAGCTCGTCGACCGGCCGCCGGCGTACCTCGTGCCGCCGGCCGTCGCGGCGGCGCTCGTGCGCCACGGCTTCTCGACCGAGCTCGCCGCCGGCACGTACGAGATCGAGGCCGCCACGGTGACCGGCTTTGCCACCGAGGGGGGCCGCAAGATCCTCGAGGCGGCACAGGTCGGCGATCTCGAGGTCGCGTGGCGCCGCCAGAACCGCCTGGTGCCGCCGGGCTACCACCTGGTGCGCACCGACGTCCCGGCCGGCGCGGTCTGTGTCTACCTGTGCGAGCCGGAGAGCGACGACGGCGCGATCGAGAACGGCCTCGTGCCCGCACCTGCCGCCGGGGAAGAGTTCCCGATCTGGCGCTGCTTCCAGTAAGGTATCCCCGTGGCGAAAGAGCTCCCTCCGTGTGGCGTGTACCGCACCGTCAGGCAAGTCGGCGGCGTCGAAGCGAACCGCTTCGTCTACTTCCACAACCACGGCAATCCGGGGCCGGGGCTGTACTTCCCCGAACGCTGGGACGCGAATCGCGCCGTGTTCTCGCAGAACGGCCAGACCGTCCCCGATGACTTCGACCCGGCGTGGATCCACGCGCTGCCGGCCGAGGGCTTCTACCGCGTCGTGCGGCCGTTCCACTGCTGCGAGAAGAAGTGCACCGAGTTCCAGACCGAGGCGCTCGTGCAGCTCGGCTACAACGGCAACGGCAAGGCGATCGTGTTCGCGCCGGAGCTCTCCGGCGGCGTGATCCGCGTCCCGGAGCGCGGCACCGTCGTCGACGAGGATCAGCTGAAGAACCTCGTCCAGCTCAAGCTGGCCGAGGTCGAGCAGAAGCACGACCTGTCGCTGCCGCGCGGGATGATCGTCCACTGATGTGGCGGCTGGTCGCCGTCACCGTGATCGCGCTCGCGGCGCGCACGGCGGCGGCGCAGCCCGTGACCGGCACGCTGCGGAGAGTCGCGGCACTGTGGACCTCGTCGCAGGAGGGCGAGATCCGCCAGCGCATCACGCAGGCGCGCGAGCAGGCCGCGGCCTACTACCAGGTCGCGATGGCGTTCCTGTCGAACAACGCGCCGACCGATGCTCGGTTCGACGTGTTCGCCGAGGCCGGCGCCGGCGTCGACGCGCGGGCGGCGGCGGGCGAGGGCACGCTCGGCGCGGTGTTCGCGGTGCGCTCCCGGCGCTGCGACCTCGTGCAGGTCGGCGCGAGCCTGCGCGGCGACGTGCGCTCGAAGGAGCCGACGCTGCTCGGCGGCGCGCAGCAGTGGGCGCAGCTCTGTCTCTCCGGTGGGCTCGATCTCGGCACGCTGATGCAGATCAAGGTGCCGGGGCTCGCGCTGTTCCCGATGGTGCTGCGCGAGGGCGGCGTGCTCGACGCGCGGCCGCGGCTCACCGCGAAGCGCTCGGCGATCGACGAGCCGTACAGCGACATCGGCTTCGGGTTCGATGTCGAGGGCGTGCGCTACCAGTGGCGAGCCGACCGCGGCATCGCCGGCATCGGCTTCACCGCCGATCAGCGGTGGCGGTGGCGCGGCTGGCCGGGCGGCGACGACGCGAAGGTCGAGCTCGAGGGCAACTTCTGGTTCGCGCGCCTGTTCCGGCTGCGCGGAGAGGCGGCGCTCGCCGATCGGTTCGTCGATATCCTCGTGTTCGGCTTTCACGGCATCCAGTCCGATAACGACGCCGCGATCGTCACGGCCTGGCCCGTGCGGTTCTACGGCGTGGGCTTCGCCGACGACCGCGTGCTGGTCGACGCGGAGCTCGGCGTCGGTGGCACGGGGACGATCTCGTCCACGACGAGCGGCCCCGGCATCGACGACATGACGACGATCGACTCGACGGACCTGCCCGACATCACCGCGGCGATCGCGCACGTGGCGGCGCACTTCGGCGACCGGCGCGGCTTCGGTTCGCTTTCGTACGACCGCACCGTCGACACCAACGTGCTCGGCGACGTGATCCGCGAGGACCGGTTCACCGCGTCGGGACAGCTGATCGATCAGCAGTGGAGCGCGCGGGGCGCCGCGTTCGTGTCGCGGGCGCGGTACTACCTGACCGAGACCACGCGTGCGGACGAGCGGATCGCCGGCGTCTCGTTCACCGGCGCCTACGGCCTCGGGCACCAGCTCTCGCTCGGCGTCACGCTCGAGGTCGCGGTCGGCCTGATCGAGCGCGACCCGCTGCTCGAGGGCCACGCGCTGCCGCGCGGCGCGCGCGCCTACCTGACGCTATCGACGACGCGCACGCTGTGGGAGTACTGAGCGACCGAGCTACTGCTCGATGCCGCAGCCGTTCGCGGCGCAGTCGCAGCCCTTGGCCGCGGTGCACATCATCACGATCTCGCCGGTGTCGTAGAACCGCTTCATCATCGCGGTCGTCGCGCTCTTGTTGCGGATGCCGCTGTGGGTGGTGTTGTCGGGCGGCGCCTCGTTGCCCTTCGGGATCGTGTGGCCGAGGCCGAAGTCGTAGATCACCATCGCGTTCGGCACCGGGCCGCCGACGCCCTGCAGGCCGTACGGCACGTAGGGAGACGGGGTCAGCACCGGGATGTTCATCGTGCGCGCCTGCATCTCGGACGCGATGTTCGACACCTCGTCGTCGGCGATCGCGATCTGCATGAACACCTGCTTCTGCGGCGTGCCCGGCAGCGTGTGGTTCACGATCGTGTCGACGAGCGCGGTCGCCTCGGTGCGATCCCACTGCTGCTGCATGAGGTTGATGATGAGGACGTTGTCGAACGGATCCGGATACGCGCCGTTCAGCGTGGTGCGGTAGGTCGGCCAGTCGCGCGACCGCTCGAGGAGCACCGAGTAGTTGATGGCGCCGACCTGCAGCACGCACTTGCTGATCACGGGATCGAGGCCGCACACCGTCGTGCCCATGATGCCGCCCTGCGAGATGCCGTAGTAGTAGACCCGCGACGGGTCGACGAGCGAGCCGCCGCCGGTCTTGGCGAAGATGCCGGCCGCCATCGGGCCGCGGGCGATCTGCACGAGCGCGACGTGGTTGATCATCCCCTGGATCAGCGTGTCGAAGATCAGGCCGCCCTGGTTCGCATCGTTGAGCGCGAGCGCGACGTTCGGGACATCGACATCACTCATGCCGCGCATGTCGGTGCCGACGACGACGTAGCAGCCCTCGGCCGCGGCGTGACGCGGGCCCGAGCTCGCGACCTGCGTGGCATCGCCGAGCAGGCCGTGGCCGTAGACCAGGATCGGCACCGGCGCCGGCGCGGTGAGCGCGCACTGCGGGACGATCGCCGTGAAGGGCACCTTGTACTTGCCGTTCGGCATCGGCTTGCCGCTGCCATCGCGGAGCAGCTTCGAGCCCGGACCCGGGTTGCCCTGGTTCAGGAACAGCGGCGCCTCGTACTCGCCGTCGTACCGGGCCGCGTACCGCGTATCGCCGATCGCCGTCATCATCGACGTGTACGTCAGCGAGGCACCGTTCGTGCCCATCACCGTCATCGCGGCGTCGCGGGCGTTCAGCAGATCTTCCTGCACCGTCTTGCGCGAGCGCGTCGTGAACTCCCACGCGACGACGAGGTCGTTCTTGGTGATGCCCTTCGCCTCGAGCTTCGCGAACAGCTCCGTGTAGCGCGGGCGGATCGTCTCGAGCAGCTCGTGGCTCGTGGTCTCGCCGTCGAGGATCGCCTGGAAGCCCTCGGGCACCGCGAGCTCGCCGCCGCCCTTGGCCTTCAGCGTCTTCTTGATCGCGACGCCGTAGTGGTGGCTGCCCTCGAGCAGCTTCGCCGGCCGGATGTACAGCGCCTGGCGGGACGGCATGTCCGCGGCGCGGACGTCGAGCTCCGCGAAGTGCGTGACGAGCTCGCCGCTCTCGAGATCGATCAGCACGGTCGGCGAGGCGTCGGTCGTGCTCGCGGCGTAGTTCGAGTAGTGCACCAGGTTCGCGCCGTCGATGCCGGACTCGAACGCGATGATCATCGGGGCCGCGGACGACCAGCCGTCGAGCGTGTTGTACGGATCCGATTCGATCGGGATGCCGTCGATGTTGGTCGGCAGGGCGCCCTTGGGGACGGCGACGCGCCGGCCGGTCGCGGTCGCCGGGTCCTCGACCTCGAACGCCGACGACGGCCACGGCGAGTAGCACACGGCGTCACCGAGCGGGTTGCAGTTGTCGGGTGCCGCGAGGTCCTTGTCGCCGTCGCCGCACGCCGCCAGAAGGAACAGAGGAACGAGCCGAGCCATCCGCATCTCGGCGCGCACACTACCGGAAGTCCGTGCCGGATGCGGCGATATCTCGGGCCGCGAGTGGTTGGACCGTCTATGCTCGGCGGATGCTTCGCGCTCTCGCTCTCGCCGTGGCCCTGATCACGTCCCTCGCACCGACCGCGCACGCGGAGGCGCCGGCACCACCGGTCGCCGAGGCCGACCCGGTGTTCCCGCTGCCGAAGGACGCCCAGGCGCCGGCGGCGGTGAAGGGCGGCGGCGGGAAGATCCAGACCTACAACGTCCCGCGCGGGCGCGGCCCGGTGGTCGAGGAGCTGCGGGGGGCCCTGAAGGCGGGGAAGTGGGAGATCGTGAAGGACGAGGCGTCACCGTCGGGCAACGCGACGCGGATCCAGGCGAAAAAGGCGGGGAAGCTGTGGCGGGTGAGCGTGACGGGGGATGACACGCGGGCGGTGATCATCCTGACGGTCCCGTAGACCTACGCTATCCACGCGCCCCCGCGGAGCCCTACAATGAGCCTCCGGGAGGACCGATGAGACTCGCGTACGCCTGCCTTGTCCTCGCGTTCGGGTGCGGATCGAATGCCGGCGGGGGAGATGACCAGCCGCCGGCCGACGGCAAGCAGCCCGACGGCGGCGATCCGTGCGGCGCCGATCCGGCGAGCTGCCCGGGCGACGACGGCACGTTCGTGTCGGCCGCGCGCGGCGACGACGGCAACCCCGGCTCGAAGGCGATGCCGCTGAAGACCATCGGCGCGGGGATCGCGAAGGCGAAGGGCAAGGGCGGCGCCCAGAGCGTGTTCGTCGCGCAGGGCACGTATCCCGAGAAGGTCACGCTTGCACCGGGCGTGTCGGTCCACGGCGGCTACGAGTGCAACACCGGCGCGTGCGGCTGGACGCGCGACCTCGCCGCGTTCGAGACCACGATCGCGAACCAGGACTTCGAGGGCGTGCTCGCGGGCGCCGGCATCACGTCGACCACGCTGCTCGCCGGCTTCACGATCCGCGGCAAGGACGGCATGCCCGCGGCGGCGCCCGGCGGTGCGGGGGTCACGATCGCCGGCAGCTCGCCGACCGTGCGCGGCAACAGGATCTTCGGCGGCAACGTCCTCGCCGGGGGACCGACGGCCGCCGATCGTTCGCTCGGCGTCGCGGTGCGCGGCACCGGCGGTGCGCTCGCGAAGATCGAGAACAACGAGATCGTCAGCGGCACCGCGCCTGGGCTCTCGGCGGCGATCCTGCTCGAGAACGTCGGTGGACCGGCGACCGCGACGATCGCGGCGAACACCCTGCAGAGCGGACAGGCGCGGCGCTCCGACGGCATCGCGGCGTTCGGCTCGGGCGCGGCGACGACGATCACCGGCAACGAGATCTTCGCCGGCACGTCGATGGGCGGCACGAGCAACGGCATCGAGCTGACGTCGGCCGCGACGATCACGCGGAACCGGATCAACGTGGTGACGTCGTCGGTCGGTGCGTGCATGAACGCGACGACGTGGTGCGCCGGCATCGCGACGAACGGCGCGACGGCCACGATCACGAACAACATCGTCTACGGACCGAAGGGCTTCCGCACCGCGGGCGTGTTCATGACGGAGACGGAGCAGCCCGCCGGCACCGTCATCCTCAACGCGAACTACCTGAACGGCGGTGGGCAGGGTGGCGCGGGGAGCGGCACGGTGCGCAACGAGAGCGCGGCCGTCGTCGTCGCGATCGGCTCGTGCAACAACTGCGGGCTCAAGGGCGCCGTCGGGCGCGTGCGCAACAACATCCTCGACGGCGGGATCAACCTGAACCGCTACGGCGTGCGCGAGGACCCGGCGCAGGGCCGCACCACGAGCGTCGAGCTGCTCGACTCCAATGACATCTGGTTCGCCGAGGTGCTGTCGAACCGCAACGACGTCCTCTATCGCGAGATCACGCAGTCGGGCGCGCCGATCGACACCAAGTCGATCTTCGTGCTCGACGGCTGGTCGTCGCCGCCGACGATGAACAACCAGAACGAGGACCCGATGCTTTCGGCCACCTACCACCTGGCCGACCGGTCGCCGTGCGTCGACAGTGGTACGACCACCGAGGCGCCGGCCGACGACTTCGAGGGCGAGACGCGGCCGAGCGGGCCAGGCGTCGACATCGGCCCCGACGAGAAACACTGAGACCTGGCGCCCACGGGCGTGGGCACGGAAACGAGTGTCGCCAGCGCGGGGTGGCGGATCGCGTAGCCGGCGATCGGCCAACCACCGGAGATCTGCGGTCCTCCGACGGGGATTTCGTGGCACGCGCGGTGCTCTTGCGCGGGGCACGATGTCGCGCCTCCTCGCTCTCACCGTCCTGTCCTCGGCCCTCCTCGCGCCGAACGCCGCCTCGGCCGATTCGTGCACCGCGGCGCGCGTCATGGTCATCCTCGACAAGTCGAGCTCGATGCAGACCGGTACGGTCGGCACGCAGACCAAGTGGCAGGTCGCCGTGAACGGGCTCGGCCAGGTGCTGTCGAGCTACGAGCAGAAGGCCGAGTTCGGCCTGGTCACGTTCCCGCGCGCGGGCATGTGCTCGCCGGGCGAGGTCGATGTCGCGCCCGCGATGTCGAACCGCAGCGCGATCCTCGGCGCGCTGACCACGCCGCCGCCGGAGGGTGGCAACTACACCCCGATGGCGCAGACGCTCGAGCGCGCCGCGCAGGACCCGGCGCTGCAGACCACCGGCGCCCGCCACGTCATCCTGATCACCGATGGCTGGCAGTACTGCGTGCCCTACGATCCGCAGACGCGCTTCGACGGCGTGCCGGCGGTGGAGACGCTGACCCAGCAGGGCGTCACGACGTGGATCGTCGGCTTCGGCTCCGAGGTCGATCCGATCGCGCTGAACCGCATGGCCGTCGCGGCGAACACCGCGAAGGCCGGCTGCAACCCCGCGAGCACCGACGCGGCCGCGCCCGACAACTGCTACTTCCAGGTCGACAACACCACCGAGCTCGTGCAGGCGCTCAACGCGATCGCCGGCTCGATCTCCGGCGAGACCTGTGACGGCGTCGACAACGACTGCAACGGCCAGGTCGACGACGGCCTGTCGCGCTCGTGCTCGAACGCCTGCGGCGTCGGCACCGAGACCTGCGGCGCGGGCAGCTGGGGCGGCTGCGATGCGCCCCAGCCGAAGACCGAGACGTGTGACGGCGTCGACAACGACTGCGACGGCCAGGTCGACGAGGCCGACGCGCCGCTGTGCGACTCCGGCGAGGTGTGCGTCGAGGGCACCTGCCAGCCGGGCAACGGCAACGAAGGTGACGGCGCGATGCAGGCCGGGTGCTCCTGCGACGCCGGCTCGATGCCGACCGCGGGCGCGCTCGCTCCGTGGCTCGCCGTCGGACTTTTGATGATCCGCCGCCGTCGCCGCTGACCGGAGGCTCGCGGCGTGTCAGATTGCGCGCCATGCGGCTGTTCTCGGTCCTGGGTGTGCTCGGTCTCCTCGCGTCGTCGTCCGCCCACGCGGACAGCAAGGCGCACGACTTCATCGACGAGGCGCGGGCGCTGCTCGTCGTCGGCGCCTGCGCCGAAGGGACGCCCCCGGCGGGCGTGAAGCCGGCCGTCCTCGAGGCGCACTGCAAGAAGGTGCGCGCGGCGCAGGGCGACTACCGGAAGAGCTGGCTTGCGGTCGCCGGCGACTTCTTCAAGACCACCGTCCCGGCCAGCGTCCCGAAGATCGTCGTCTACCCGTTCGCCGGCGGCGATCTCTCGACCGCGCTCACCGTCTACCCCGACGCCGACGAGATCACGACGCTCTCGCTCGAGCCCGCGGGCGACCCCACCGCGCTCGCGCGCCTCTCCGAGGCGGATCTCAAGAAGTCGCTCGCCGTCGTCGCGACGGAGCTGTCCTCGCTCTACCGCGCCAACTTCTCCGTCACGATGAACATGATCGGCGCGATGCGCGGCGGGAAGCTGCCGACGCAGCTGATCTTCGGCCTCTCCGCGCTCACCATCCACGGCTACGAGCCGACGTCGCTCAAGTACTTCCAGCTCGCCGCCGACGGCTCGATCAAGTACCTGACCGACGACGACCTCGCCGCCCTCGACAAGCTGAAGGACGTCGGCAAGCGCAACGCCGCCCTCTCGAACATCGAGCTCACGTTCAAGAAGAAGGGAGCCACGCGCACGCAGGTCTACCGCCACATCCTGGCGAACCTCGACGACGCGCACCTGAGGAAGGATCCCGCCGCCCTCAAGCACCTCGAGGCCAAGGGCAAGGTCGCCGGCATGACGAAGGCGGCGAGCTACCTGCTGTCGTTCGACGAGTTCGACACGATGCGCAAGTACGTCATCGACAACGTCGTGTGGATGGTCTCCGATTCGACGGGCCTCCCGCCGAAGTACGGCAAGCCCGCCGGCTTCGAGTACGAGACCTACGGCACCTACGAGAAATCCAACATGAAGGCCGGCGGCACCGTGACGCCGCAGTGGCGCGCCGAGTACGCCGCGCAGCCGAAGCGCCCGCTCGCGTTCCGCTTCGGGTATCCCGACGGCAAGTACCGCGGGCACCTGATCATCATGCGCAAGCCGAAAGCCTGAGGGCCGTGTTCTAAGGAGCGGTTGGACCCGCGGCTCGTTCCGATCCCGCCGAGGGTGCCCCGGTACGAAGGAGCCACATCACCCCGTTCACGGCGTCGCGTTGAACACGTCATGGACGTCCACCCTGCTCGTCGGTGAGGTCCACCCTCAGCCTTCGATCAGAACCACGCTCCGCCGCTCCGCCGATCGCGAGCGCTCGGTTCGCACGGTGATCGCGGCCGGCCGATCGCGTGTCCGTGCGCGTCGACGTGTTCGAGCAGCTCCGTCGCGCCGACGGGCGCAGGCCGGCGCATGGGAACCATCGATGAGCGCCTCTGTCAGGTCGAGCTTGCCTCGATCACGCAGATCCTCGGCGAGCTGGCGAAACACTCGCTCCCATAGTTAGCGCGTCTCGGTGACCTTCTGCAGGTGCGGCGGCGCATCCGCATCGAGGCCGCGCGCGGCCGCGAGCGCGGGGAGTGGCAG